>DASYSQ010000145.1:0-2790 GCA_036003145.1 Pseudolabrys sp.
GTTCGTGGCAGACACGGCTCGTTAAAGCCTTGCGCGATACCTATATGTCTGTGACCCTCACTTTGCGATTTCCGACCATTGGGGGCGTCTCTCTTACAGGAAGGCCTGCGACGCAATGAACTGGTTCGGCCGGCGGCCATCGAATGCCGAGAATCTTTCGGTGTCGTTTCCGAATCAAAGCCGAAGTTTCGATGCGACGCGGCACGCGGTGCGCTTCTGGGGTTACGACCGCTCGATGGAAAGTTCGTTCTTTGTGACCTGGGACGCGCTCAAGCACATTCAGCCCGATCTGGAGCCCGACGAAGCAGGATATCTGCGGGCTTTCGACAGGAACCGGAAATTTATCCACGCGATCGCCGCAAGAGTCTATTCCCGCGGCCGGAAAAGTATCTACGACCTCGTCGCCGCCGATTTTTCATAAATGTCGTTTTGAAAATTTCCCGCGCGATGGCCACGCGCCGTAACCTTCAGTCAAATTCTGCAAAGGAGAACGATCCATGAGTGGCGAAAAAACAAAGCCGGCAAATCTGCGCCCGAATGTCATGCCGAGCGACGGTTACATGTTGTCGGTTGACGGCAAATTGAAAACCAGATTCGAGACGTCCGAAGACGCCATGACGGCTGGCCTGAAACTCAAGCAGGACTTCCCGGTCCTCCAGGTCTCGGTGTTTGACGGCGTTGCGCGGAGCTATACCCCGGTGACATTGCCGGAATAACGATATTGCAAAAACGTCGGCCGGTGTCGTCTAGTGCTTCCGGGCGGCGACACGGAAGCCGATGATGGTGGTTTCACCCAGCGCCTTGGCGGCCTCGAGCCGGTGCAGGCCCTCGACCAGAACAAAGCGAGCGCCGTCCTCGCGGACCAGGATCGGCGTCTGCTGGCCATTGGTGAGCATGCTTTGCGCGATCGCGTCGACACGCTTTGAATCGAGCGTTTTGCGGCGCGCGGTGGGCACGTAGATATTGGCGACCGGGAAGGTCTCACGCTTCATCATAGTCCGGGCAGGGTAGCACACATGCGCCCGTTTTCCTCTTGCGCACGCCCACGTCCGGCTTGCGCCTGCCGGTAGAGACCCGACAATGACTGCCATGCCCCGGCCGCTCCGCATCGAAGGTTATGCCATTGTCTCCGAAGACGGCATGCTCGCGAATGCGTCCGGCGTCATGCCGGACCAGCTCAAGTTCGACGCCGATCAGCGCTTCTTCGAGCGTGGGCTCGACGCGGTCGATGTGGTGGTGCATGGCCGCCATTCGCACGAACAGCAGCCGCGCTCGCATCTGCGCCGCCGCCTGATCCTGACCCGTCACGTCCCCGCCATCGCGGCCGACCCGTCGAATGGAAAGGCGCTGTTCTGGAATCCGGCCGGCGCTTCGTTCGAGCAAGCCCTGGCCGCGCTCGCGGCGCCCATCGCCGGCGTTGGCGTCATTGGCGGCACCGATGTGTTCGGACTATTCCTCGATCGCTATGACGTTTTCTACCTGACACGGGCGCCGGGCGTACGGCTGCCCGGCGGCCGGCCGGTTTTTCCCGGCGTGCCGGAGCGAACACCGGAAGACGTGCTGGCAAGCCACGGGCTCACGCACGGCGAAGAGCAGGTGCTCGATCCGGCGAAAGGACTGGTGGTGGTGGGTTGGCAGCGCGACTGACGTCATCCTCGGGCAATCAGCAGCCTTACTGACTGGAGTCGGCGGATTGTGAATTCGCCCGCTTTGCAGGTGAGGCGCGATGCTGTGATGGCAGCACAATACCGTTCACAAATCTGTGCCCGGTCGCTCTTGATTTCGGGGGAATAAACAACCGCTCTTGCGGTGCTACACATTTGCGCGTCCGCGTGCTGGGCGGCGGGTGATGACGGCTGTCGTCATCATGAACAACAATGGAGTGTCGCCATGAAGATCATGACGAAGTTGATCGGTATTGCCATCCTCACGACGGCTATGGGTGCACCGGCTTTCGCCCAGATGTACGAAGCTCCCTATGGACGTACCGTCGCGACTGCGCCTGCGCGAGTCCACGCGAGGACGATCTCCCGGCACTACGACCAGCAGAGCTATGCGATGTCCCCCCGCAGGCCGGTCGGCATCTATGGAGGATACTCGAACTACGACAATACTGGCGGCGGCAGCCCGGGCTACAACGAGATGCTGCTCACCTGGTAGGTTTTGAGCAGAGACAAAGGGGGCGGACCGGAGTCGCCCCCTTCTGTTTTTTCTGTCGTCGTTCCGCGCCCAACGCCCGACATGAGCGCCAGCGATGCCCGCTTTCGAAGGTGAAGCGGACTTTATGTGGCTGGATAGCCCGTGGCTTAAAACGCAGTGTATGGCGATGCGACGGTATTTGGCTGCGCACATATCGTTGCGCGGGTCGGCTATTGTTTGCCGATGGATGAAATTATCAAATACGTGCTCGACGAGATGCGCGTGCTCGGCAACGCCCCGGTCGTCTTTGCGGGGACTATTCTGATCATCGCCGGGGCGATCTGGTGGGCTCTGAGTTGGCGATATTCCGGGATTATCAAGAATAGGGAGAGAACCATTGCCCTTTATAAGAACAGGCTCGGTGGTGCGTCTCCAGATGAAGCAAAGGCCAAAATAGACAGTCTGGAAGGCCAGATATGGACTCTCAAAGACCGTGTCTGGCCAAAGTTACCACCGACAGCCGTCGCGGATTTGGAAAACGCGCTCAAGATGATTGAGGCTCCGCAACAGATTGCCATTCTTCCTCAAGACATAGACTCGGTTTTCCTGGCGCGTGACCTCGTCGATGCGTTCACGCGAATTGGATGGCCC
>DASYSQ010000146.1:0-19437 GCA_036003145.1 Pseudolabrys sp.
AGGCCAGCTCGCGCAGGTGCTGGGCGTCAGTCAACCTACCATCAGTCGCATGGTGCCTAAAGTCTTGCCGAAGAAGGCTTGAGCACTATGAAAGCGAGGACATCGGTCGTCGACTGGTCGGGCAACTATGAAGAAAACTGCATCCAGCTCGGCAAGCATCTTGGGAAGAACAAGATTCGCCGCAAGCTTTTTGACGCTATCTATGGTCGAGGATCTAAACCGCGTTCCAAAAAGCAGATGATGGCGGCAGTTGGACTCAGTTCCCGCTACGATCAGCAGGCGCAAAATCAGCTTGACTACCTCGCGCGTTACGGCCTCATCGTGCGTGATGATAACGACGGCTCCGTGAAGGACGGAAGCCGGTATGTTTACAGCAAAGAAGCTAATGTCCGCGCACATCGGGCAACAATCGTCAAATACGCGGACAAGCCTGCGCTCGCTAAGCGCGTAGCGACTAAGCGTAATCCGGTCGCGAAAGTCATCAGAGCGAAAACGGTCACGCGTAGCGTCCTTAAACGTAGGAAACGGCTCGACGTGCTCTACTCGACGGCGAACCCCGATGCCGCTAGGCCATTGCGGGTCGACGCCGAAATGCGACAGGTCCAAGAGGAGGTGCGTGGCTCCCGGCTGCGCGACAACATCTCGCTGCACTACCGGCCCGCGGCCGACCTGAAATCGATCATGGACGGCCTCAACGATCTCACGCCTGGCATCATCCATTTCTCGGGACACGGCTACAGCGGTGGAATCGCCGTAGACCATGCCAAGGTGAAACGTCCCTCCAACAAAGTCGTTACGTTCGACCTCCTAGCCAAAGCTGTCGCTGCGGTAGACACGCCGCCACAGGTCATTGTCCTCAATTCCTGCCACAGCGCTGGCGCGAAAAAGGCCTTTCTCCCCCCCGCACGGGCAGTCATCGCCATGGGAGACTCCATCAGCGATTTGGCGGCGGCCGTGTTCGCTGCGCAATTCTACGCGGCGGTCGCGGCGGGGCAGTCATTAAAAGCAGCCTTCGCCCAGGGCGTGGTCGCTATCGAGGCCGTGTCACTGAATGAAGCGAAGACGCCTCAGCTCATTCTCGCGGATGGCGTCAACGCGGCGGAAATCGTCTTGGTTTAACGCCACCGTACTGCCCGCGCACGGCCAAAGTGGCAGCAGGCGGATTGCTTATCTATTTATCGGCTGAATTCGGCCAAGCAAGTGAGATTCAAACTCAGCGTAGCTGAAACCGCAGATATAGCTTGAGGCTATAGCTCTGTACTCTTCGGTGGAAGTACAGAGCTCCAGAGAAAAACGGCCATAAGAGAACAACACAGTGGAGCTGTATCGGAGATGAAGTACAGAGAATCCGAGGCCACACCGCGCTAATTCAGCGCATTTCGTCAAGACCCGAGCAGCAAGAGAAGCAATTTTTGCAGGAGGTGGCGGAGGGAGTGGGATTCGAACCCACGTTACGGTTTCCCGTAAACACGCTTTCCAAGCGTGCGCCTTCAGCCACTCGGCCACCCCTCCAATCGTCAATTGCTGGCGACAGACGCTGCGGCGCAGGACGCCGCAGGCGGCGGAGACTATAACCACGGGCCGACACGAAACAACCCGCGGTCAGACCCCGTACATATGGGAAATCCCTATGAGATCATAGGCAAATTTGTGTTCCAATTTCGAAAATTGACCCCTACGGGAGCGGGCAACTAAATTGGCTCAATTCAAGCTTCCATCAGCCGCACCGCCTCGGGACCTGAAATGACCGGCGAAATGACCGCGCTTCAATTGGTACTGACGGGTGATCCCGGGCTGTTCGCCATTGTACGGCTGTCGCTCCTGATAAGCCTGAGCGCCGTGCTGCTTGCGGCACTGGTGGGTGTGCCCGTTGGCGCCCTCCTCGCCCTTACGCACTTTCGCGGCCGCGAAGTGCCGATCGTTTTCCTCAATGCGCTGATGGGTTTGCCGCCGGTGGTAGTGGGGCTGGCAATATTCCTTTTGCTGTCGCGCTCGGGTCCCCTCGGATCATGGGGCATTTTGTTTACGCCACAGGCCATGGTGATCGCGCAGACGGTGCTGGTTGCGCCGATCATTGCAGCCCTCACGCGTCAGACAATCGAGGATCTCTGGGTCGAGTACCGCGATGAACTTGCGGCGATGGACGTCGGTCCAGGTCACCGCATCGTGACGCTCATCTGGGATGCACGTTTCAGCCTCGTGACTGCATTGCTTGCAGGATTCGGCCGGGCGGCGGCGGAAGTCGGCGCCATCATCATCGTCGGCGGCAACATCGAAGGCTTCACGCGCACCATGACCACTGCGATCGCGCTGGAAACGTCCAAAGGTGACCTGCCGCTGGCCGTCGGGCTGGGCTTGATCTTGATTTTCATCGTCATTCTTATCAACGCGATGGCCTGGGCAATGCGCCACGTGGGCGAACGCTACGCAGGATGACTATGCGCGCAGCCGCCTCCGGCCTTCCATTGATGTTCGTCGAGGCCAGCATCGTCGCGCGCGAGGTGACGATTCTCGACCGTGTCACACTGACGGTTACGTCAGGTGCGCCGACGATCCTGATCGGACCGAACGGCAGCGGCAAGACCACCCTTTTGCGCGCCGCCATGGGACTTATTCCTCTTTCGAGCGGACGCATCACGTGGGGGGGCCGCAACACCGATACGCCGCCGAAAAGCGCAATCATGTTTCAGCGTCCGACGATGCTGCGGCGTACGGCTGCGGCAAATGTGCGCTACGCGCTTGCCGCCGCCAATGTCCCCCGCGAGCAACGCGAGGAACAAGCCGCCGAGCTTCTTGCATTGGTCGGGTTGGGCGAACTCGGGAGCCGCCCGGCGCGGCGTCTTTCGGGTGGCGAGCAACAGCGACTTGCGCTTGCCCGCGCGCTGGCGCGAGACCCTGCCGTGCTGTTCCTTGACGAGCCAACCGCCAGCCTTGACCCATATTCGACCAAGGCAATCGAAGATATCGTCCGCGCGGTAAGTGCACGCGGCGTCAAGGTGGTAATGTCGACCCACGACATCGGCCAGGCCAAACGGCTCGCCGGCGACGTAGTACTGCTACACCGCGGCCGGTTGATTGAAAGCACACGAGCTCAGGAATTTTTCGTAACACCGCACACCGAAGAATCGCGGAAGTTCATAGCGGGCGAATTGCTCGTCTGAAAAAGAAAATGGAGGATCACATGATAACTCGTCGTACGGTGATGGTCGCTGCCGCCCTTGCCGCCACCGTCCTCACCACGCCTGTCTGCGCTCAGGACAAATCGATTGTAGTGTCATCGACCACGTCGACCCAGGATTCCGGTCTGTTTGGCTACATCTTGCCGTTGTTCAAGGAAAAGACCGGAATCGACGTGAAAGTCATCGCGCAGGGCACTGGCCAGGCGCTCGATACCGGCCGACGCGGCGATTCTGACGTCGTATTCGTGCACGCAAAATCGGCGGAAGAAAAATTCCTCGCGGAAGGCGAAGGCGTGAAGCGGTCCCCGGTGATGTACAATGATTTCGTGCTAATTGGGCCGAAGAGCGATCCAGCCGGCATCAAGGGCATGAAGGACGTTGCCAGGGCACTTAAGACGATCAAGGACAAACAGGCAGACTTCATCTCGCGCGGAGACCGTTCAGGTACGCATTTCGCCGAGCTCGCGCTCTGGAACAAAGACGCCGGCATCGATATCGAGAAGGAAAAAGGGCCCTGGTATAAATCGATCGGCCAGGGCATGGGCGCCGCCCTCAACACCGCCGGTGCCAGCAATGGCTATGTGCTGTCGGACCGTGGCACCTGGCTGTCGTTCAAGAACAAGGGTGATCTGCAAATCCTCGTGGAAGGCGACAAACGCCTGTTCAACCAGTACGGCGTTATGCTGGTGAATCCGGCCAAGCATCCGAACGTGAAGACGGAGCTTGGCCAGGCCTTCATTGATTGGCTGATCTCGCCGGAAGGCCAGAAAGCCATCGCCAATTACAAGATCAATGGGGAACAGCTGTTCTATCCGAACGCCAGCGACCCGAGCGCTTGATGCGCTTCCGTGTGATGGTGTGGCAACGCTTGCCATGATGGGACCGACGGCAGCAGAGACGGTTCAACTCTATGCCGCCGGCAGCTTGAGAGGCGCATTGACCGAAATTGCCAAGGTCTATGAATCGTCCACCGGCAACAAAGTCGAGGCCAAATACGGGCCTTCCGGGCTCCTGAAGACCGAGATTTCCGCCGGCGCGAAGGCGGATGTGTTTGCTTCCGCAAACATGGAGCATCCGCTGGTTTTGCATCACGAAAAGAAGGGGGGCCCGGTGCTCCGTTTCGCGCGCAATAAACTGTGCGCGCTGGTAAGGCCGGGATTCACGGTCGACAGCGCCAACCTGCTCGAGCGCATGCTCGAGCCAAACGTGAAGCTGGGCACCTCGACACCAAAGGCCGATCCGTCCGGCGATTATGCTTTTGAAGTTTTCCGGAAAGCCGAGACCATCAGGCCGGGCGCACAAGCCATCCTTGAGAAGAAAGCGCTGCAGCTCACCGGCGGCGCAGGCAGCGCGTCGCCGCCGCCCGGCTGCACTGTCTACGGCTGGCATGTGGCCGAAGGCCGCGCCGATATCTTCCTGACGTATTGCACGAATGCGCAGACGGCCCAGAAAGAAGGTTCTGGACAACAGATTGTGCCGCTACCGAACAATCTCGCTGTCGGCGCCGACTACGGGTTGACCGTGATTGCGGGGGCTTCATCCTCGGCGCAGCAATTCGTGGAATTCATCATGTCGTCACAGGGACAACAGATTTTATCGAGCCACGGCTTCGCACCAGAAAAAAGAATTTAGCCAGGAGCGCATCGCATGAAACTCAGCGCACGCAATCAGCTCAAAGGCAAGATTGTCGAGGTCAAGAAGGGAGCAACAACCGCCCATGTCCGCATCGATATCGGCGGCCAAACAATCACTGCTTCGATTACCAATGAGTCGGCGGACGAGCTGAAGCTCGAAAAGGGCAAGACCGCTTACGCCATCATCAAGGCCACCAGCGTGATGGTGGGGGTGGACTAGGGCACGCCATAGGCTGAAGGTGCCATGTCCGGCCTTGCCCCGGTCATGACAAGGGATGAGCATGCCTATCAATCGCAGAGCCTTTGTCGTGTGCGGCGGCGCGGCAGTGCTTTTGCCGCGCGTGGCGCGTGCGGCGACAGTGACCGATGCGACCGGCCGCGAATTGCCGATACCCGGGAAAGTTGCGCGCGTGTTTCCCGCCGGCCCGCCGGCTGCAATTCTGCTCTACACGCTCGCGCCGGATTTGTTGCTCGGCTGGCCACGTGCCAACCGCCCGGAGGAATGTGCCTACATGCTGCCGGATGTTTGCGCTCGGCCTGAAGTCGGCCGCATCACCGGGCGGGGCAATACCGCTAATCTCGAAAGCGTGATAGCCCTCAAGCCCGATCTAATTCTTGACATAGGTTCGACCAACGCCACATTCGTCTCTCTTGCCGAACGGGTACAGCAGCAAACCGGTATTCCCTATGCTCTGCTCGACGGCCGTTTCGATGCGATCGCCGCGACCTACCGGAAGCTGGGCGAACTTACCGGCCGGCAGAATAACTCCGAAAAGCTTGCGCGCTACGCCGACAACACGATCAAGACCACCACCGGCCGGATCGCGGCAATCGAAGCTTCGGCTCGCCCTCGCGTCTATTACGCACGCGGGTCCCGCGGGCTGGCGACTGGGCTTGGCGGCTCGATCAACGTGGAGACGATTGAAATGCTGGCGCGGAATGTCGCCGGCGGCAATCAGGGCGGGCTCGCCAACATCTCAATCGAGCAGGTCCTGCTGTGGAATCCGGACGTGATCGTCACCATCGACCAGGAATTCGCCGCGAGCGTGCGTGGCGATCCGGCATGGAGCGCGGTGAAAGCTGTTCGTGATGGCCGCGTACACCTGTCGCCGAAAATGCCGTTCGGCTGGGTTGATTTTCCACCATCGGTAAACCGGTTGATCGGCCTTTGGTGGCTGGCAAAAATCCTGTACCCGGACAAATTTCCCGAAGACATGCGCGCGCTGACCCGCGATTTTTACACCATGTATTATCATCGTACGCCAAGCGACGCGCAGATCGACCACGTGCTGGCGGGGAGAGATTAGTGACCCGCTCTGCCCTGCCCGGTCTCGCGATCGCCACCGCCGTGCTGATCGCGGGCCTGCTCCTCGCCTTTACTGTCGGCCGCTACCCGGTGTCGCTGGGCGATATTCTCACCGTGCTGCTGGCGAAACTGACCGGCCAAACTGCCGACGTCTCAACGGCCGTCCAAAGCGTGGTCCTGCAGGTGCGAGGGCCCCGTGTCCTGGCGGCGGCATTGGTCGGCGCGGCGCTGGCGGTTGCGGGCACCGCATTCCAGGGGCTTTTTCGAAACCCATTGGTGTCGCCCGACATTCTCGGTGCATCTTCGGGTGCGGCGCTTGGCGCTGTGACCGGCATATTCTTCTCGCTCGGCGTGCTGGCGATCCAGGCTTTCGCTTTCGTCGGCGGCCTGGTCGCAGTTGCCGCCGTGTACGTGATCGGTTCCGCAGTACGCGCGCGTGATCCGATCCTCGTCCTCGTTTTGACCGGCGTGGTTGTGGGCGCGCTGCTCGGCGCCGGTGTCGGCTTGGTGAAATACCTCGCCGATCCCTACAACCAGTTGCCTGCCATGACGTTTTGGCTGCTCGGCAGTCTGGCTGCAGCGAACGTGTCCGACCTGCTGCCACTGTTCGGCCCCGTCGCGTTTGGCACCGCCGTGTTAGTCGCCTTGCGGTGGCGGATGAATGTCATGTCGCTGCCGGAAGAGGAGGCGCGTTCGCTCGGTGTGTCGACAGGACCGCTGCGCGTTGCCATCGTGGCCGCCGCAACACTCACCACCTCGGCCAGCGTCGCTACTGCCGGTATCATCGGTTGGGTCGGCCTCGTGGTCCCTCATCTCGCACGCTCGCTGGTTGGCCCTGATTTCGCCCGGCTGCTGCCGACAGCGGCAATTCTTGGTGGAGGCTATTTGCTCGTCATCGACACACTCGCCCGCACGGCAGCGGAGGTGGAAATCCCGCTTGGAATTCTGACGGCGGTGGTCGGCACCCCCTTCTTCATCTGGCTGCTGGCGAGCATGCAGAGGACCTGGTCGTGAATATAGAAGGCCGCGGCCTCACCATCGGATATCCGGATCGTACGGTTGGAAGCGGTCTCGACGTCGCCCTCTCAACCGGCGAAGTGCTGGCGCTGCTCGGACCGAACGGCGGCGGCAAGACGACGTTGCTCAAAACTCTGCTTGGGCTGCTTAAGCCGAAGGCTGGCGAGGTGCGGCTCGGTGGCAAGCCGCTCGACAATTATTCGATCCGCGAACGCGCGCGTGTCGTCGCCTACGTGCCACAGGTGCACATCAGCACTTTTGCGTTCACGGTGGAAACGGTCGTGCTGATGGGCCGCACTGCACACGGCAGCCTGTTCAGTCGACCGAGCGGCCAGGACCGCGCTGTGGCACAGGCCGCGCTTGCGCGCTTCGGCATCGCGGCTCTCGCCAGCCGCCCCTACACCATGATCTCCGGCGGCGAACGGCAACTGGTCCTGCTGGCTCGCGCGCTGGCACAGGAGCCGCAGTTCATCGTGCTCGATGAGCCAACCGCCAGCCTTGATTTCGGCAATCAAGGCAAGGTTATGAGAGAGATCCGCGCCTTGGCAAAATCAGGGCACGGAGTTCTGTTCACCACCCATGATCCAAACCACGCGTTGCGCGCGGCCGACCGCGCCTATTTGTTGCGTGAGGGAACTCGCATCGCCGATGGGCCGGTTGCGACCGTCTTGAATCGGGAGCAGCTGGAAGCGCTCTACCGCGCGACAGTCGAGCGCCTCACTGATCGCGCCAGCGGCGCTGTCGCGTTTCTGCCGGGCTGAAGTGGGCCCGCGACCCGGCGTTGAATCAGAATTGCGCGCTTGCGACCGAAGCAACACGGCTCTCGTGCGCCTGCTGCAGCGCGCTAAGAGCGTCCGCGGCCTGCGCACGCAACGCGTCAAAATCAATTGCTTGCGCATGCTGCGGCTCGGCAGGCGCGGACGACTGCGGAAAGTCGAGTACACAAGCTGCACAAACAGCAAGCGTAACCGCAATAAGACGTATTCGCATCGGCAAGCCTCATGGCCTGCCCCTCCCCCGGAAATCACATTAAATCAAAATCGATTTAAACCGTCCCAAGTCGAACCGTGAATCCCCGGGTGGTCACTTCAGATTTTGTTAACGCTGAAGACCCGCCTGTTCAGCCGCGTTGAAAGTCATGCCCCGGCATTCCGACGGACAAAAACGGCCAAACGAGATGCCGGGGCATCGGACGCGACGACGTTGCGGCGCGCCTCCACCCAGCTCAACTGTCGGGAGGCCGGACGATCCGGACGCTGAACTCGTGACCTTGGGCGCAACCTGAAATTGCCGGCTGACGTTCTCCTGTGTGCTGCCTTCGGCCAATTGCGCGAAATGGGCATAAAATGATTGAGATTGCGGGCTATCCCCAATTCTGGGGATGCCCATCGCCGGCGCCCGGGGCGGATATGACTGCATTCGCACATGTCGTTGGGAGATATGCGACGTTGCGGCCAGGGAAATGAGGTCGTCTTGGCGACAATCGTGACCAGAATGGGCAACCTGGGATATCTGCTCAGCCGCTTTTCGCGGCTTTCGCTATTTCTTGTCTGTGCGGGATTTTCCGCGTTCGTGCTCGTGCTGTGTGTGCTGGCCGGTGCGCAGTTCAAACGCAACACAGAATGGGTCTTCTACCGGCAGACAGAAAACATCGCGCAAATGCTGCTCGCCGGCTTCGAAGGAGACACGCAGCGAGTCGACGCGATCCTCACACAGATTGCCGCATTGACCAGCGACCTCGATATATCGACCACCAACGCGACAGAGCTGCACCGGTTGCTGACTTATTATACGGCGCAAGCATCAATCATTGGACCCGGCATCATCGACCGGAACGGCATATTGATCGCCAGTGCGATCGCAGATCCCGCCCCAAGCCTGTCGCTGAAGGAGCGCATGATATTTCGGGTCCATGCAGATAACCCGGACGTGTCGAGATTATTCACTAGCGTGCCCACACAAGGCGGGCTGACGAAGGAATGGTCCATCCAGTTTTCGCGCCCTTTGCGGAACAAGGCCGGTACATTTCAGGGAGTCGTCGTCGCATCGTATCGCCTGTCACATTTCATAGATCTCTATGAGAAACTCAAAATCAGCGACCGCGGCCTTGCGGCCCTGGCGGGAAAGGACGGAGTAGTCAGAATTCGCTCACTCAGCGGTTCGATCGGCTACGGCGCGTCCGTTTCCAAAATGGCCGTGGCCTACGACAGGGTAATGGCAGGCGAAAAAAGCGGCAGGTTCTTTGGACGCGGCGGCCTCGACGATGTCACCAGGATCGGAACTTTCCTGGCTTCTGACTCTATTCCTTTCTACGTAACGGTCGGCTACGACGAGGCCTATCTTCGCTCGCAATACATCGGATTTTTCTACGCGCTTGCGCTTTGCTGGATCGTCCTGACTGCGGCAATGGTAGCGACAGCCATCTTTATTCGAAGCTTGGAGAAGATCCGCCAGCGAACCCAAATTGAAGTCGTGAAATCTGCTATCGCGGAGCGTCAAAACCTTTCGGCCGATATGCACGACAGCATCGGCGCCAGCCTCGCAGCACTGCTTGCCCATTTTACGTCCGACAATTTCAGCCTGGCCGATGTCAAACGCCGCATTAGCGAAATTCTCATGGAATTGCGGTTTCTCGTCGACAGCTCCGAGCCTGTTGAGGGTGACCTCAATATCGTCCTGAGCAACGTTCGTCATCGCATGGGACGAGGCATTGAACTGGCGGGGATCGAGCTGCGTTGGCGCGCGGATGATCTCCCGAAGATATCGAAGCTGACGGCTCGCGATACACTTTCCATCAAGCTCATACTGATGGAGGCGCTCAGCAACGTCATGCATCATTCCGGCGCAAAATCAGCGACTCTGATGGCAAGACACGATGAAGACAATTGCGCAGTGATGGTGGCCGTTCAGGACGATGGCCGCGGATTCAATGTCACCGATATCGCCAGGACCGGGCGCGGAATATCCAACATGCGCAGGCGCATAGGCACGATCTCAACTGGCGGTGAGCTTGCTATCGAATCTGTGCCGGGAAAGGGAACGATTGTTCGCGTCAAGTTGAGGGTGCCGAAGAGTGAAACCTACTCGACTCCCGCGCGCGAAAATGCGGCCTAGATCAGACTGCGGCGCCGCGCTTCATAGACGGCCTCGGTTTTGGAATGCACTTCGAGCTTGCGATAGATGCTTTTGAGGTGACTGTGAACCGTAGCCGCTGCAATGCCGCAGATCTGCGATGTTTCCGCGTAGGAAAAGCCCTTCGTGATCATCACCAGGATCTCGTGTTCGCGCCGCGTTAGCCTGCCATCGTCAGCATCAACTGCCTTATCATCGGCTGGTTTGGCTTGCAGCCTGTTAAGGAGCTGCCGCGCGACCATAGGCGAGAGCGGTGAGCCGCCTGCCCGCAGAGAATGGATATCGCGACGCATCTCCTCGAGAGAGGCTCCCTTCAGCAGGTAACCGTCCGCTCCGGCCTCCAGCGCAGATGTGATCGTCCTTTCATCGCCAAATGTCGTGACGACCAGCACATCGCATCCGGGATGCGTGGCTTTCAACTGCCGGATGACATCGATTCCCGAAATATCGGGCAAGCCCAGATCGACGAGGACCATGTCGGGTGCCAGATGAGGAATTGCAGAAACGGCGGCGCGACCTTCGGCAAATTCCGCTACGACCGTGTAGTCCGCGTCAGCTTGCAAGGTCGCAACCAGCATGTTTCGTGCTGCAAGATCGTCTTCCACGATCGCAACTCGAAGCGGCGTTCTGGATTCCAGGGCATTTGCCATGCCACCACTTGCCATGTCACTCCTTTGGCGCTCAGCCGGTGAAGCCAGGATTACCTGTAAGGTAAATTTCGATGCCCTATTTCGCCGATACAACCAGAGAATAGCGGCTATCGGCTGCGAGACACTCGGCCTGTGGCAAGCCGAGTTCCTTACGAACCATGTTGGTGCCGAGCACCAGTGAAACGATCTTGTAGTAGGCGTGGCGCCGGCTCATGCCCTCGCGACCCATGCCGCAGTCGGATGAGAGCACCAGACGCTCCGCCGGAATGTGCTTGAGCGCACGGCGGATGTGCTCGGCGATCTCCTCGGGACGCTCGACCTGCAGCGAATGGTGGTCGATCACGCCGATGCAGATTTTCTTGTCAGTGATGATCTTGCCAAAAGCTTCGAGATCCATGCCGCCGGCGCTGGCCGACTCAAAGGTGATGACGTCGGCGTCGACCTTGTTCAGCATTTCCAGCGCGTTTTTGTAACTTTGCACATCCTTGAACATGCGCTGCTGCGAAGGATTGCCCCAGCAAGTGTGGCACCATACTTCGGTTTTCGCGCGCAGGCCTTTGACAGTGCGATTGAACACCTCGACGCTGAACGCTGGGTTGATCACGTCGTTAACAATGTTGCGTACCGCCAGCAGATGGATTTGCGGCTCCTCGAACTGAATCACCGGGCAGCCTGCATCGGCGAGATCATGCAGCTCCGCGTTCAGGGCGTCCGTGACAGCAAGGATACGATCCTTCAGCGACTTGTAGTGTCTGTCCTGCACCGCAAACGCAACGAGCTCGGGGCCAATGGTGCCGAACTTGACCGGCTTCCTGGTCATGCGCTGCGCCACTTTAAACATGGCGGCATATTGCAGATCGCCACGCGTGACCGGCCCGACGATGCTGGGCATCACGCGCGATTCGAGATAGTCGTGCAGAATGTGGCCAGGCGGGAAGCCCAGGCCGCCCTGCCCGGCCGGTATTGGCTGCGGGTTGCGATCGAATCCCCCCATATGTCGCGGCGGATAGTTGGTCCAGCTCTGGCCGCCGACGTCGGAGTCGAAATGTGCATCGCCGTCAGTGACGATATCGAGCCCGGCTATTTCCTGCTCGTGCAGATAGATTGAGACCGCATCGACATATTGCTCGCGGAATTGATTGTTCACCATTGCGTCAAGAAAGCTGCGGGCGCCAAGATTTTGGGTGTACCAACTCGGCCGTGGCAGGGAGCCGGTGATCGTGGTCGGCAACATGACATCTTTGGTAGCGCGAAGCATGGTCGGAACTCCCCGGGAGCGTTTTGTCGTTGGCCGTAGTCTATGTCTACGATACGCCACTTGGAAACGTTCTTCGCAATTTCAGCGCACGGGGCATGGACAAAATAAGCACCGCTGCCCACCTAAGTTGGGCAGTTTTCATGCTGTGCCAAATAGTCTGCTATAGTTGAACAATGAGCAAAGACCGAGATAGCTACATCATCCGCCCCAATCCGCTCGATACGCGACTGACCGAGCGCGTCACCGGCGTCGATCAAACCGGAGCGCGGATCGAGACATCAGTCACCGTCGAGCGTGCGCTGACGATCTTCCTCAATAGCCAGGAAATCGTCACCGCCATGACCATCGCCGACTATCCGGAGTATCTGGCCATCGGATACCTGCTCAACCAGCATATGTTGCTTCCGGATGACGTCGTCACGGACGTCGACTACGACGAAGAACTCTCGGTCGTCGTGGTGCGCACGACCCGCAAGACCAACTATGAGAAGAAGCTGAAGAAGAAAGTGCAAACATCCGGTTGTGCACAAGGCACGGTGTTCGGCGACCTGATGGAAGCGCTGGAAAACGTGACGCTTCCGCAGGCGACCTTGCGTACGTCCTGGCTCTACGCACTGACGAACAAGATCAACACCACGCCATCCCTCTATCTGGAAGCCGGCGCCATTCATGGCTGCGTTTTGGCGCAGGAAGACCGGCCGCTGGTCTATATGGAGGACGTCGGCCGTCACAATGCGGTCGACAAGATCGCCGGCTGGATGTTCCAGGAGCGGGTGCACGCACACGACAAGATCTTTTACACCACAGGGCGCCTCACCTCGGAAATGGTGATCAAGACCGTACGCATGGGAATTCCAATTCTCATTTCACGTTCGGGCTTCACCGCCTGGGGCGTTGAGCTGGCGCGCAAGGCAAATCTAACCCTGATCGGACGCGCCCGCGGCAAGCGCTTCGTCGCGCTCGCCGGTGAGGATAGAATCATCTTCGATCAGGACCTCGCCTTCGTCGAAGATGAAAGCGCCAAACACCGGCGAAAAGCGGCGGTGCATGACGACTGATTATCCTCCTACCCTTGGTCTGGTGCTCGCCGGCGGACTCGCGCGGCGAATGGGCGGCGGCGACAAAGCGCGTATCGAGATCGGCGGTGTATCGATCCTCGACCGTGTGCTGGCAACGCTGTCCGCGCAATGCACCGGAATCATCATCAACGCCAACGGCGATCCCAGGCGCTTCGCCGATACCGGCCTGACTGTTGTGGCCGACACCGTGCCGGATTTCGCCGGGCCGCTGGCCGGGATCCTTGCCGGTCTCGACTGGCTGGCGGAGCAGAAGAGCGGCATCGAGTGGATCGTCAGCGTCCCGGGGGATTGCCCTTTCCTGCCCGACGACCTCGTCGAACGCCTGCATCAGGCCCGCCGCAACATGGGCGCTGGCGTGCCGCTCGCCTGCGCGCGCTCAGGCGAATGGCGTCATCCGGTGGCTGGTGTGTGGCCGCTGGCGTTGCGCGAGGATTTGCGCAAAGCGCTGGTCGAGGAGCACCTGCACAAAATCGAGATTTGGACGGCGCGACATGGCGTCGCTGTCGCGGATTGGCCCGATCAGCCGGTTGACCCGTTCTTCAACGTCAATACGCCGGAAGATGCGGCCCGGGCCGAGCGCATTGCGTTGCAGCATATCTGAAGGACTTGCATGGCGGTTTTGACCATTGCGTCACCAGGTCCATATATCTGCTATAGTTGAATCGTGGGTTCTGGGAGAGGAGCAAGTGATCATGAAGAGTTTCATCGTGGCTTGTGCGGTGGCCATCGTCATTGCCGTGATCGGTGGCGTGGTGCTCGGCAGCGTGCCGGACTCGGCTGAACATGCCTTCAGCAGTGCGAGCTCCGTCCGCCTCGGAGCATAGGCACAAGGTTCAGCCGTCAACTCATCAGAGTTGCATACGAGAGAAAGCCGACGCGCGCGCCCGATTCAATCGTCGTCACATCTTCGGGGAACTCCAGTAACCCATCGGTCTCGGTCAGAGACGTTAGAATTCCTGCGCCGTCCTGGGGGTGTTTGACCGCCTCGATCTCGCCGTCCGCGCCACGCCTGAGCGCCACGCGCACGTACTCACGACGATCTTTCTTTTTCCTGTACGCAAATGCGGCGCGCACCGGGAGCGGCACCGGTCTGTCCGGGCGCGCCCCGGACAGCCGGCGCAGCAAGGGTTTCACCACGCGTACAAACGTAACGAAAACCGCGACGGGATTCCCTGGCAGGCCAACAAAGGCCGCGCCGTTGCCCTCTTTGGCACCCCTGATCACGCCCATAGCGACCGGCCGTCCGGGCTTTATTGCGACACGCCAGAACGCAAGGCTGCCGATCCGCTCGACGGCATCGCGCACATAGTCTGCTTCACCCGTGGAAACGCCGCCTGAAGTGACGATGAGATCGTGCCCAGTCGCTGCCTCCCGCAAGGCATGTGACAGCTTTTCCGGATCGTCGGCGAGAATTCCGAGATCGGTGACAACCATGCCGAGCCGCTCCAGCAGTTCCGTGAGGAGAACGCGATTGGAATCATAAATTGCAGCACCACTGCGGGCTGCTCCGGGCTCCACGACTTCATCTCCGGTGGAAAAGATCGCGACTTTGAGCCGGCGCCGCACGGGGATCGCGGTGAGCCCGAGCGCAGCCGCGAGCGCGATATGTTGCGCCTCCAGCACGGTGCCAGTCGGCAGCACCACGGCGCCGGCAGGCACGTCCTCACCGGCAAGACGGCGGTTGGCGCCGAATTTCAGCCCCTTTGGCACAGTCACACGGCCGCCTTCGACCGTTACATCTTCCTGCATGAAAACCGTGTCGGCGCCCTCGGGTAGCGCCGCACCGGTGAAAATGCGAATGGCCTCACCGGATTTCAGGGTGAGATTTGCACGCGCGCCGGCCGTAAGTCTGCCCGAAATCGCCAGCGTGGTATCGCCGTCCAGATGCAGGTCCGCGTGTCGCACCGCATATCCATCAACGGCTGAATTGTCGAACGGCGGCAGATCGACTGGAGCTTTCACATCGCCGGTCACAACGCGACCGCGAGCGCCATGCAGCGGCACACGCTCAGTCCCGGCGACAGGTGCGACCCGTTCAGCAATCAGCCGCTCCATATCATCGAGCCGCAAGAGCGGACCGGAGAAAGCAAAGCAGTCGTCGGTAAGCTGCGCCATTAGAAGAAATCCTGTTCGCCGCGTCCCACGGAATATTGCCCGGTTCCAAATACAATCAGCATGACCTAACTGCTCCGGGTCATGGTTCCGACCGGCACGGCGAATTTGAGCAAGAGATCGGCTATCGCCTCGATGTCGTCGAGATCGATGACCGGAATTTTCACCTGCGGCAACGGGACGTCAGAGGCGACTGCGACGACATGCGGGTCGTCAGGATGAATCAGCGGCTTGCTGTTGGCAGCGCGATGAATTTCCAGCTTGGGAAAGGCGTCGCGCTTGAAGCCTTCGACCAGCACAAGATCGACCGGCGACATCTTGGCGACCAGCGCGCGCAGATCCCATTCCGGTTCCTCGCGCAACTCGTGCAGAATGGCCCAGCGTTTGGCCGATGAAATAATGACTTCGGTGGCACCGGCCGCACGGTGGACGAAGGAATCCTTGCCTGGCTGGTCCAGATCGAAGCCATGGTGGGCGTGCTTGAGCGTGGACGCTTTGACTCCGCGCGCGATCAGGCGCGGAATCAACTTGGTAATCAGTGTGGTTTTGCCAGAGCCACTCCAACCGGCGAGACCGATAATTCGCATGGTCCCCTTATAGCAAAACGCCCGGCCTTGAAGCCGGGCGTCCTGCGTAAAGGTTTCAACGTGGTTATTCGGCGGGTTGGGTTCGCGCACCTTTCGGGCTGCGGGCCACCTCATCTTCCAGCCACAGACGGTGGTGTTCTTTCGCCCAATTGACGTCCACCGTGCCCTCACCCATCGCCTCGAATGCGCCTTCCATGCCGATCGTACCGATGTAGATGTGTCCGAGCATGGCGGCGACAAACAGCATCGCGACCACGGCGTGGATCATCTGGGCATATTGCATGGTATCGATCGTGGTGCCGTAGAACGGGAACATCAGCATGTAGCCGGTGATCGCCACCGCACCGCCGCCCAGGACGACGATCCAGTAAATCGCCTTCTGGCCGCCATTGAAGCGATAGGCGGGCGGATGATCGTGGCCGACGATTCCACCACCCCGCTTGAACCATTCGACATCGACGGCATTTGGGATGTTTCCGCCGATCCACATCAGGAAGATCAGCACCACGCCGATGGTGAAGGGAAAGCTGAGATAGTTGTGCGCATATTTGGCCCATTCCGCCCAGGTGGTGAAGGCCTCAGACCCGACTGTCGAAGCGAAAAGCGGCCGGCCAAAAGTGACGTTGAGGCCGGTGATGGCCAGGATGATAAAGCAGGTTGCCGTCATCCAATGGACGAGGCGTTCGAAGCCATTGAAGCGAACGATCTTGCGTCCCGAACGGCCGCTCTCGAGCCTCACCATGCCGCGCGCGAGGTAGAAAACGACGAGCAGCGCCAGCATGCCGACGATGGCGATTCCACCGATCCAGCGCAGCGTTACACTGTGAAATTGCTGCCAGTTACGGCCCACCGGGTGCTCGAGCACGTAGGACCTTACGTCCGGAATGGTGCCACGGCCCTGAATCGTTTTGAGCTGCTGGAGCAACTGTTGCTCTTTGACCGCGTCGGCCGTCGGATTGACCATGCCCGGCTGCTGGGCCAAAACCGGAGCCGACATCGCGATCATAAATGCGAGTGCCACGGCGCCCGCGATCACCCGCATATGCGCAACAAGTTTCGCCATGCGCTTTCCTCCCCTTCGAGTGTTCTTCTGAACAAACCGGCCGTGCAGCGGATGCCGCACAGCCCGGCACGCATCACGTCGCAATCGACTCTTTGTACGCAGTCTGCCAGCCCCATGCACCGGAACCATAGCCGCGCTTCGAGACTCGCTCCTTGTAGATTTGGGCAATGACATCGCCGTCGCCGGCGAGCAATGACTTGGTCGAGCACATCTCGGCGCACAGCGGCAGCTTGCCCTCGGCCAACCGGTTGTTGCCATACTTCTCGAATTCTTCCTTGCTGCCGTCGGCGTCCGGGCCGCCGGCGCAAAAAGTGCACTTATCCATTTTGCCGCGCGAACCGAAATTTCCGACCTTCGGGTACTGCGGGGCGCCGAACGGACATGCGTAGAAGCAATAGCCGCAGCCGATGCAAAGGTCTTTTGAGTGCAGCACCACCGCATCCGCCGTGGTGTAGAAGCAATTCACCGGACAAACCGCCGCGCAGGGCGCGTCGGTGCAGTGCATGCAGGCCATGGAGACCGAACGCTCTCCGGGCTTGCCGTCATTTAGCGTGACGACTCGCCGTCGGTTGATGCCCCAGGGGACATCGTGTTCGTTCTTGCAGGCGGTGACGCAAGCGTTGCATTCGATGCAGCGGTCGGCGTCGCAGAGAAATTTCATTCGCGCCATGGTCGTTGCTCCTTACGCCGCTCGAATCTGACAGAGGGTGACCTTCGGCTCCTGCATGCCAGTAGCCGGATCGTATCCATATGAAGTGATCGTGTTGGCGCTCTCGCCGAGCACGACCGGGTCGGTGCCTTGCGGATAGTTCGCCCGCAAATCCTCACCGCCAAGCCAGCCACCGAAGTGGAACGGCATCCAGGCGACACCCTTGCCAACCCGCTCCGTGACCAGCGCCTTCATCTTGGCCTTGGAGCTGTTTTCAGTACCGGTAACCCAGACCCAGCCGCCGTCGCTGATACCGCGATCAGCGGCATCGGCAGGATTGATCTCGATGAACATGTCCTGTTGCAGTTCGGCCAGCCACTTGTTGGACCGCGTTTCTTCGCCGCCACCCTCGTATTCGACCAGACGGCCGGACGAGAGGATAAGCGGGAACTGCTTGGCAATTCCCTTTTCGACCGCGGCCTTTTGAACCGAGAAGCCGATATTCGGCAGTCGGAACTGTTTCGCGTCAGGCAGAGTCGGATACTTCGAGACAAGGTCAACGCGCGGCGTATAGATCGGCTCGCGATGGACCGGGATCGGGTCCGGCAGACCGAAGGCATTCATTCGCGCCTTGCCGTTCCCGTAAGGTATGCAGCCGTGCTTCAGCGCAACACGCTGGATGCCGCCAGAGAGGTCAAGTGACCACGACACTGCGTCCGGCGTCGTTGGATTGACCTTGTTGATGACGGCCATTTCGGCCTCGGTCAGGTCCTTGTCCCAGCCGAGCTTTTTCAGGACACCAAGGGTGAACTCCGGATAGCCGTCCTTGATCTCGGAGTCCTTGGAAGCGGAGCCATCGGCGAGCAGGCTGACCTTCACAGTCGAGCCGTCCGGCCGTTTCTCCTCGCGTTCGACGCCGAAGCGGGCACGGAAAACACCGCCGCCGTCCATGGCAGCGAGATTGGTATTGTAGAGCAGCGGCGTACCCGGATGTTTGACCTCCGGCGAGCCCCAACATGGCCAAGGCAGTCCGTAGTAGTCGCCCTTGTTCGGACCTTTTGTAGCCCGCTGGGTGAGCATGTCGAAATCGGCCTGATTGGCCATATGCGACTTGATGCGCTCCGGTGATTGTCCGCAATAACCGGTCGACCAGCTGCCTCGGTTCATTTCCCGAAGGATGTCCTCGGCCACCGGCAGATTGTTCTCGACCTTGATGTTCTTGAACATCTGCTCGGCAAAGCCGCACTTCTTGGCGATGAGGTACATGACCTCAAGATCGTCCTTCGATTCGAAAATCGGCTTGACGATCTGCTCGCCCCATTGCATCGCGCGGTTGGATGCGACACGCGAGCCCTTGCACTCGAACTGCGTCGCGACCGGCAGGAGATACATGTTCTCCTTGCGCCCCGCTTGCACAGCGAGCGAAGCCCACGTCGTCGGATGCGGGTCGGCGACGACCAGCAGGTCCAGCGCCTTCAGCCCCTTCAACGACTCGGGAATGCGCGTAATGCTGTTGCTGGCGTGGCCCTGCACGAACATGGCCCGCAAATTATCTTTCTGCGCGACCTGATCCTTCGGCAAGGTCGTCGCATCGAACCAGCGGGTGAGCGGTATGCCGGCCGTTTCCATGATCTTCTTGTCGTCGAAACGTCCGAGCAGATAGTTGTAGTCAACCTCCCAGACGCGCGACCAGTGCTTCCAGGCGCCTTCCGCGAGGCCGTAGTAGAACGGCAGTGTCACGATATCGAGACCGACGTCGGTTGCACCCTGC
>DASYSQ010000147.1:0-29907 GCA_036003145.1 Pseudolabrys sp.
CAGCGCGGATGCGAAGAACAAAACGCCCTGTTAAGAGCGCAATGGGAAATTTTGGCCGCCACCTACGTGCGACTTGCCGATCAATCGAAGAAGGTCGATGACACCGGCACGTATTGCGATCCCCCGCGGGATCGCACCTGAAGCGGATATCAAGAAAGGGCCAAGGCGACGGTGAACGCCTTGGCCCTACCAACCACGTTGCTCTCGTTGACCGGTAGGGCTCCGCGGTCGGGAAAACAACGTCGCGCGCGTCAATGCCTATTCGTTTTGCTCGCGATACCTGACCACCTTGACGGTCAGGGGCTGGCACCTTGGGCACTCAAAGGTGCGCCTATCGTGACCGGCCTTCTCGGGCTCGATGCAAATGAGCCACATATCGGTTATCGCAGAGTTCGCAACACGGATGAGGGATCATCCGCAATTGCGGAAATGTTTGCGGTCGCACTCTCGCGGCCTATATCGCTGGTATGTTGTGATGATAGCTGTGCCTACCGTAGACGAACGCCTCGCTCTCGCCCGACGCCATGTCGACGCAGGCCACCTGATTATCGTCCATCAGAGGCAGATGGTCGACAGGCATAAAGCGGAAGGTCGCGACACCAAGGCCGCGCAGGAGCTACTGGCGGTCCTCGAACGTACGCAGAAAGTCTTTGAGCGCGCCCTGGCCGAGCTGGAAAAAAAGCGGCGGTGAAAAATTTTCCGCATCATGCCATGTCAGACTCGTAACAATCTGATCACGCCCCAAGGCCCAGGCGGAGGTGCTAACCAACAGAACGGCGCGGTGCTGGCGCTGTGGGCCTCCAGATCGGGCTGATGTTGCCGCCGAACTTAACAGGCTGGTCATCTCGTTGCGGTAATGGCCGATGTCCGCTATTGGCACTTAGCGGACATACGTGGGTGCACTGCAAATGCCTGCTTTTTGACCCAAAGCGGTTCTCCAGTGCAATAACCTTGCTCCTAAGGGACCGCCAGGCCTCCAAAGCAACGTTGCCATTGGACTGCCGCAAGCATCGTATTCACACTGGGTAAAGTTTTGCGGTCAACATGGGTCGATGAATCCCACAACTTGGCGCGGTTAATGGATTTTGCACAATGAAAGTAGACGCGGTCGATTTTGACTATGATGACAGTGCGAGGCCTGTTTTCGCCTATTTTAAAATGGTCGGTTAGAGTTTCAGCGGTGGAAATGCTCGCCCGCCCCTTAATACGTAAGCTTTCTCCGCAACCAGGAATTAGAAAATGGAGTGCGACGCGGGCATCCTCAGCAATATTGCGAAGAGTCTCATTGCGGTTGTTACCGTCCCCGTTCGGAATCAATATCGTCGTATCGTCCATCACTTTCACAAAGCCAGGCGTGCCGCCGCGTGGCGAACAGTCGACGCCTTCCGAACCCACTGTAGCTAACGTCACATACGGCGATGCCGCAATGAGTTCACGGTAAGGACCGATCAGCCGATCCGCTTGACCGGCAAGCGCCACCCAACCTGGCTTTCCGTAAAGCGCCTCAAGTGCTGCGACGCTCACAATCGAACCTTCAGCGTCCAAGATCATTTTTTTATCCCCGACATGGTGTCGACAATGCAAAGGAAACCATGCCGCCAAGAATGAGGCGAGACGTTTGTTTCCTTACGTCAAAAAATCAGTGAATTTGTTTTTTGTTATCTTCCTTCGGCGCGAAGTCCCGATGGTCGGGGTCGATTTGAGACAATCTCTCTGTATCTCCGCTTTGGAGGCCATCGCTCAGCTCCCAGCAAGGAAAGAAAAAGTTCCATCGGTCCACGAAGGCAACTCGGTGTTCCAATAAGTGAAATTTATGGAACTCGAACATGAGAACAATAATTGTATTTCGGTAGGAATTGCGGACGGAGATTAATTTGCTTGATAGGACGGCGTTCACTCCGCCGGCTCCGGCGCCCCGGTCAGAGCCTCTGGGTCTGATTGGACTACTTCGCACTCTCAAAGACAATCCGCTCGAAGCTTGGACGTCGGCTCATTTCGAAAAACCGATCGTCATGGGCGGATTATTGATCGGGCGCGTTGCGGTGGTCAGCGATCCTGGGGCAATCCGCCGCGTGCTGCTTGAGAATAGCGCTAACTATCCGAAAGACTGGATGCAGCAACGCATTCTCTCGGCGGGGTTGACTAACGGACTCCTGAGTGCCGAAGGCAATCAATGGAAGGCCCAGCGTCGCGCGCTGGCGCCGCTGTTTTCGCGCAAGGCAGTATCGATATTCTCCGACGCGATGGTTGATTCGGCAGAGGCGATGGTCGAGCGGCTTTCCCGGCATCAAGATCGGGTCGTTGATATCGCGGTCGAAGCGACGCGGACAACTCTTGACGTTTTGGAGCGGACCATCTTTTCCGATGGGTTCGGTCGGGGAACGGAGGAAATCCGCGTGGCGATGAAAGCCTATTTTGACACGATTGGTCGGATCGACCCGCTCGACTTGCTCGGTTTGCCGGGTGTGGTGCCCCGGCCAAGTCGATGGCGCTTGCGACCCATGATGCGTCTATTCGAGGAAGCCATCGATACGATCATTTCTAAGCGTCGGCAGCAAATGGCCGAGGATAAAGCCGACATCCCACGCGATATTTTAACGTTACTCCTCGAAGCGCGCGATCCAGATACCGGCAAGGGGCTGAGCGAGATCGAGATTCGCGCAAATATCCTCACCTTCATCGCTGCCGGTCAGGAAACCACGGCTAACTGTATCACCTGGTCGTTATTTCTGCTGTCGCAGTCGCCCGAGTGGCGGCAACGGATTCAAGCAGAAGCTGACCGGGAGTTTAGCGACGTCAGGAACGGCATAGCCGAACGCCTCGTTGAAACGCGCGCGGTGGTCGAGGAGACGAACAGACTCTATCCGCCGCTCGCGGCCATAAGTCGCGTGGCGCTTGAACCGGATGAACTCGCCGGTCAGAGGATCCGCCGCGGCACAATGGTGGCTATTGCGCCCTACGTGCTGCATCGCCACCGAGCATTATGGCCAAAACCCGAAATTTTCGATCCAAACCGCTTCCTCAACGGTGCGCGTGAGAAGATTGACCGTTTCGCGTATCTGCCGTTCGGCGCGGGGCCGCGCATCTGCATTGGCGCAACTTTCGCAATCCAGGAAGCCGTCATCGTCTTGGCGATGATAATGCGGAATTTCAATCTGGAACTCGCGCCCGGTCACGCGGCCTGGCCGGTGCTAAAGGTGACACTTCGGCCAAAAGGCGGCTTGCCGATGAGTGTAAGGCGCCGAATTCATTGACCTTGGCGGCCTTATTTATCTCATTACGGTCGGTGTCCGCTATTAGCACTTAGCAGACATCAGTGCACTGCAGATGTCTGCTTTTGACCCAAAACCGACGTCGGGTGCATGGCTTGGCACTTGGGCAACCTAGCCCGACGTCGCACCCAGCGTTGATCCACGTCAACATGTTGCACCTCACAATATGTATGTTTGGCCGAGCTTGAAGCGGCTCCATCACCTTTCGGTTCGCGTGCGATAAGGAGGATCACCATGCATCGGACGAAGAGTCTCTCGACTAGGTCACTGACAGTTGCGGGAATTGCGGCCAGCCTCATGTTGGCGTTTGCAGGTGTCACTCTCAGTCCAGCGCCGGCTAGGGCCGTGGTTTACTGCCAGTACGTGGCGTATCCGGCCGGTTGCGTGGCGAGGGCCGGCGTCGTGCTCAGGCCTCGTCCAGTGGCGCGCGCTGCGGTCCGTCATAACGCCGGTGGCAATGCAAATGGCGGCGTCAATCGCGTTGGGGTGCGGCGGTAAAGCAAGCGCATCCGGTGCCGCAAGAAGCGCGGCGGGAGTTTGCTGTTACCTTCGATACGGCGGTGGCGGCGTAAAGATAACGGCCACGAGGCATCGACGTCCCACCCGGCTTGTCCGCGCGAGCCGACGAGGTGATCTAGTAGTCACTGATAAATGTCCGCTATTGGCACTTAGCGGACAACCCGCGTTGCACCGCACACGTCCGCTTTTGGGGGGTAGAGCGGACATGGCGTTTTGCACCGCAATGACCCAAAGCGGACATCAGCTGATTCCGGCGTCCGCGGGTAATTCGTTTCACCCAAATTAATTCGAGCAGATCGCCCCTTAACCGCGGCTAAATGTTTGGACAAACTTGGCCGCCGTTTGTTCCCGCAAAGCTTGGTGGTTGGCCGCGCCCGTTCCTGGCCCAATCGCTGGCACTAATCTGCCCGGTCTTAAATTCGGAAGCGCTGGCCTTCTCGCTTTTTGGCGAAGGAAACGGATGGGCATGACTTTACGGGGGACGCACGCGCGGATGTAGTGTCCTACGTGCCCAATCCAAAAGGAAGCTGCATGTTTCGCCGAATCCTGCGCCCCTGTTAGATAACAGCTAGCGGCCGAAGAAGCGAAATGGATACTGATAGAAGCGGCGCTGTTCGTCTGCGAATCCGTATGCATCAAAACCCGATGAAGAAGTCGGTGCTTCTTCTATGCGCTTGCGAGTTGCGTTCGCGGTCTTGCGCTTCTGATCGGACCGCGCATCCCTTTGCGTTGTTCGCTTGACCGGTTTCGCAACTCGCTCTTTATGTGCGGCCGCAGCTATCGGTGCGGATGGCGTCGGTATAGTAGGCGGCTGTAATGCCATCAGACCGGCGATGCCGAAGCTAATTATCGCCCCAAGCCCGAGCAAATAAAAAATCACGACAGCGGCGCCACGCATTACATCGCTCCACCGTCGATGGTCGAGGCAGATTATTACAAGGTTACACCTATCCGCTACGGAAGGTAAGACAGGAATGTTTTCCGCTCGACCGCTTTTGGCATAGAGCGGACATCGACCTGGTCGCTGCACGTGGCCGCTTTTGACCCAAGCGGACATCATCAGGCGCATTGCATGGGGAACTCTTTGGGCTACTCAATTTAGTGCTGCGCCATACCGTTTAAGGACGGCCACACACCGCCTGCCGATTTCTTCCTGTGGTGCGGCGGCCAAGGTCGCCCCACACTTCCATAAAGCCGCAGCGCTTACTTGTTGGGGCCGTTCGCACAGTAGGTCTATTAGAATTTTCTTCAGATCGAACGCAGTGGCTGTCTCACCACTCGTCATGCACATCAGTGCGACGACCGTGAATGACCGTACCATTAGGGCTCCCAGGCTTTGCCGGGCCCCCGCATTTTGCAGCTTGGACCTGACTAGTGTCGCAATCAAGGCGCTCGTTCGCGCGGAGGCGGAAGGCAGTCGCGACGGCTTAGACAGTTTTTACTTTGGCTGGGGAGTGCCGCCGCGTTGGCAGCCTTTTCTATTCACCTTTTCTACTGCGTATTGAAATCTGCCATCGCCTGTTCGCGTGTCGGCGGTGTGTGGTTATCTTTGAATGGCCGCCATACCCAAACCCATCGTATAGGCACCACACCCCTTTCGATAGCAAGCCGTTATCTGTGGACAATAGAACGTTAGTGCGAGTGCATCTCACACCGCATTAGGGAGGAGCAGCGAATGCGATGTCCTACCGAACCATCTTGTCCCGCCGCAGCTTCAGCCCTAAGTGCGGCATGCATTTTTGCCCGTGGAGGCGCTCATGTAGGAGTGCATCACGCTCGTGTAGGAGTGTTGCCCGCCGTGGAGTTTATCGCGGAACTTATGCCAACCGCGGAATTTATCGCGGAGCGGCGGTGGGCCTCGGCGCCGTTGCAGTAGGAACAGCTGCGGCGCGCGCTTACAACTACAATTCCGGTTACGGTTATGCTCCCTACTATGGTGATTCAAGCTACGTATGGTGGTGATACAGGCTATGCTCAACGACCCTACGGACAATACAGGGCGTGGCGAAACTGGTGACACAGTTCTGATCGGGCGTGATCTAGTTCGATCAATCAGGGCTCGCGGCCCGCGTCACCGAGGTGATGTAACATCAGGACTGCGCTATGAAGTCCTCGCCTAGAGCACGGCCCCGATCTCCCATCTCTGGAGATCAGGGCCATATTAGAAATTAGTTGTGCCTCGATGAGGCTAAACATGGCGGCATGGAAACCGCTCATGGGCGTTTGGAAATCCGACACGATTAAATTCATGCAACAGGAACTTTTGGACGAGCAACGGTGGAGAGTTGGTCCTGGTCCTCCACGGAACGGAGGCATGATCAGCGTGGCGTTCGTCGTCGTGCCATCGGCGACATTCTGTTTGCGCACGAAAGTAAGCCAATGCAAACCCGTCGCACGACGCGAGGGCCGTGATTTCCCTTCTAAACAGTGTGTTGCCAAACATGCGGTAACAAAGTAAAAAACTGAGGCCGCTAATTGGCGGCCCTCTTTTATTTTAACACTGCCATGTCCGCTATTCGCGTGGCAAAAATAAGTACCTAATTCTCGACGCTCGTTACAACTTTCAGGCGCGGCTTGTCGATTTGCATGACTTCGCGATAGGCGCCCATATAGTCCAAAGCCATTCGTCGTGCCGTGAATCGCTCTTCAAATCGTTTCCGTACTTGCCGCCGATCGAGTTGGGTAATGCGGTTGACGGCGTTTGCAGCTGAGAGTTCGTCTTCAACAATATAGCCGGTCACGTCGTCCTCAACGATCTCTGGCACTGATCCGCGATTGAATGCGACCACCGGTGTCCCGCAAGCCATGGCTTCAATCATCACGAGTCCGAAGGGTTCAGACCAATCAATCGTTACCAACAGCGCGATCGCACCACACAGAAACTCAGACTTTTCCTGGTCACTAATTTCGCCGACATATTCGATAAGCGGGGGATCCAAAAGCGGTTTGATGATCTGCTCGTAATAGTCCTGATCGACAGGATCGACCTTGGCGGCAATCTTCAAGGGTATGCCGCATCGTCGAGCGATTCGGATGGCCCTATCCATGGATTTTTCCGGTGCGATGCGGCCGAGCGCGGCGAGATAAGCCGGCTTTGTCGGACGGGGGGTCAACAATTCCTCGGGAACGCCGTGATAAATCGTTCTTATCCAGTTGGCTTGCAGGACTGGCCTGCGTTGCGAATTGGAAATCGAAACGATTGGCGTTCTGCCAAATGTTTTGAAGACCGGTTGATGCTCAGGCAGATCAAGTCTGCCATGCAAAGTGGTTATGAATGGGGTCCGCTGTCGGGAAAAGAGCGAAAAGGGGTAATAGTCGAGGTGGAAATGTAGCAAATCGAACTCGTCGCAACGCTGGCGCACGTTTTCCAACATGACCATGTGCAGTGCGTTTGCGTCGCGGATCGAGCCGTCGAGTCGCAAAGCCCTAGGCCAGACCGCCTCAAGATTGGCTGAGGTGTGCGAATCCCCGCTTACAGCGTGACATCATTGCCGAGAGTTACAAGTTCTTCCGTAAGCCAATGAACGACCCGTTCCGTACCTCCATAAAGTTTGGGGGGAATTGCTTCGGTCAGGGGGGGCAATCTGCGCGATGCGCATAATAACATCCAATTCCTCGTGGAACCCCTGAAAAACCTTTAACCCCCGAATTGCGAAGTCAGAATTTGGGAACGTTTTCTTGCCGGCCTTGTTCCCAAAAAGGGGCGTCGCACGTGCAATCTGGTGTCCGATATGCAGGCGACCATATGTTGGATGGAACCCCGTTTCCCGGTGCGGTCACGCGTCCCAAATAATTGGCCGTCACTATTTCAAAACAAACTGGTTGTGACGCATGGATAATTTCGTCGGCTATGCGGATAGGCCTTTTGCATTCATCGGCCGCTATCTGAAGGAACGCTGGCGGTCTCATACCGTGATTGTGACATTTATCGCTCTCGCCGTGATGTGTTCAGTGGGAACTCAGTATGCGGTCAAGTTTTTGGTTGACAGCTTAACGACTGGGATACCCCAGAAGGTATGGTTGACCTTTTCATTGCTGGTCTCTCTTATCGCCGCAGACAATCTGCTGTGGCGCGCAGCAGGATGGGTGGCGAGTACAACTTTCGTTAAAGTCACCGGTGATCTCCGCCGCGACCTGTTTCGCCACCTGACCGGTCATGCGCCGAGTTATTTCTGCGAACAGATGCCGGGCACGCTGACCAGCCGGGTCACCGCCACATCCAATGCCGTTTTCGCAATCGAAAATATGTTCATCTGGAATGTAATGCCGCCGTGCTTGGCGACTTTATTGGCCGTCGCCCTAATTGGAACGGTAAGCCTGCCAATGGCCTGCGTTCTTAGCGGACTTGGTGGGGTGATTGTCGTGGCGATGTTCGGTCTGGCGGCGGCCGGCAAGACGCTTCACCATGACTTTGCTGCCAAGGCCGCGGCGGTTGACGGCGAGATGATCGACGTGGTGAGCAATATGCCTCTGGTCAAGTCTTTCTGCGCAGTCAGTCGTGAGGTTGATCGCTTTGGCGCCACTGTTGATTGTGAAATTGCGGCGCGTAGCCGGAGCTTGCGCTATTTGGAAAGACTGCGTGTTGCGCATGCACTGGTGACCGCTGCAATTACAGTCGGGCTGGTGGCTTGGGCAGTCGAACTTTGGCAGCGCGGCGAAGCCACAGCAGGCGATGTCGTTCTGACCTGCACATTGGGGTTGTCGGTGCTGCATGCGACGCGTGACCTTGCGGTCGCGCTTGTTGACGCGACCCAGCACGTCGCACGCCTGTCAGAAGCTCTCGCAACGGTTTTGGTTCAGCACCAGCTCCGCGACCATCCAGAAGCCGGTCCCCTGAAGAAACGCGGTGCGCGAATCGAATTCAGCAACGTTTCGTTCGGCTATCGAGGCGCTCGCAAGGTTTTCGATCGATTTTACTTGCGCCTCGAATCGAACCAGCGCGTTGGGTTGGTTGGCGAGTCGGGGGCAGGGAAGTCGACACTGTTTGCATTGCTTCAACGTTTCTATGACGCACAAAGCGGCAAAATACTGATTGATGGCCAAGAGGTAACGCGTGTCACCCAGGACAGCTTACGATCGGCGATCGCGTTCGTACCACAAGATATTTCGCTTTTTCAGCGATCGATAATGGAAAACATTCGCTACGGACGCCCGGACGCGACTGACAGAGAGGTTCTTCAGGCGGCCGCCGCGGCACGCTGTGAATTCATCAACGAATTGCCAGGCGGGTTCACTATGGTCGTTGGAGATCGTGGTGCCAAACTGTCGGGCGGTCAGCGACAGCGCATCGCCATTGCCCGCGCTTTTCTCAAGGACTCACCCATCTTGCTCCTGGATGAGGCGACGGCCTCGCTCGACAGCGACTCTGAGGAAGCGGTTCGCGAAGCGCTTGGGCGTCTGATTCAGAGGCGTACCGTTATAGCGATAGCGCACCGACTGTCGACGCTGCGAAATTTCGACCGTATCATCGTCTTGAAATTCGGTCGGGTAATAGAAGATGGTTCGCCAGACGATCTCATCAAACGTCAGGGAACGTACTACAAACTGCTATGTGGCGAAGTGAACCGTCTGACGAGGCGTGCGGCATAGCCCAATTCGCACTGGTACCTGCACATTGTTGTCGGCTCGGCAAGAGATGCTCGGATCCAGAGAGTTGGAGCTGCTTCCGTCGCTACAACAAAAGAGATTCGATCGAAGGAGGCAATCAGTTTCTCGATTGTACCGCCCGCCTAATTAGCTGCTTACGCGATGGTGGAACCATGACAAACGCGATCTGGTTGATCCACGAGGCTTCTTAGGAGTTGTTCGTGCGCGCCAAGTGTTTCGCACTGGTTTTCATTTGGGCGGCAATCTCTTCGATCGCCGGACTGCAAATTTTGCGTGCCGACGATGTAGTTCCGATGCAACTCAAGCCGCCTGTTGCGACCGTGGACGGGACGCCGGCGCGTGGGATTCTCGGCCGCACCGTTCAGGATGCCGACAGCAAGGAGATGGGGCGTATCATTGATGTGGTTGTCGACCCCGCAGGGCGCGTGCGCGCGGCCATCATTGATTTCGGTGGCTTTCTCGGCGTCGGCAGTCGCAAGATCGCGGTGGACTGGAGCGCGCTACATTTTGGCGGCGGGGTCAAACGTGAAGGCGACATAAGGCTAGCATTGACCCAAGACCAGTTGAAAGCCGCGCCCGAATACAAGGAAGGCAATCCGGTCGTCATCATTGGTTCGACAGGCGCGTTCGAGCCGCTCAGCTTCCCATCTGCAGCAACACCGGAGAAATAATCTGTTTGCGCAGGCGACGCAGTTTCTTGACGCTATCGGGTACCATCGGCGCAGAATTCCCGAAGCGACGGTTGTGTCCGCGCGTCCTGGACCGTCACTTCGCAGTCGCCGGGCACTTGACTGGTTTGTGTTCTTCCTTGCAGACGTTCAGACCGGTTTTGGTCCATTCATCGCCGTCTATCTGACAACGCAGAAATGGACCCAAGCTGAGATCGGTTTGGTCCTTTCAGTAAACGGGATCATCGCCTTGCTCGGCCAGATTCCGGGTGGCGCGTTGGTTGACTGGGCACGCTCTGAGCGATTGGTTGCCGGATTGGCTGTAACGGCCATCGGAACCAGTGCACTGGCCTATGCAGCGTGGCCCATCTTCCTGATCGTTCTTTCGGCTGCCGTGCTCCAAGCAGGAGCCAGCTGTGTCTTGGGTCCTACAATCGCTGCAATTAGTCTTGGCCTGGTTGGCCGGACGCACATCAGCCAACGCTTGGGGCGAAACGCCCGTTTCGCATCTATCGGGAGCGGGCTTGCGGCCGCAGGAATGGGGGCTTGTGGGTATTTCTTATCGAGTCGCTCGGTTTTCCTCGTTACACTCCTTCTTACAATTCCGACGATAGTGTCCGTCGCACTCATACGGGCTGAGGAGATCAATCCGGAATTAGCGCACGGTGCAGACGCAAACGACGATGATAGAAGCAAAAAAAGTCTTCTAGCGCTCGTAAAGAACCGTCCATTGATGGATTTCGCACTTGTCTTGCTTATGTTTCAGTTCGCCAACGCTGCAATGCTTCCGTTGCTAGGAAGTTTTATAACGATGCAGTCAAGCACATTGGCACCTGCTGTGATTGCCGCTTGCATGGTTGTACCGCAAATTGTTGTCGTTACGTTATCTCCGTCGATCAGTTTTCGCGCACAAACTTGGGGGCGCCGTCCACTCTTGCTGATTGGCATCGGCGCCCTTGTCGTGCGTACGTTGCTGTTTGCCTTCTTCAGCGACCCGCACTTGCTCGTATTGATTCAGGTTCTTGATGGTATTTCGGCTTCTGTTTTCGGTGTTTTGATCCCACTGATCGTCGTTGACGTTACCTACGGGTCCGGACACTTCAATCTGGCGCAAGGAATTGCGGGTACCGCAACCGGTATCGGAGCATCCATCAGTATGCTTTTTACCGGCTACGTCGCGGATCGCGTCGGCACCTCGGGGGCATTTCTAGCACTTGGGATCATCGCGGCAGCCGCCTTCAGCTTGGTGTGGTTTATAATGCCTGAGACGCGGCCCAGGTCGATGGCCTAGATACCAGTGCGCGGAGTGTGTTTCGGCGCGGATTGTTGTCGGCATTGGATCGTTTTCGTCGCATGTCGAGCGAAACTCTGAGGTCCGGGGCGCTGGAGGGGCGGCTTCGGCGGAATAATAGAGTCGATGTTCGCTTTTGAAAGCGGACATTGGAACTCTACGGGCAAATCTCAGGGCTGGGTGCCTAGTTTGCGTCGAAGGAACTCACTCTTTCTGCTTGCGTTAAATTTCATCGGGGGGGCCATCGATGGAGGCCACCATGAGCAATCCGAAAAGCACCGCCAGCATCGCGGGCCATCCCATTCACCCGATGCTCATTCCATTTCCCATTGCGTTTTTCGTTGCGACGTTTCTTTGCGATCTAGCTTATTGGCAAACGTCAAATGGCGCATGGGCCACCGCAGCAATCTGGCTGCTTGGCGCAGGTCTTATCATGGCCGCACTGGCCGCTATTGCCGGTCTTACCGATGTCCTTGGAGAGCCGCGTATCCGAGCACTCAAAGATGTGTGGTGGCATGCAGGCGGAAACGCTCTCGTCGTCCTCATCCAGCTGTATAATTTTTACAGCCGCTATTCTGAGGGAACGGCGGCAATCGTGCCTAACGGCCTGGTCCTGTCGCTTGTCGTCGTTTGTATTTTATTGTTCACCGGCTGGAAGGGTTGGGAAATGGTGTATCGCTACCGCGTTGGCGTTGCCGATACTGTCGAGAGCCGAACGACGGCTACCGCGCCGACACGGCGCGCGGCATAGTCACGACTTGACCGGATTCGACGAAGCTGAGAACCGGTTGACGTCGGCCTATGCTAATCAAATAAGTGTGCCGGTTGTGTTGTTTTGGTTTGCCCCTTTACAACGCATTCTCACGCGAAGCCCTAGCCGTAAGGCTGGGGCTTCTGCCGTTCTCATTCCGATGTCCGCTGTTGGCACTTAGCGGACATGTCGAATTGCACTGCAAATTCTGCTTTTGACCCAAAGCGGCATTCAGTGGCGCGCCGTATATTTAGTTGTCGGCTCCCAACAATTCGAAACCGGCGGCTTTCCAGAAGTCCTTCTTATCCGGTGCAGACAAAAATTTGACAAAGGCCACCGCCGCCTCCGGCTTATCGTTGTAGGCGGGAATGGCCGCGCCATAGACCACGAAGTTTTGCAGCCCCGGCGGCAATAATCCCACCACTGTAGTGTCCTTGGCTGATTGAACCTCACTGAGTAGTTGCATCGCCACGTCCACTTTGCCTTCAGCCACTAGCTGCGCTCCGCCTTCAATCGCCGTTTTAATAGTCAACTTGGGCCGCACTGCCTCAGCGATACCGAGTTGCTCAATCATGCGGTCAAGGTGGCTGCCCACCGGAGCATTTGGAGGGGGAAATTCGATGGATCGAGTATCGAGCAGCATCTTCCGGACGGCATCGGGGGTGGAAACGTCGGGTGGCGTTGTGCCCTTACGTACAATTACTGCAATGCCGACCCGGGCAATTACAACCCGGCCCTCGGGTCGTAATGCTACAGCCTTCTCTGCTGCGGCGATCAGGGGAACGGGAAGAAAAATTAGGTCAGTTTTTTCGCCGGCGGCGAGTTTTTGCCGGATCACGCTGACGTGCGCGAAGATTAGTTGAACCCGATGGCCAGTTGCCTTCTCAAATTCAGGGATGAGCGCCTGCAATGCTGCTTGCGGACCACCGCCGCTCAGAACGTGGATGTCTTCTGCATCGGCCAGTGTCGCGGTTACCGAAAGGATTAGTGCTGATAGGAGGGAGGCCGCGAAGCGGCGGGTGATGCCAGCGGCGTGCGCCGTCTTTGAAAGCATATCGCGCCCCTCTGCCCACTAAGGAACAATTCAGCGTCGCCTTTACCAAAGATGGTATAGGCGGGAACGGCATCTGTCAGCCAAAAGACTGTTTGTTGAAATGTCCGCTTTTGACACATAGCGGACATCCCTAGTTGCGCCGCACATGTCCGCTTTTGACCCAAAGCGGACACACGGAATGGTTGATATTTTCGCGGTAAGAACTTAGGCTAACGCAATCAAGCAAAAAAATGCGAAGGCGTATTGCCCATAGCCAAGGGGAAGATCATGCGTAAATCGCTGCTCGTAGCAACCGTCGCAGGCGTGGCAACTCTTGGATTTTGGGCGTCGCCAAGCATCGCGCAAGACGATACCGATCAGAAATTTGGCACCGTTCATTTCGCCACTTCGTGCAACGAGACGGCGCAGCGGCGCTTTGATCGCGCCATGCGGTACCAGCACTCGTTCTGGTACAAGGCTTCCAGGGAAATATTCGAGGAGACGCTCAAGGCCGATCCGACGTGCGGAATTGGCTATTGGGGCATGGCGCTCGGGCTCCTCGACAATCCGCACAACCCACCGCCTGCGCCCAACCTGCCGCTCGGCCTTGCCGCTATTCAGGCGGCGAAAGCCACGGGCGCCAAGACGGAGCGCGAGCGCGACTTCATCGACGCTCTGGCGGTCATGTATGTCGGCTACGACACGATCCCGCATCCTACGCGCGTTCAGTCCTATCTCAAGGCGATGGAAGCGCTAGCCGCAAAATATCCAGACGACGATGAGGCGCAGATCTTCTACGCGATTACCTTGAACGTCGCGGCCTCGCCGGCCGATAAGACTTATGCCAATCAACTCAAAGGAGCGGCCATCCTGGAGGCGATCAACAAGCGGCAGCCTCGGCACCCGGGTGTCGCTCATTATCTTATTCACCTCTATGATTCTCCTGCGCTCGCCGAAAAAGGGATCGACGCCGCCCGACGCTACTCCAAAATCGCGCCGGCTGCGCCACATGCGCAGCATATGCCCTCGCACATCTTCACTCGCGTCGGACTCTGGAAAGACTCGGTGGCGGCCAACATTGCCTCCGTGCAAGCGGCCAAGGCGGACAAGTCGCCCGGTGATCAGATGCACGGGGAGGACTATTTGGTTTATGCCTATCTGCAACTCGACCAAGACAAGAATGCGCGTGCCGTCATCGATGATATGACCATGAGCACTTTCGGTTCGGATGCATTCGGTGCGCATTTCGCGTTAGCTGCTTCACCGGCGCGCGATATGGTGGAACGCGGCGATTGGAAAGGCGCGGCGGAGCTTCAAGTCCGTCCGAACAAATTTCCCCATGTCATGGCGATCACCTATTTCGCCCGTGCGCTCGGCGCGGCGCGCTCCGGCAATCCAGATGCTGCCAAGGCCGATATCGCAAAACTTGCCGAAATGCGCGACAGCCTGACAGCGGCCAAGGTCGGCTATTGGCCACACATCGTCGACATCCAGTATCAGATCGCGACCGCCTGGCAGCTCTATGCCGAAGGCAAATATGATGACGCGCTCAAGGCGATGAGCGCGGCGGCGGACGCGGAAGATAAGACCGAGAAGTCACCGGTCACGCCGGGCCCGCTCGCGCCCGCGCGCGAACTCTATGGCTATATGCTCCTTGATCGCGGCATGCCCAAGGAGGCGCTGGTGGCGTTCGAGGCGACCATGGCGAAGGAGCCAAACCGCTTCAACGGCTATGTCGGGGCAGCGAAGGCCGCGCAAGCGCTCGGCGACAACGCGAAAGCCAAGACCAACTACGAAAAACTGATTGCGCTCGCCAGCGCTGGTGATAACGACCGCCCGGCGCTGGCCGAGGCGAAGGCGTTCGTTGCAAGCAACTAGGACAAAAGGTCCAACCGAGCGCGGGCGGTGACGCGATGAAAAGAACCACCGTCATTGCCGCTGTTGTCGCTTTCGGGCTAGGCGGGCTGGTCGGGACGCTGGCGTTTTTTGGCTTGCCGCTGCCGGACCGCGGCGGGGCCGCGACACCGCCAAGTCATCCGGTTTGGGCCGAGGTGCAATGGCCCTTCCCGATAGACGAGTGGGGCAAGGGCAAAGCGTTCCGGTGCACGGCGGCCGATTGCGGAGCCGAGATCAACCTTTACATCCGAGCCAAGCTCGGCTTCTGCAATTGCACGACCGGCGTTTCGGACGACGACGAGCTCAATCGCCTGAGCGACTTCAACCTGATAGGCGACAAGTTTTCGGTTTTGGGGCCTGGCCACCCGATAACTGTCGCATGGATGAAGGGCCGCAGCCGGCCTTACGCGGTCGTCGGTCCCTTTCGCGCGGGACAATCAGCGTTGACGGTTGCCTTCAACGATCACTGCGACGCCATCGTCGCCACGGTCGTGGTTTCTCATGAGCGTCCCACGGTCATCGAGCCCACCATCATCGAATTCCTCAACAGTAAGACGATCCTGGGCTGGGCCGAGGTAACGCTTGGTTTATAGCGTGCGTGCTCGGTCACGCGGTAGATTCGGCGTGGCTTGAGGTCCGGTTGTGGCACTTCGCGTCAATCAAAGAGCGTCCAGCGAATGTCTGCTTTTGGCACTAAGCGGACATGCCGTTTTGCGCTGCACGTGTCCGCTTTTGACCCAAAGCGGACATTGGCTGGCTGCCGCTGGAACTAATTCCGAAAATCGCTGTTGCTGATGGGGTGGTGTGGCGGCAATGGGGGATTCAGTGGCCCAGCGGGATTACTATTTGGCCTTGGCTCTTGAGTTGCTGGCTAGGGCCGATGGCGAGTCCGATCTTGAAAAACGTGCTGGGTTTGAGGCGCTGGCAGCCAGTTACAGGCTCATGGCTGAGCAGGCACCCCACGAGGCCGGTCTAATTATCGACGTAGAGTTGCCAATCGAAGAGACCAAACCGTCTGAGAAATAGGACGCATTTTTGAACGAAGACGGGTCTTGGCCTGCTTTGGGGCATAAAGCACAGGTTTTGACCCGTTAATCTGAGTAATCGTCGAAAGACTTTGGTGGGCAAGTTAGCCCGTCCTCCGAAAGTGGTCTGTTTTGACCAGACGGCATTTCATTAAAGGAGGCAGGCTTAGTTATCACCGAAACAGCTTCGGGCCTCGGTGACTGAGAGCCAGTAACAGTACAGTGCTCCCGCCCGTGGTTCACGGGGGTTGTTATGCATATCGTTCCGATCCAAAACGTTGAGTTCGACGACGCCACGACCTTCGCTATGGGTGAAGCTTTCGATCAAGCCTGCAAATCGCTTCTAAAGTTCGGGTCTGCCCCCGAGCTCATCGCAAACATGATTGTTGCAGCCGCCAAAGATGGTGAGCACGATCCCGCCCGCCTCTATGAGCGAGCATTAAAGGCTTTTGGCATCAACGAAACGTAGATGCCGAGTGTTAGCGTAGGCCGCGACCCCCCCGTCCCAACCTACGCTTCGGTCACGCAAGCGGCGTGATCTCTGGGAGCCTGGTTATCCCCGTAGCTGGGCTCTCGCTTCTTCTGGTGCGTATTCAAACTGTCGACCCCTGGCATTTGCGATGCCAGACCCCCCGGCAGATAAAGCCGGGGTTTTTTTATTACCGTGCGATGTCCGCTATTGGCACTTAGCGGACATGCCGCCAGCCGCACGTCGCTTTCGGCGCGATCGATCATCTCGGACGAGACGAGTGTGCAATATTGAACACTCAGTTAGCGAACTTAATCTTTGAACGAAGGCGACACGTCGCGCGTTAGATATGCAGAGCTAAATCAACAAAGTATTGGAGTTTTTTATGAATAAACTTGTATTCGGTTTGATTGCCTCTGCCGTGCTCCTCGTTGCGGCACCCGCTAGCGCGCAATTGTTTATCGGCGCGGATGCCGGCGGTGCGGGCGTGCAGGTTGGTCCGGTCGGCGCGGGCGTGGGTCCTCGGTTTTCGGGCGATGGTTACTATCACCGCAGGGGCTATGACGCGAACGCCTATGGCGACTGCCGCCTAGTCCGCTCGCGTGTCATGACGCCCGGAGGCCATGTGGTGTTCAGAACACGGCGTGTGTGCGGTTAACAGAAACTTTGATGCAAATGGTGATGGCCTTGCGCAAGCGGGGCCATCGTCACTAAGGACGTAAGTTAGGGTTCTAGTTTTTGAAATTAGCCATTAGGCCCTTTGCGGCCGCCTGAAATGAGGAATGGACATACTATGCGAATTGCTCAGGTGGCGCCGTTGGCCGAGGCTGTTCCTCCCGGCCTATACGGCGGCACCGAAAGGGTTGTTTCCTGGCTGACGGAAGAGTTGGTGAGGCAAGGTCATCAGGTCACCCTATTTGCGAGTGGCGATTCCAAAACCGCAGCTAATCTCGTACCGAGCGTTCCACGAGGGTTGCGGTTGGCGGGAATCCACGACCATACGGCCAGCACCCTGGTCATGCTCGATCAAGTCCATCGCCGTGCAAACGAATTCGACATTATCCATTTTCATGTCGACCTTTTGCAATTTCCTATATTTCAGGATCTTTTCCAAAAATGCGTGACGACGCTACACGGACGGCCTGATTTGCCCGATTTTCATCCGATCTACCGCGCTTTTCCGAACATGCCGCTTGTGTCCATCTCCGACGATCAGCGCGGCCCGATGCCGCCCTCACTGAATTGGATGGCGACGATCGATCACGGATTGCCGGCAACTCTTTATCGGTTCAACCAGAAGGTCGGCAGCTATCTCGCGTTCCTCGGTCGCATTGCACCTGAAAAGCGTCCGGACCGAGCGATCGAGATCGCCAAGCGAGCCGGCATCCCTTTAAAGATTGCGGCAAAGGTCGACCCCGCCGATCAGGAATATTTCGAGCATGTGATTGAGCCGCTTCTCCACGACCCTCTCGTCGAATTCATCGGCGAAATCGGCGACCAAGAAAAAAATGAGTTTCTCGGCAATGCGCTCGCACTGCTCTTCCCTATCGACTGGCCGGAACCGTTTGGTCTCGTCATGATCGAAGCCATGGCGACGGGTACGCCGGTTATCGCCTGGCGCAAAGGTTCGGTTCCAAAGGTCATCGACGAAGACGTGACCGGATTTGTTGTGGACTCGATTGAAGGCGCGGTGCGGGCAGTAGAACAGATTGGCGGTTTGGACCGAACGGCGGTCCGCCGGCAATTTGAGGCACGCTTTACGTCATCCCAAATGGCTTCTAAGTATCTCGCTGTTTATGAGGAGCTAGTCGGATCTAAGCGCAGAAAACTTGTTAAACGTGTACCCGTCGCGATCTCCATGCTTACTGCGGGTGACCATCCCTTGCAGCCTCTTCAGGTAAACAGTCTGTGACGCCCCGGTAGGTATCAACGAAATTCAAGGATCAAAAAGCGAGACTTGTTTGATGTCCGCTATTGGCACAAAGCGGACACGCGGAGTTGCACCGCCCATGTCCGCTATTGGGGTAAAGCGGACATGGGAAACACAATTAATTTTACGAAATTGCTTCACGTTCAGCCAACTCGTCATTGCTAGTCTGCCGACCTTTCCACGAAGGCGGCGCAAATGAACGTCGTTAAATTTCAACCGACCAGCCGCAATTCGTCGCCTTGGTTGTATCGTCCGTCGTGGACTTTAGGGCTGTCGCGATATCGGCTCATCAAATACTCCGTCATCATCGGTGCATTTGCTGTTTTGTTTGTTGCATCAATCTTGAACGGATCGATTGATGCCACCCCACCGATATCGATAGGTGTTGCATCAATAACGGTCGTGGACGGCGATACAGTTCGCGCCAACGGACAAACATATCGGCTTGTCGGATTTGATACTCCGGAATCCGGCTCTCTCGCACGCTGCGAACGTGAGCGGAAACTCGCTGACTCGGCAACCACCCGCCTCCGCCAACTCGTTGCCAATGGTCAACCGGCTCTGGAGCGTGTCCCTTGTAGTTGTCCGCCGGGGACCGAAGGGACGCAACAATGCAACCACGGTCGTCTGTGTGCGCGCTTGCGGGCAGAGGGGCGCGACGTGGGTACAATTTTGATCAACGAAGGGATTGCTCGCCCATACGTGTGCGGTCAAACCGGTTGCCCAAGACGACAAAGCTGGTGTGGCTAGGTCATGTCCGCTTTCGGGGGTAAAGCGGACATAACGTTTTGCACCGCACGTGTCCGCTTTTGACCCAAAGCGGACATCGGTCTTCCCGCCGGCCTTCGGCCGCATTGGCGCTGATGCGGCAATTGCAATAGCTGATCAGTTGATAAGAATTCTAGTAGTGATTCAGACGATTGGGTGCACAGTCGTTGTTTGCATTCGGCTGCGGACCGAATCCGTGCTCCGCGATGGAACTAGTTCAGAAAATTGCCATCGCTGTTGAGGGGTAGTGTGGGCGTCCCGGAAAATTAATTGGCGTGTTAAGATGCGACTTTCTCTGCCGGGGGAGGAGCCCATGAGGCGGCGGGAATTCATTGCGCTCATTAGTGGAGCGGTGGCTGCATGGCCGCTCGTGGCAAATGCGCAGCAGGCCAAAGGGTCGACCAGAATTGGTCTGCTGCCGTTCGGTTCACCATCCAACGCCTATGACCAGTCGCTGGTCGATGCGTTTCGATCAGGTTTGCGCCAAGCGGGCCTGATTGAAGATCGCGACATCGTGCTCGATATTGTGTGGACTTCCGGCAGCGATGCCGACACGGATAAAGCCGTGACGGAACTCATCCGCCGCGGCGCTGAAGTGTTGGTACCCACCGGCTCAACTGCATCGGTGGCTGCGAAGCGCCATACTTCCACAATCCCCATTGTGTTCATCAGTGTAGGCAATCCCGTCGCCATGGGGTTGGTCGAGAACCTTGCGCACCCGGGCGGGAACGCCACTGGTTTTAGCGACGTCTATTCTGAGTTGAGTGCCAAGTTGGTGGAGCTAGGCACGACGGTAAACAAGCAAGATACAATTTATTACCTCTGGCACACCGCGTGGCCAGACGGAAAAAATCGGTTGCAAGCCACCGAGCAGGCCGCTCAATCAGCCGGCGTAAAGTTGCGGGCAAGAGGAATTGCCGAAAGCGCCGAGATCGACCAGGCCATTACGGCCTTGAAGTTGGACGGCGCGACGACGATCATCGTTCAACCGAGCCCTTTCACTTATCGGCAGCGCGCTCGTATCATAGATAGTGCGTCCCATAATGGTTTGACGACGATATTTGGTTTTCCAGCAGCAGCGAGAGATGGCGCGTTGATTTCATACGGCCCGGACTATCTCACGATGAATCAGCGGGCTCCGCTTTATGTCAACCGAATTGTCAAAGGGACCAAGCCGGCTGATCTCCCTGTCGAGTTGCCCACCAAGATCAGCTTGCTTGTAAATCTTAAGACCGCCAAGGCGCTTGGGGTTCACGTGCCACTGCAACTTCTCATTCGTGCCGATGAGTTGATCGAATAACGACATTTTTATTGCACGGGATGAGTCCGCTATTGGCACTTAGCGGACATCGGCTTGTGCGATGCACATGTCTGCTTTTGACCCAAAGCGGACACTGGCTGCCTAGCGCACCCACCCCTTCCAAAGTGCTAGTTTCAATCTGTACAATACCTTGTCCGGGCCTCAAGGTGAGCAATGAAGCGCAAGTTCATCGCACTTCTTGGTGCTGCCGCAGTGGCTTGGCCGCTCGTGGCGCACGCTCAACACTCTAAAGGAATTCCTCGTCTCTGCTTCCTGACCTTCGACCCGGGCACGTTGCAGTCGCGATCTCCACGGTTTGACGTTTTCTTCGATAGCCTGCGTGATCTGGGTTATGTCGACGGAAAGACAATTGTCATCGACTATTTATCCGCCGATGGGAAGGACGATCGATTTCCGGCTCTCGTTTCAGAATGTCTGCGGCTCAAAGCGGATATTATCGCTGTGAGTACGACTCCCGCAGCTCAGGCTGCGAAGAGAGGAACCCGCACGGTGCCAATTGTCATGATTGCGCTTGGCGATCCTGTTGGGACCGGCCTCGTAGAAAGCATCGTCCGACCGGGGGGTAACGTGACCGGTATGTCCCTGATGGTTCCTGAGCTTGGTGTGAAGCGTCTTGAGCTACTGAAGGAAGCAGTTCCGAAAGTTTCGCGGGTGCTCGTTTTGTCATACCTCTCCGATCCGATTGCGCCATTGCAGGTGGCAGCTCTGGACAGAGTGGCTCCTTCGCTCGGAGTGACGCTACTTGTCCGGGATATCCGTTCCGGGGCCGATCTTGCGGCAGCATTCGACGCTGGGATGAGTGAACACGTCGACGGCCTCATTATGACGGCCGAAAGCGTCCTCGTTGTTCATAGCGCTGAGATTGGTGAATTCGCTGCGCGGCTCAGACTACCGGCGATTTATCCTTTCGCAATTCAAGTCAGAAATGGCGGCCTGATGGCCTATGAGGCGAATACCCCCGAACTCCATAAGAATGCCGCCCTTTATGTTGATAAAATCTTGAAAGGTGCCAAGCCATCCGACCTCCCCATTCAGCAACCGACGAAGTTGAGTCTGTTCATCAACCTGAAGGCCGCCAAGGCGCTCGGCCTGGAGCTACCTCAATCCCTTCTCACCCGAGCGGATGAGGTGATCGAATAAGCGGCCATGTCCGCTCTTGGCACTAAGCGGACATCGCTAGTTGCAACGCACATGTCCGCTTTCGGGGGCAAAGCGGACATGCCTTTTTGCACTGCACATGTCTGCTTTTGACACATCATTCAGGTCATAGGCAGATATTTCTTTTCCTTCACGCCGCTTAGCTCACCGAGGCGCTGCGGTGGTCATCGCCTTTCCGCGACTGGTGAACGAGTAGCCCTGCGTACCAGTCGTGCCTATCATGACAGCCTCGATAAGCGGTTCAGTAATTTGCCCAACAGCCGCCCATTCGACAATGAAGTTCGCCCCGGTTCCTCCGCGCGTATCCTCAGCGGGAACGAAGGTCTCCGCCGAACCAAGTGGGCGGATCGCAATGGGGGCTGCCAAGTAGCTGTGAATCAGATTGCCTGCAGTGCCAAAGTAGTCAATGCGCAGAAGGATCAACGGCTCCTTCTCGGAGGTATTGTTGACAGTCAGTGTGGTGGCAAGGTCGATCTTGCCTTTGCCGGTCCCCAACCTAACCGTTGAATAGGCGGCAACATATACGGTCTGCCGTGTCCTCAGAACTTTGAGGGATGGAACCTCCGTTGATGGAGCAGTGAACGGAGCTTGGGGATCAGCTTTTGTTTGCGCCCGTGCAGAACTGACCACCGAAATTGTTTGCGAGTTGATTATCGGACGCACGGCCCAGATCGCGCCCACGAGCAGGGTACCGAAAAGCACTACAATGACACGACGAGACATCTGCGCGCTCTCCCTCTTGCTCCGGCAAGCATAGCCGGGACACAGGGCGCTGTCGTCGCCCCCTCACGTCCGTCTGCCATTGGGGATGCAGCATAGACTGACCAAGGCGACCTTTCTGTTTTGGGCTCTATGTCCGCTTTTGGCACAAAGCGGACATCGCCTAGCGCACTGCACATGTCCGCTTTGGGGGGCAAAGCGGACATGCCGTTTTGCGCCGCACATGTCTGCTTTTGACCCAAAGCGGACATTGAGCTGATCAACGTCGGGCGCAGGTTTCCCCGGTCGCAAAGTGCTAGACTGCACCGACTGGTTATCCAACGCGTATGTGGGCCCGACTCAGTGCGGAGGGCGCTTCTATGAGACAAACCAACTCGGTTGCGGCGCTTGTTTTCATCATCGTTCTCGCAATCGGCGCAGGCCTCGCCTACGCGATGTATGGTGTTTCAACCAGTTGGGCGAGCAACTGGCTTATCATTGCCGCCCTTCTCGTCGCCTTTGTCGTTTCCTTCGCCACCAAGGTCGCGGATCAATGGGACCGGGCCGTTGTCTTGCGGCTCGGGCGCTTCCACGTGTTGCGGGGACCGGGGCTGTTTTTCATCATACCAATCATCGACACCATCCCCTATTGGATCGATACCCGGGTGATCGCCTCGTCATTTACCGCGGAACGCACGCTCACCAAGGACACCGTGCCCGTGAATGTCGACGCCGTGCTGTTTTGGAAAGTCGTGGACCCGATGAAAGCGGCGCTCGACGTCGCAGATTACCGAGGTGCCATCAATTGGGCGGCGCAAACCGCACTACGCGACGTTATCGGTAAGACTGTCTTGTCTGACATGCTGGAAGGCCGAGAAAAGATCAGCACGGAATTGCAGAAGATCATCGACGAGCGCACAGAGCCGTGGGGCATCAACGTCATTTCGGTGGAGGTCAAAGACGTGTTGATTCCGCCCGCCCTGGAGGATGCTATGTCGATGCAGGCGCAAGCCGAACGTGAGCGTCAGGCTCGTGTCATCCTGGGCGATTCAGAGCGGCAGATTGCGGAGAAATTCGTCGACGCTGCGAACACCTATGCCAGCAATCCGAACGCGTTCCATTTGCGGGCGATGAATATGCTGTACGAGGGGCTGAAGCAGAATTCCACCATCGTCATTGTGCCTAGCACGGCGGTGGAAAGCATGCAGCTCGGCAGCATTGCCGGACTGACGGCGCTAACGATGGGGCTTGGCCAGAAACCGCCATCCGCGGAACCCGCGCCGCAAGCGTAATGTCCGTCTACGTTGACACACCGGCTGTACCGTCCAATGTCCGCTTATGACCCAAAGCGGACATCAGGCAACCTGTGCTGCTCGGCTTCGCGCATCGGCGGATGCCAAATGAGTGCGGGTACGATCAATGTGGGATCTTAGGTCAAAAAAGAGTTCAGAACTTCGCATCGGAACGATGTTTGCCGCCCTCGCGATACTTTCCAGCTCGCCGTGAAGCGCTTGAACCTGAGAAGTATTAGGCCCCGACAGCAGCGTATTATCAACGATCCTGAGACGACGATATAATCTACGCACGCGTTCGTGGAGGAGCCATAGAAAAAGCTTCGGCGCATAATTGAACAGTGGAACGATGATTGCGATGACCGCCACGAGCACCGCGATGACTCGTTGCGCGTAGCTGGTCATCCAGAACGGCAAATACCTGTTCAGGAAAGAAGGCCCACTTTTGTAGAAATCACGGGCACCTTGGGAAATGGGATATTCCGGGTCGGTCTCTGTAGGGAATTCGCCAACCTTATGAAAAAGCCCCGGCATGCTGTGCGCCTGCGAAATTGCCACTGCAAGAAGGTCGACAATCGCCGGATGAACGTCCTTGCGCGCCATCAAGACGTTGGTCGTCGCAACAAGAGTTGTGTCTGAAACAGGCAATTTCCGTGCAAGATCGACGGCGCCCCTCGGCAACACGACACGAACCAGGTAAGGAAAAATACGGGTCAACGCCTCCGCCTCCGTAAAGTTCATGAGGCGATACTGTGGGCCTTTCAGCAATGCATCGAGAATTGGCGAATCCGGAGAAAAGTTGCGGAAGACCGCATCAATCTTTCCATCATCAAGTGCTTTGACTACGTCCTGTGGCGCGACGCTCAGCAGCGTGGCGTTGTCGTAAGTTATGCCAGCTACGGCAAGTATCTTTTCGCACACGACTCGATCGCCGCTGCCCTCGGCCCCTAAGGCAATGCGCTTGCCCTTGAGTTGCGCCAGATCGCTCAAGAGATCACCAGTGGGATAAAAGAGCCAAAAAATCTGATGGTCGATGCGTCCGAGCGACATTAAGTCAGGTGCCAGCCTGCCGTTGGAGATACCTCCCTGCATGAATCCGATCTGAACGCCAGAATTTGGATCGTTCAGAAGCCTGAGGTTCTCTTTTGCTCCATCGGTCGGGCGCAACTCCACCTTAACTTCAGATCCTGCCAATATACCCTGATAGCGGTTACCCAGATCGTGGTAGTGCTCACCTTTGGGCGAGGTGGCGATTACGATCTGCGAGGGTGGCGCGGGAATGAGGTACGCAACTCCAAGCCACGCGAGACCGGCGATACAAAATATCGCGGCCAGTATCTTGAACGCGTGCCAACGCGTAACCCCCAGCATGAACGTTTCCGTTCGACTCCAGGTGAAGCTTTTCGAAGCTGCAAACCCACCAATTGAAGTTAAGGCTACACTTGCGGCCCGCTTTTTTGAAAGGGCCAAATGGCGCATGCCTGCTTGGGCAAATCCAGGCTCGCGCTGACGACTATAGGGTTCTTGGAAAGCTAAGATCGTGGCGATGTCCGCTATTGGCACAAAGCGGACATCCCTAGTTGCACTGCACATGTCCGCTTTTGACCCAAAGCGGACATCGGGGTCGTAAGGTGCTAGCCTTACATATCGGCCTTTTTGGCCAAGGGACACATCATGAAAACCAAGGTGTTTGAAACCGGCGCGGTCTGCGCCGCAGTAGCATTGTTAGTTGTGTTCTCGTTGCCTGCTTACGCGAAGAATGGCCGGTCATCTTCTGCGCACACGCGTGTCAGCAAGACGCCTTCGAACGCCCCGTTGGTGAAGCCAGTGACTTCATCGCGAAAGACGCAATCAGGAACATTGCAAAAGTCAGGGACAGCGGCAAATAAAACAAAAAAGGAAGCGGATGCGCTTAAACCTCAGCTCGGTAATGTTCAGAACGACACTAAAGAACTTTTGCAGAAGATGGAAAATAAGAGAGGACAAGAGACCGACACGGCGGACAGAATAAAGGGCCAACAGGATAAGTCAGGAAGCATCCAAAAAAACCTGGATGCTGCCGCCGAACGTTCACGCGAAATGGGTAATACAATTAATTGTCTAGCGAATTGCTGACGCAACATGGGTCTGCGCCCAAGAGGTATATTGTGAAAACCAAGGTGTTTGAACTCGGCGCAATCTGCGCCGCGGTAGCATTGTTAGTTGTGTTCTCGTTGCCTGCTTACGCGAAGAATGGCGGGTCATCTTCTGCGCACACGCGTGTCAGCAAAACGCCTTCGAACGCCACCTCGGTAAAGCCAGTGACTTCATCGGGAAAGACACAATCAGGAACATCGCAAAAGTATCAACTAAAGTCCGACACAAAGCGGGTCAGCCAGCAGGACACAAAGGCAAACCGCCAGCAGATCAACGTGAACGAAAGCGAGAAGGCGGCACAACAGGCGGATGATCAACGGAAGAGCGTAAGTGATCGCAACCAAACTATTAAAGACAATCTTCGGAAAACCATCGATCAGTATAAGAATTCCGATCCATGCCGCGGCGGCGGATGTTAATAGTATGACCGTGTTGCTCGCTATGTCCGCTATTGGCACAAAGCGGACATCGGCTTGTGCGCTGCACATGTCCGCTTTCGGGGGTAGAGCGGACACGCCGTTATGCAACGCTCCATTCGTCGGCGCTGATTTCGCTTTTCGGCGCATCCTATGACCGTCCAGTTTCCCCCCAGCGAGAAAGAGACGTAGGTTCAAACACCATCGCAGCTTTCCCCTCAGGCGTGCTAAGCCATTCCTCTAGCTCTTCAAGTGACTTCGGACGACGACCCTTGATCCCCTCAAAAATATCATGCGGCGTTAGGGCTTGAGGTACCTCCGCTTCCTCTTTTTCGCTCGTGGCAACAGCACGAAGAACGGGTTTGCGGGAGGACCGCTTTTTAGGATTATTTCTCTTCGCCGTTCGCTTGCGTTTGATTTTGGCTTTTTTTGCCTTTCGCTTTTTGGCCATATTGCCCCCTTTATTCCATTTCAGGCAGGACCGTGACCCAGAGTCCAGCGGCAGACGAATTGTTCTGCTAGATCCTGTAACCGTACTTTTTCATGCAGCCCGCGCCGCGGGTATGGCGCTCATTGGCCTGCGTGCCTGTCCCAGGAGCTCCGGACTTGTCGAGCTCGGCCTTGCATAACTTCCATGCCTCGTCATACGTAACCTTTTTTTTGGCAGCAGACGCAGCGTCAACAAGTGGTGTCGCAAGAGTAACAGCTAGAAACGCGATCAACATTCTTCTTTTCGACATTGTCTCTCTCCCTAAACTGATTTCCACAAAGGAATATTGTCTTCGGATGCGCGGTAGCAAATTGATCTAAATCAACCAAGTGAAAGTGACCCGCACTGCCAAGTCGAACACCCGTCTGCTTAGTCATCCCCTTAGAAGCCATCGCTGCACCGTAGTGTGCGTGGTGAGGCCTCGACACCGCCATTGCGAGAACATGACAGTGTAATTTGACGTAGGACCTTTGGGCAATTCGAAATCAAAACGCCGGGAGCAATAATTACCGATCAGCACAAATGCCGAGAGTGCGATAACTCGGCTTCGGGAAGGGCCTTAAGGAGGAAAAGATGCGTGACACATTACGGAAATCAGTGATGGCTGCGATGGCTTTACTCATCGTCGCAGGCACTACGGTAGCCGTTCCAAATTCGGCCGGCGCTCGTTGGGGTGGCGGCTGGCATGGCGGAGGTTGGCACGGTGGCGGCTGGCATGGCGGCTGGCGCGGTGGTGGCTGGGGTTGGGGCGGTGTCGGCCTCGGCATCGGGACCGGGTTGCTTATCGCCGCTGCTGCTAGCGCTCCTTACTACGGCGGCTACGGCTACTACGATGATCCCTACTATGGCTACGGGCCTGCTTACGGCTACCGTCGCGCCTATTATGGCTACGGCGGCTACTACCCGCGCTACCGATACGCAGCCTACCCCTATCGTCGTCATTACTATCGCTATGGTGGGTACTACCCATATCGCGGGTACGCCTATCGTTGAGAACCGCGCGGCGTTAGATCATCAGGGAAAGACCGCCGTGAAAGCGGTCTTTCTTTTTTGCTCGTTGCTGGCTTTTCGACAGCGCAAAAAACACGCGGGCCTCCCATCGCGACACATCCGAGTTGGTGGAGGTGTGTCACCTTGGTCCAATATTATCGGTCAACCGTGAGATGAGAGAGTAACGGAACGCCAACTTGGGGCACCGCCGTTATGCAGAAAAAGCAAGCGCTCAAGCCTGACTGCAGCCAGAGTTTTTCTGACATTTTACAGCATCGATCTTTCGACGCCTCAAAAACACTTTTACAAGGTTGCGATCAGCGACCTGTAAGGGACAGCATTTTCGCGCTTCGGCGAGGTCCTGTCCGTTACAGGCGCGGCGCGATGATCGCCTGCGAAGGTGACCCTACCGATTACATCTACGCGGTCGTCAGCGGCGTAGTCCGAAGTTGCAGGACCTATCGGGACGGTAGCCGCGGCATCGTCGGGTTTCACTTGCAAGGCGAGTTTTTTGGATGGAGCGGCGACCTAGTCCATTCGCTGGCTCTGGAGGCTGCTGCACATACACTCGTGTTGTTTTTCAAACGCAGCGCCTTGCTTGCTGCCGCCATGCAGGATAGCAGAATGGCAAATTATCTTTTGATCGCTACGACAAATGAACTTCGACGCATACAAGAGCATTCCTTGCTGATGAGCAGGAGTGCCGAATGCCGCGTGACAACATTCTTGCTCGACCTATCCAAGCGATTGGGAAAAACGAAGTATCTCGACCTGCCGATGTCTCACCAAGACATTGCTGATCATCTTGGGCTTACAATCGAGACCCTCAGTCGGACCATCACCAAGCTGGAAAAATCCGGATTAGTTACGCGTGCATCGTGTCGAACTTTGGTTCTGACAAACCGTGCCTCGCTCACATCACATTGACGATGAAAATTATTTGTCGTCATTGGATTTGATAACGTAGCCAAGGCCAAAAATATTTCGGCAATACAAAAGAGACTAGCGCGCATGAAAGCGACGAAGAATGTCCCCTGTTGGGGTCAAGTGGTCATCATCGGCTCCAAACAAAAAACATGATATCAGCGTGACATAACAGGTCCGGCACGGATAAGCAGGTAATGCCGGGATCTGGCCGTTGGCCAAGAAGCTGCGGAAAAGAAAACTATGACCCGTGATGTCTCCCGGTATCTAGCACCGGATTTCCTATCGCTTACCATCGGCCTCGTGGTCTATTTTGTCGGCGTTCTGACCACGCAGCGCGTGAAGTTTTTGCGAGATTTCAGTATTCCCGAACCAGTGAGCGGAGGGTTTATAGCGGTCGCCGTTATTTCGTTGATTTACTTTGTTTTCAACCTCGAAATTGGCTTCGACCTCACGACGCGCGACCGGCTGCTAGTAATTTTTTTCGCCACCGTCGGCATCAATGCGCGGCTCGCCGATCTTGTGGCGGGCGGGCGGACTTTGGTTGTCCTGTGTGTGATCACAGCGGCGTTTCTATTTATTCAGAACATCGTCGGCACCGTTGGCGCGCTCGCCTTCGGCATGCCCTCTGCAGCGGGGGTGGTCATCGGCTCCCTGGCCTTGTCCGGCGGTCATGGGACCACCATCGCTTGGGCCTCCCTCATTGCAACTGAGCATGGTTTTCCAGCGGCGATGGAAACTGGCATCGCGGTGGCAACGCTCGGGCTAATTATTTCCTGCGTATTGGGCGGCCCACTCGCAAAATACCTTATCGAAAAGTACAGCCTCCATCCTTCGTCGGCGCACCCAGTGCCAATCGAGCTAGCGCCGGAAGACGACAAAGCCCCAATAGACAAAATGGGAGTGATGCGGGCGATACTTGTTGTAAACATCGCCGTCATCCTTGGCTATCTGGTGCACGACTGGATTTCCAACGCTACGACCATAAAGGTGCCGCTGTTTGTGCCATGTTTAATAATGGGCATGGTCCTGTCCAATACTGTTCCGAAACTTTTCCCCCGTTGGCCTTGGCCAGCACGAACTGCGTCGCTCGATCTTATTTCAAGCTATTCGCTATCAGTCTTCCTCGCGATGTCGCTCATGAGCATGGAGGTTTGGACTTTGGCTAAGGTTGCAGGGCCGCTGCTTGCTATCGTGGGAGTACAGACGGTGCTGGCAGCGATATATACCTTGCTTGTAGTCTTTCCTGCAC
>DASYSQ010000148.1:0-8755 GCA_036003145.1 Pseudolabrys sp.
TGCCGCTTGTGTCAGTGGCATGTCCGCGTTGTGCCATAAGCAGACATCTAATTAATGCTTATTCGATCACCTCGTCGGCGCTGAGCAGCATCGATGGCGGCACACTCAGGCCGAGCGCCCGTGCCGTCTTGAGATTGATAACCAGTTCGTACTTGGTCGGCTGCTGATACGGAAGATCGCCGGGTTTTTCGCCATGAAGAACACGGTCAACGTAGGACGCGCTGCGCCGGAAGATGTCGACACGATCAGTACCGTAATAGACTAAGCCACCAATTTTCACGCCTACACGCTCAAAATAGATCGAGGGCACACGATACCGGGCTACAAGGGGTACGATTTGCTCTAAATGTCCACCAATCGTGAGATCGGGAGCGAAAAAAATACCGCCATTTCGTTCGGCCACGGTTTTGATAACCCGTTCGATGTCGGCAAGACTATGCACATGAGCGATGATCGGTTGGATGGCAAGCGATGCGGCAGCGTCCTCAAATGACCGATCGTAAAGAGCTGCGCCCGGGTTATCCGGATTGTAGATCATCGCAACATACGAAATATTTGGAGCAATTTCTTTGAGCGTCTGTAGCATCTTGCCGATGATTGACAGTTCAAAAATAGAAAATCCAGTGACGTTACCACTAGGCCGGGCAAGACTTTTTACCCAACCTCTTTCGACCGGCGAGGTGCCGCCTGGGACGATGATCGGAACTGAACTGGTCATTTTCATTAGTATGGGAATTACTCGACCGCCAACGGCAACAACGACATCCGGTTTCAGCTCCAGCAGATTTGCCGCAGCCGCCCGTATCAAATCCATGTTGTCCATAGTCCAACGTTCGTCGAATTGGACATTAACACCCGCCGTCCAACCCCGATTTTGAAGCTCCTCTTTAAGTGCCTGCACACGATCTTGCGTTTCCTTATCGTTCGGAGAAAACGGCATTAAAATTCCAACTCGTCGCATCCGCCCGCCCTGTTGCGCGTGCGCAGCGAGCGGCCATGTTGCCGCGACACCACCGAGAAGCGTGATGAACTCGCGCCGTCTCATTGCCTCCCCCAAAGCTAAGGCGATTGCAGCAATGCACAGCCGATGTCCGCTTTGGGTCAAAAGCAGACATTTTCAGTGCAAAAAGCATGTCCGCTCTACCCCCGAAAGCGGACATGGCCTATCTATTCGATGACCTCGTCCGCGCGTGCGAGGACCGTCGGTGGCACGGTAAGGCCAAGCGCCTTCGCCGTCTTTAGATTGATTACAAGTTCATATTTTGTCGGAGCTTGCACCGGGAGGTCGGCGGCCTTCTCGCCCTCGAGGATACGGTCGACGTAGGTGGCAGCGCGCCGATAGGAGTCGGCCGTATTGGCTCCATAGGAGGCAAGACCACCCTCAGCAACGAAGACACGAAACGGGAATACAGCGGGCAACCTGTAACGAGCCGCAAGCGAAATGATGACTGCGCGGCGTACGAATAATTGCGGGACGGCTGTTGCGATCAGGCCGCCATTTGGTGTGTGCGCGAAAGCAGTGATGGCTCGCTCAAGTTCGGATGCATCGCGCATGCCTATCGGATTGACCTCGATACTGAGCGACTGCGCCATGGATTGGATTGCACTAAATTGCATGAGGCTGGTCTGTGCCGCCGTGTCTCGAATGACTGCCACACGCGTGACGGCGGGGGCGATCTGCTTCAACAGCTCCAGCCATTTGGCGCTTGTGCTGAACTCAGGCACCATCGCAAATCCCGTGATGTTGCCGCCCGGCCGAGCGATGTTGTCGACGAAACCTTGGGCAACCGGATCTACAACCGCCGCAAAGACAATGGGGAGGATGGAGGTTGCTTTTTGAAAAGCCGCGACGCTCTGGCTCGAAGAAGCCAGCACCACATCCGGCGCAAGCCCGGTCAATTCCGCGGCATAACTACGAAAGCGATCGGCATCGGCGGCAGCCCAGCGGGTGTCGACGCGGACATTACGCCCGACAGCCCAGCCGGCCTCCTGCAGGCCCTGAACGAATGCTGCTAAGCGGGTCTGTCCGTCCGGATCGTCCGCGGACGTGTGCATCAGCACGCCAACGCGCCGCATGCGCTCCGGCTGCTGCGCGTGGCTTACCAACGGCCAAGTGACCGCGCTGCCGAGCAGTGTGAGGAAGCGGCGTCGCCTCATTACTGGCCCCCGAGGCTCAGGACGGGGCATCGTACCGGTTCAACCTACCGTTTTGAAAGGCCCTACATGTCTGCTTTGGGTCAAAAGCAGACATTTGCAGTGCATCAACCCATGTCCGCTTTACCCCCGAAAGTGGACATTGTGCTGACGCGCCGAGAACGGCACGTTCTAGAATGGTATATACTTTAGACGCTCTTTCAGGGGGCGACGCACCTTGTTGGAGACTGTCATGCGAAGTGTGGCCCTCCCTCTTATCCTAATTGGCGCTTTTGGCCTCAACGTCTCGTCTTACGCTCGAGATGTATCCCTCGGTAAGCACACCGCCGAGGAGGTCAAAAGCGTCTGCGAGAAAGTCGGCGGGAGATTCTCGCAAGACGCAACTGGACACTACTGCTCGACCGATTGCCACGGAGGTCCTGGTACCGACTGCGTCGTCGGTTGCAAGACTGGTCTGCCATGCGTCGCCCAAGTGATCGGTAGCAGACGCCCCACTAATCTTGCGAACGCGCTGCAAGCGCCCCCGGGCAGTCCGCGCTAGTTGAGCTCGCCTCTTCTCGGGCCAACTTTGATGTCCGCTTCACCCTCAAAAGCGGACATCCGTGCGGTAAGCGACATGTCCGCTAAGGACGTGCCTGACATTCGATAGGTTGCTTGATAAGATATTTAGCAGGGGCGCGCACCAACAGATGGGGTAAGCCATGTTTAGGCTCATCGCCCTCATATGTGCCTCGTTCGTACTTGCGTCCAATTCAGCCTATTCGCAATCATCTCCTCCAAACTCTGATCAGGCAAAGCGGATTCAAATGCTCGTGGACAGAGCAGCTGAACTCGTCAACACCAAAGGAAAGGAAGCATTCTCCGAATTTCGTCAGCGGGGAAGCGAGTGGTTCTCAGGCAACACTTACATTTTTGCTTATGCTTCCGATGGCACCGTGGTCCTCAACCCGGCCTTTCCGGCACGCGAGGGACACGCATACCACGGAGAAAAAGACAGGAAAGGTAAGGCTTTTCACGACGAGATTATAAAGACCGCGCAGACAAAAGGATCGGGATGGGTCGATTATTGGCTACCGAAGCCCGGACAGACCGAACCGTCGCAGAAGTGGAGCTACGTTAAGGCTGTGAAGGCCGAGGGGGTCGCGGTCGTTGGTGCAGGTTTCTTTCCGGAGTAACGGGTTCGAATGGTTACAAAGCAACGTCCGTGACGCGGACGCGTCACGTCCGCTTTGGGTCATCAGCAGACATTTTGCGGTGCAATCGGCATGCCCGCTTTACCCCCAAAAGCGGACATTCGGAGCTGCCGTCGAAATGTCCGCTAAGTGCCATAACGGACATGCGCGGCTATTCGATCACCTCGTCAGCTCGCTCCAGGAGCGAGGTTGGGATCGTGATTCCGAGCGCCTTCGCGGTCCTGTTGTTGATGATTAGCTCAAACCGCGTTGCCTGTCGTAGCGGCAGCTCACTCGGCCGAGCGCCACCCAGGATCTTTGCAACCTGCTCAGCCGCAGTCGTATAGATCTCGGATGTCGTCGCGCCATAGGACATGAGACCGCCAGCATCGACGTAAAAACGGAACGCATGCACCGTGGGCAGCTTAGCCTTGATCGCAAAGTCGGCGAGTTGCTGAGGCCGGGGAGCAGAGCTGAGAACGACGTCAGGATATACCAACAGTGCCTCAGGACGCTCCTTCGCGATCATCGCGAGTTCCGGTAACAGCTCTTCCGCGGCCGTCACGTGAGCGGCCTGCATTATCATACCCAAACGCGGTGCGGCCTCCTGAGTTAGCTTAAACGCGTTGGGAGCGGCTTCAGGGTCGTGAAGAAACATCACCCGCGAGATCGTGGGAATTGCCTCGTGGAGGAGTTCGAGGCGCTTTGGCATCATCTCCGTCGTCATGCATGTGACGCCTGTGAGATTTCCATCGGGCCGAGCGAGGTTTTTTACGTGCAGGAACGGGTCGCACGAGTAGACGACGAGCGGTGTGGTCTTCACGGTTTGGGCGGCGATTCGCGCCGCCCTCGTGCCCATGGTGAATATAACGTCGACTGGAACCTGCATTAGGTCGGCGGCCAACCCCGGCATCCGGCCGTATTGGCAATCTGCAAATCGCTGCTCGATGATGAGGTTCTTCCCCTCCACGTAGCCTAGTTCAGCAAGGTGAGCCCGGAAAATATCGAAATGCGGGCGCTTGGGACCCGGCGCGCAGACTTCTAACCAGCCGACGCGCTTAACGCTCGCCGCTTTTTGTGCGTTGAGCGAGGTCGGTCCAGCAAACAAACTCAAGCCAAGAGCAAGAACAATCGTCGTCGCGACTTGCGCGACGAAATCCCGCCGTCTCATTGACGCCTCCGATACCTACCGAGAGGGCGTCGCGGCCGCAAACCTGCGCTGCTGCTGCATGTGCCCCACGCAAGCCTAACACTTTACGGCCGGGCGGCGAGTGGCAATGTCACCCAAATGGCCGCTGATCCCGAGAAGGCCCAATGTCCGCTTTGGATCAAAAGCAGACATTTGCAGCGCAAAACGGCATGTCAGCTCTTACTCCAAAAGCGGACATGTGCAGTGCAATAGGCCATGTCCGCTTTGTGCCAATAGCGGACATGGCACCGTTCACTCGATCACCTCATCGGCGCGGGCAACGATCTGTGGTGGCACCGTGATGCCAAGTGACTTGGCGGTCCTGAGATTGATGGCCAGTTCGACTTTCGCAGACTGCTGGACCGGCAGATCGGCTGGTTTTTCGCCCTTAAGTATCCGACCAGCATACAGCCCTGCGAGGCGAAGCGCTTCAGTAATGCTGGTGCCATAACTCATCAGGCCGCCGGCTGTCACAAACTCGCGAAGAGTGTAGATCGCCGGTAATTTTTGACGTGCTGTCAGTTCGATAAGCTTGTCGCGCCGGCTAGAGAAGAAGGGTTCAGCGCTTATCACGAGTGCACCTGCGCGCCGTTGAACCAACGAGACAAAGGCCGCCTCTAGCTCGCTGTCCGTGCGCGCTGGCACGACCACTAATTTTTGTCCAACAGCCGCTGCCCCTGCAAGCGCATCCTTCGTCTTGATTTCGGCATCCGCATTGGCCGGATTTAGAAGGAAGCCAACCAACGCCGCCTTCGGAACTGTCTCGTGCAGGCTCTCAAACTGTTTTGCAGTCAGCGTACCAACTAAAAAGGTCACGCCGGTGATGTTGCCGCCGGGCCGGCTTAGGCTGGCGACAAGGCCCAACTCGATCGGATCGCCACCAATTTCGAAAACAATCGGGATGGTTGCGGTCGCCGACTTGGCCGCCAGTGCCGTAGTGTTGCCACCTATTGCGACAATCACGTCGACGTTGCGATGAGCCAACTCGGCCGCAAGCGCCGGCAGTCGCTCGTATCGACCTCCGCCCAGCGGTACTCGATCGTGATATCGCGTCCCTCGACGTAGCCCGCTTCTGCCAGGCCCTGCCGAACTGCGGTCGCGCGAAAACCATCGGAACCTGGCGACCCCGCGCCGAGAAAACCAACCACCGGCCGCGCCGACGGCTGCGCACCGGTCACAAGCGGCCAATTCGCTGCTGTCCCGCCAAGAAGCGCGATGAAGTCACGCCGCCGCATGTGCCCCCCTAAGGACCACGCCTGTGCAAGGTAAGAGGCTAGCACTCTGCGACCGCGATGTCCGCTTTGGGTCAAAAGCAGACATCCACCGCATGTCCGCTTTACCCCCGAAAGCGGACATTTGCAGTGCAACTCGGTATGTCCGCTTTGTGCCAAAAGCGGACATCACTGGTGACATCGGCAGATACGTCACTCGTCGGTAGGGGTGTGAGAACGAATGTGCAATTCGTCCAAGGATGGCGGACGGCTAGTGGATGGGCAGTGCGATCATTTGGAATCGTCACCTTTAGCGCCATTGCCCGCGGGGAACATATGTTCGACGGCGCCTTCCCACAGCTTTTCGGCTGGCTCCTTCAGTCCGGCCAGGTGGTCGGTGGCGAGCTTTACCAAGGCAACGGAGCGCGAAAGTTTTAGTGGCTTTCGGTAGGCGTCGAGATCTTTCAAGACAGGCTTTTGCACTCGGCAGCTGATCGAAATGCCGAGCTTCCTGTTTACGGTCGCGATCCGTTTCTTGCGCTTCGCCATTTCATCGAACCGCCGAGCTTCACGATCCTTATAGCCGCCCCCTGAATGCAGGAGAAGCCATGCGAGCCCTCTTCCATCAGGTCCGTTTCGCTTCTAACTCTTTAGTGACAATCTCCGCTTTGTTCTTAACTTTAGCTACCGCTACCTCCATTCCCTCTGTCGTCTTGTTGAGACGTTTGCGCATACGTCCCGCCAACTCCCTCGTGGAAATTGCCACGCGATTTCGCGGCGGCTTTGGCCGATACGGAGTGACCATGGCAGTGCTCCATTCGATCCGACTTACTCGATGATCTCGTCAGCTCTAGCGAGCAACGACTGCGGAATGTTGAGGCCTAGCGCCTTCGCGGTTTTGAGATTGATGACAAGTTCATACTTGTTCGGAGCCTGCACCGGCAGGTCGGCCGGTTTCTCGCCATTGAGGATACGATGGACATATTCGCCTGCGCGCCGATATTGGTCCACAAAATCAGCCCCATAGGAAATCAGGCCACCGTCGGCGACAAAGAAGCGTTCGAAGTAAACTGCGGGTAGTCTGTGCTTCGCGGCCAGCGAGATGATCAAATCGCGACGGAGCTGTGCCAGCGGGGTCCCCGTGACAATCAGTCCGCCGTTTGGGGTTTGCGCGAACGCCGTGACAGCGCGGTCAATCTCGGAGGCGTCGCGCACGTTGACCGGGCTCACCTCCATCCTGAACGAGGGCGCGGCGGTTTGTATCGCGCCGAACTGGCCGGGCCCGGTCGCAACCGCCGGATCTCGCAGGACCGCCACGCGCGTCGTGCTCGGCGAACTTTCTCTGAGCAACTCCAGCCACTTTGCGCCGATGGCATATTCAAAGATCGCAAACCCGGTGATGTTGCCACCCGGCCGCGCTAAGCTTTCGACAAAGCCGCCACCGACCGGATCGCCAACAGTCGCAAACACGATCGGGACAGTACGCGTCGCCTGCTGCAGAGCCCCGACTGGTGCGCTTCCAGCCGCCACGAGGATATCCGGCGCGAGGGCTACCAGTTCCGCCGCGTGTTTTCGAATGTCGTCGGAATTGCCTCCCGCCCAGCGATATTCGAGCTTCAGATTGCGGCCTTCGGTCCAACCAAATTGCTCCAGCCCTTGCAGCAACGCCTTGACGCGTGTCTCTGATTCCAGATCGTTCTTGGTTGCTTGCAGGAGTACGCCGATGAGCCGCACACGCTCGCCTTGCTGTGCGTCTGCCGAGAACGGCCAAAAATGGGGGGCCGCAACGCCGATCCCAACGAGACCAATAAACTCGCGCCGCCTCATAATCTGCCTCAAGCCGTGGGGCATTATCGTATCGCTTCAAAGTAGCGTTCGGGAAGGGCTAGGCGAGCGTATAAATGTGGCGGTTGATGTCTGCTTTGGGTCAAAAGCGGACATTTCGCAGTGCAATCGCCATGTCCGCTTTGCCCCCGAAAGCGGACATGTCCAGTGCAACTCGGCATGCCCGCTATGTGCCAGAAGCGGACATTCCAATCCCCGGCTGCCGCCACTACTACTCGCACACTTCGCATTAGCGGCAGTTTGAAAATTAAACGACCATCACCATTTATGGGTGCATGAGAGAAGATGGATTTGACCCGACTGACTTCTCGGTCGTCGTGAAGTTGCGAGGGAACCTACCGAAAGCATGGAAATGGGAAATTTACCGTGCTGGTCGGTGGGGGGCGATAGAGTCTTCGCCCGTCTTTTTTGAAAGCATGGCAGTGGCGGCCAAAGAAGGGAAAAAAGCCCTCGCGCACCTGCTGGCGAAAGCGAAACGCGCGGCCTGACAGTCATTGTGATATGCCAGTGGCGCAGCCGAACGGTTGTTTGCGCCCATGGCCAACCTCAGAGTTACGTGCGAGTGCGGCGCCATCTATGAGGTGATCGAAACCAAAGGTCCCTCCAGGGAATCGCGGCCCGCTAAGTGTGTCTTGTGCGACAGAGAAATGTTCGCATGGGAAGGAGACAATGTTGGTCAATTGCACCTCATCTGGCGTCCTGACGAGGATCGCGAATAATGCCTAACCTTGCGCGACTCTAGCGCGAAGAGGGATGGTCGATGAACATTGATCTCACGACGATCCTGGTGATCGCGGGCGCCATCATTGCGGGCGAAAGCCCTTGGCGTTCATCGAAGCACGGCCTGGACAATTATGCAGGCGAAACACAAGCTTGGTCGTTTGTCACTGAAGACAACCAACAGCATGCTCGCAATCCTGAAACGCCGCCGGCTGTGCGCGCCCTTGTCGAGAAATATCTCGACGAACTGCGAGCATCGCCGCGATCTCGGCGCCGTTCAGCTCGCTGAGGCGATCTCTTCATATTCGACGAGCGCAGTAAGTTGTTGCGCGCACTCCGAGCAACTGAATATGAGCCGTTCGCAACCCGGCGTACCAGTTCGCGCAATGTCGTACAGCCGCATTGCTCGGCCGCAGTTGGGACACGCCGTTTTACCAATCGGCTGTTCGGATTTGAATAAATTG
>DASYSQ010000149.1:0-17402 GCA_036003145.1 Pseudolabrys sp.
CCGACGATCGCCTTGTTGTATTGCACCGGGAACGACGTCGCTGCCGCGACGAGCTTCGACGCGCGCGTCAGTAGGGTTGCGTCGATGCCGCAGTGAAACGGCAACGCGTCGTTGCGCACCTTCATAGCCATGACCACTTCCTCGAGCGCAGCATTGCCGGCTCGCTCGCCGATGCCATTGATGGTGCATTCGATCTGGCGCGCGCCGGCCTTTACACCTTCGAGGGACTTGGCAACGGCCATGCCGAGATCATTGTGACAGTGGGTCGAGAAACGCGCCTTGTCGGCGTTGGGTACGCGCGTGCGCAACATCTCAATGAGGGCGAAATATTCCTCAGGCACCGTATAGCCGACGGTGTCGGGAATATTGATCGTCGTAGCTCCAGCGTTGATCGCCGCCTCAACGCAGCGGCAGAGAAAGTCGTGCTCAGTACGGGTTGCATCTTCCGCAGACCATTCGACGTCGTCCGTATGCCCGCGAGCACGTGTGACCTGGGCAACCACCATCTCGTAGACCTCGTGCGGTTCCTTCTGGAGCTTGTATTTCATGTGCACGGGCGAGGTTGAGATGAACGTGTGGATGCGCTTGCGTTTCGCCGGCTTGATCGCCTCCGCGCAACGATCGATATCCTTGAAGGCTGCGCGTGAAAGGCCGCAGATCACCGCTTTCTTCGAGCGCTGGGCGATCTCCTGCACGGCGGCGAAATCGCCGTCGGAGGCGATCGGAAATCCGGCCTCGATGATGTCCACGCCCATGTCATCGAGGAGCTCGGCGACTTCTAGCTTTTCCTCATGCGTCATGGTTGCGCCGGGACATTGCTCACCGTCGCGCAAGGTGGTGTCGAATATGACGACGCGGTCCTTCTCGGACTTTGTCTGGGTAGTCATGGAATTGATCCTTCTCGTCAAATGCGCCGCTTTGGGCGCTCTATGGGTTCTCCGTCAGATCCCCCCCGAGTGCCCAGGCACATATGCCCAGCCGGCCCTCAGGGGCGGATAAGGAGAAGGAGCGTGCCCTGAATGAGGGATGCCGCGGAGGCGGCGTGTCCCGCCGTCCGCTCGGTCGCGCAGATGATCTGCCGCGTCGACATGGCTGTCCCTCGTCTCGTCGGTTAACTTGGCGGATCCAGGTAAAGTCCGCGTTAACCGCAGCGGGCCGCTTTTAGCGGAAAGCAGTGGCGTAAATCAAGCGGCCGAATAGGTCAGAACCGCTGTCGCTTTGCGCAATGGAGAACTCATGACCGATGACCTTGTCGCAGTCGGCCGAGAAGCATGGGTGAGATCAGCGGTGGGCTTGCTCGTGCTCGCCCTTGTGCTGTTTGTGCCCGCGGGATCGCTGCGGTTTTGGCAGGCGTGGGTCTTCGGCTTCGTGTTCGTCTCGGGTTCGGTCGCGATCAGCATCTATTTTCTCAAACACGATCCCAAGCTCATCGAACGCCGCATGCGTGCCGGGCCCGCCGCCGAGCAGGAACCCGCGCAGAAAATCATCATGACAATAATTCTCGCCGAGTTCTTGTTGCTTCTCGCCGTGCCGGGCTTTGACTATCGGTGGCGCTGGTCCGCAGTGCCGGCGTGGCTGGTATTTGCCGCGAACGCGGGCGTCGCATTGAGCTTTTGCATGTTCTTCGTAGTGCTCAGGCAGAACAGCTATGCAGCGTCGACCATCAGGGTCGAGGCAAACCAGCCGGTAATCTCCACGGGAGTCTACGCAATCGTGAGGCATCCACTCTATTCGGCCGCGCTGCTACTGCTCGTCTGCACGCCGGTCGCGCTCGGATCTTATTGGGGCTTGCTGGTCGCGCTGGCAACCATCCCGGTGCTGGCGTGGCGGTTGCTCGACGAGGAGCGGTTCTTGAAACAGAACCTGCCGGGCTACACGGACTATTGCCGCGCCACGCGTTTTCGGCTTGTTCCCGGAATCTGGTGAGAGAAGAGGCTCAGGATTTTTCTTCCTTGAGGGCACTGCCCGCCTCCTGCAGCTCCTTGAGCGCCCTGCCCTCTATCCTGGGAAAATTAAGATCGAGCGCCTGAAGTTCCTGCACGAGCGCGCCGGCGACCACCATGCGCGTGAACCATTTGTGATCAGCCGGAACTACAAACCAGGGCGCCTCCGGCTGGCTGGTGTGTCGGATCATGTCTTCATAGGCCTGCTGATATTTGTCCCAGAACTTGCGTTCTTCCACGTCGCCCATGGAGAACTTCCAGCGTTTTGCCGGTTGATCAATGCGATCGAGAAATCGTTTACGCTGCTCTTCCTTCGATACATGCAGGAAGAATTTGACAATGCGCGTCCCATTGCGGGCGAGATGGCGCTCAAACGCACAAATGTCGTCGAATCGCTGCTTCCAGATATCCTTGCCCACCAGGGGTTTTGGCAGCTTCTGGCGCTCAAACAATTCCGGGTGCACGCGCACGACCAGAACTTCCTCGTAATACGAGCGGTTGAAAATGCCGATGCGGCCGCGCTCAGGCAAGCGCAGCGCCGCTCGCCACAGAAAATTATGATCCAACTCCTCCGCACTCGGCTGCTTGAACGAATGCACTTGAACGCCTTGCGGGTTGAGGCCGGACATCACGTGCTCGACCACGCTGTCTTTGCCGGCGGCATCCATCGCCTGCAAGATGATGAGCACGGACCAGCGGTCGTCGGCGTACAGCTTCTCCTGTAGTCCGATGAGCAGATCGATGCCCTCGGCGAGCATGGCCTTTGCTTCGCTTTTGTCCTTGGTGAGTCCTCCGCTGTCGTCCGGGTCGTAGTCAGACAGCCGAAACTTGTCCGGATCGTCTATCCGAAAGCGCTTTGTGAGGCTGCTGAGCGTCATGCTGTGTCTCCGACACGCCAAGGTGTCTCAACCTAACCACTGCCAAACCGCGATGCCAGGAATGCGGTCACGAAGCGCGGCATCGCAGGGTCGAGATCCTTGTGCTTACGAATGATGCGAATATCGGCAAGCTCCGGATGCTGTTCGGGAGCAAGGTGCGCCAGGATGCGTTCGCGCAGGGCGGCCGAGCTTTCTTCCGATCGTAAAACCTTGATCTGCGCGATCAGCTGGCCATCGGCAACCATGGTCCAGCCCGGCTCGCTCGCAAACTCGGTGATATTGAGGCCGGTCTCTTCCTTGAGTTCGCGCCCTAGGCTGAGTTCGAGATCGACTGTGTCGCCGACGATATCCGCAGGATCGGGTGTCCCGCAGGGAAAGTAGATCTTTCCGGCATTAAACGTATGCGGTCCCATCACTCCGAGCAAAAATGCGCCGTCCGCTGCCAGAATTGCCGCTGCGCTGAAGCAATCGTGCACTTTCGCAGCGGGATGGTCCCAATGGCGCCAGGCTGCAAAGCTCGCATAGTCGGTTTCAAGATATTCGCCGTGGAGCACGCCATCTTTCAACGCATGGTGATGTAGCAGAAGCGCGCGTCCGTTCCAGATTGACGGCTTGTCCCGCCGCAGCGCAGCAAAGAATGCATCGATTTCGTCCCGGTGTTCGACTGCAAAGTCCCAGGACTTCGGCACGAAGGAAAGTTCCAGCCGGTCGATATGAGATATCGATGGTGTTTCTCTCATGGCGCGAGCGCTTCCGCTTCGAACAGCCGGCTCGGATTTGCTATCTCGTCCTGTGCGGCCACCAACTGGATCTCTCGCGCGCCCGCTTCCGCCGTTTTCAAAAGTACCCCGAACACACTGGACGCTGCCCGCGAAAGCGCCTCGCCAACGTTCCCACCGCGCAGGTAATGCGCGAAAAAAAGTGAGGCGATGGCATCGCCCGCGCCATTGATCGTGAGCGCCAGCTTCGGTGTTCGTAACCTGAAACAGCTCCTCTCATCCGACGCCAGCAGATCGATCGCATCTTCCGGTGTCTCTCCTGTGTGCAATGACGTCACCAGGATAATGCGTGGCCCCAGGTTGTGGACCGCCTTCACTGCATCGCGCGCCTGTTGCAGGCTCTTGCTCACGCGCCCGCTGAGATAGTCCAGCTCGAAATGGTTGGGAGTTATGATATCGGCCGCGGGTACCGCCTGGTTTTTCATGAACTCCGGAATGCCTTCGCGCACGAAAATCCCGCGCCCCACATCGCCAATCACCGGATCGCAGCAGTATTTGGCTGCCGGATTGGCCTTTTTGACGGTCCTCGCCGCGTCCAGGATGGCCCCGCCGATATCGGCGGAGCCCATGTAGCCTGACAGGACGCCGTCGCATTGCCCGAGGACGCCGCGCTGCTCTATTCCGGACACGACTTCATTGATCATGCCGGCATCGAACACGCGGCCCTTCCAGCCGCCGTAACCGGTGTGGTTGGAAAACTGAACTGTGTGGATCGGCCATACTTCCACGCCCATGCGTTGCAGCGGGAACACCGCCGCGGCATTGCCGACATGACCGTAGGCAACGTGCGACTGAATTGAGAGAATATTCATGGCTTCAACAATAACAGAGACGGCGGGGAAATCCCCGCCGTCTCTCACAACCATTCAGGTCGATACGGTGGCTACTTCATTCCCATTTTGCCGGCCGCTTCGACGTATTTGTTGGTGTAGGTCTTCGACAAGTCGATGTTCGCCTTGGCCACGTCGGGCGACGATTGGCTGAACACCGCCAGCACTGCCGCCGCGCCCTTCGGATCCATGCGGCCGGTCTCCGAAAACATCGGCAGCGTGTTCTTGAGCGCCGCGACGTACTGCGCCTTGTCCTTGCCGACAAGGTTCGCAGGCATCTTGTCGGCGATCTCTTCCGGCGTGTGGGAATGGATCCACTTCAGCGTCGCAATGATGGCGTTGGTCATCGCCTGCACTTCCTTCTCGTGCGTAGCGATCCATTCGGCCCTGGTGTAAAGCGCGCCGCCCGGATATTCGCCGCCGAACACCGCCAGCGTGTCCTTCTGGCTGCGGGTATCGGCGAGGATCTTCAGTTGCTTGTCCTGACCTTGCAGGATTGTGATCGCGGGATCGAGCATGATGGCAGCATCAATGGTTCCCTGCTCCATGGCTGCAACTGCGGTGGCGCCGAGACCGACACCGATCACTCCGACAGAATTCGGATCGACGCTGTTCTTGCTCAGCATATATTTGAGAAAAAAGTCGGTGGAGGAGCCGGGGGCACTCACGCCCACTTTCTTGCCGGCGAGATCCTTGATCGAGTTAATCTCGCCTGAATGCTTGGGTGATACCACCAGCGCAAATCCCGGATAGCGGTCGTAGACCACGAAAGACTGCAAGTGCTGGCCCTTGGCCGCAAGATTGACGCAGTGGTCGAAATAGCCCGATACGACGTCGGCGCTGCCGCCGATGACAGCTTTGAGGGATTCCGAGCCGCCCTTGAAATCGACGACCTCGACATTGACGCCGGCCTTTTCGTATTCACCGAGCGCCTGTGCCAGCATGGTGGGCAAATAGCACAGGCACGATCCGCCGCCGACTGCAAGCGTGATCTTGGATTGCGCAAGCGCAAAGCCGCTCGACAGCACAATGGCTACGAGCGTCGCAGCGAGCCGCCGGAACATTACAGGCATGATTTCCTCCATTGCTTTTCGAAGGCCTTGTGCAGAGGCCAATTCGGCCGAAACGATAAGCCAGCCGGGCGTGGATGCCTAGGGGCGGCTGTCGGCCGCATCCGGCCGCCAGACCAGCAAGCGGGTTTCGATCACGGTGACGACGGCGTCGATCAAAATCACGAAGGCGGCGAGCACGAACATGCCGGCAAAAACGCCGGCGACGTCGAATACGCCCTCCGCCTGCTGGATCAGGTAGCCGAGACCGGCGGCGGCACCCAGATATTCGCCCACGACCGCTCCCACAACCGCGAAACCCACTGACGTGTGCAGCGATGAAAACATCCAGGACAGTGCCGAAGGCCAATAGACGTGCCGCATCAACTGGTGCTCGTTCATTCCAAGCATGCGCGCATTCGCGAGGACGGTGGGGCTCACTTCCTTGACGCCCTGATAGACGTTGAAGAAGACAATGAAGAAGACGAGCGTGACGCCAAGCGCGACCTTCGACCAGATGCCAAGCCCCAGCCAGAGTGTGAAGATCGGCGCCAGCACGACCCGCGGCAGCGCGTTGACCATCTTCACGTACGGATCGAACACCGCCGCGGTCCGCGGCTGGCGTGCAAACCAGAAGCCGACCAGTACGCCGCCAATCGAGCCAATCACAAAGGCGAGGATCGCCTCGCTCAAGGTCACCCAGAGGTGTTTCCAGATCACGCCGCTCGCGAACCAGGCGACAATCTGCTTTGCCACGTCCACCGGGTTGGAGAAGAAGAACGGCGGCAGCAGGAGTTTACCAAAGACAGGGTAAGTCGTGAGCACATACCAAAGTCCGATGCTCACGACCAACACCAGTATCTGCAACAGGAGGAGATTGATGCGTGACACTGCGATCAAACTCCTCCCGATTGCATCCCGTGAATCCGAAAACGTCAGTACGGGTTTTTGAAAAGACCAATAATGCCGGTCGAACCCTTGACATGGCCATTGAGCTTATCGAACAGCTCCAGCTTGGTGAGCCCGGCCGGCAGTGCCTTCGGGTCAAGATCGGTCGCGATCAGCACGAAGGTGTAGTGATGCGGCGATCCGGGCGGCGTGCATGGGCCCATATAGATGCTTTGCTTGGCGGTGCCGATGCCGCCAATATATTTGTCGGACGGCTTGCTGGTCTCACCTTCGGCGAACGAGGTAACCGAGGCCGGGATGCCATAGGCGATCCAGTGATCGACACCAGTGCCGCGGCCTTCCGGATCGGTCATGACCAACGCGAAGCTCGTCGTGCCGGCCGGCACGTTGCTCCACGACAACGCTGGCGATACATTGTCGCCCACACAGTTCGGATTGGTTTTGTTGCTGCCAGCCATTTGTTTCGGCAGCAAAGCTCCGTCCTTGAAGGACGACGAGCTGATCGTGAACACTTCGGCCGCATGCGCGGTCCCGGCAAGCAGCAAGACCGCTGCGGCAGCCGAGAGCGTTTGACGTATTCCAGACATTGTATTTCCTCCGTTTTGTTTGTTGGTCGTCCGTATCATCAACAAGGCTAGCTCAACAAAATTCCGTCTGCATCAGGCTCCTTCGCTCTGGGCATAGCCTTTGATCACCTCAGCCTTCAACGTCTGCCAGATTTCGCGATGCAGCTCATGAAACTTGGGGTCGAGTTTGACCTCGGATATGTCGCGTGGGCGCGACAGGGGAACTCGCCAGTCACCGATAATACGCGCCGCCGGCCCCGCCGACATGATCACGACCCGATCGGACAGCGCAATCGCTTCTTCCAGATCGTGGGTCACAAAAAGGACGGCCTTGCGATCGGCGGTCCACAGGTCGAGGAGCAGATTGCCCATGATCTGACGCGTCTGCGCGTCGAGCGGACCGAATGGCTCATCCATCAGGAGGATCTTCGGATCGCGGATCAGGACCTGCGCAAGACCGACCCGTTTGCGCTGCCCCCCGGACAGCATATGCGGGTAGCGATCGCCGAACGCCCCGAGCCCTACGCGCGTGAGCCACGAATGTGCACGGGCACGGGCATCATCACCGGGCGCACCCGCTACCTCCAGGCCAATCGCAACGTTTTCAATTGCGGTCTTCCAGGGAAACAATGCGTCGGCCTGGAACAGGTACCCCGCCTGGCGGTTCAGGGCGGCAAGGTGACTTCCAAAAATATTGACCCCGCCGGCGGCTGGTGCGAGCAGCCCGGCAGTGACATTCAGCAGCGTGGATTTGCCGCACCCAGTTGGGCCGACGATGGCGACGAATTCACCGTCGGCCACGTGGAGTGTCGCGCGTTCTACGGCCGTATAGACGCCGCCACGTGCAAGGCGAAAGGCGACCACCACCCCGTCGAGCGCAACCGCCGCGCCCGACGCGCGCATCTTCTGAACACCAGCCTTAGCGACGGCGGTATTGTCCGCCATTGCGTCCCCTCCCGCTTGCTTCTTGAACGGCAAGCTATCCGGCCAGCCCCTGGCTTGCAAAGCCGGTGACGTTAAAGGCCTTTGATCAGACCGGCCTCGATGAGCAGGCGATTGAACCGTCGCGCCTCGGCGCCGCCGGCGCACCGGTAAAACAGACCGTGACAACGCTTCAGAATCTTCTTCTGTTCGGCAAAGGACGGGTCGAGCGGCACTCCCGCCGCCTCCTGCACCAGCAGGGGCAAATACGGCGCGTCGAGTGTATTGAGCGCTGACGACAAATCTGCAGGCTTGAAGTTCACGGCATCGATTGCATAGTAACTCGTGTAGTATCGCGGATCGAAAGTCTCAAGCTGTCGCGCAAGCGCGGCCTCGCCGAGCGTCGGATCGATAATGCGATAGGCGAATTCCGGCTGGTGATCGCCAAATCGAACGATCAGAAAAGAATCGGTCGGGAAGTCCCGCTTGAGCCGATCGAGCAACGCGGAATAGTCATGCGCGCTTAATGTTTGCCGCCGGATATATTCGTCGATGTTGGGAGCGTTGCCGGGACCATGCCAGCCCGGCGTCAATTCAGGACGATAGGCGAAATCCCACGGGAAATGATTGGCGGCGGTATAAACAAGCAAGAACAGAGGCCCCTGGCGATGCTCCCGCGCGATGATGTTCGTCGCCTGATCAAAATAAAAATGATCCGGCTCGAGCCCGCGAGCCCCCAGGTCCTTCATGTCGAGATAGCGCTCGATGCCCGCCGTCGTCTGGAAACCACGCGAGCCCAGAAATGCGCCGTAGAATGGATAAAGGCTGAAGGTCTTGTAGCCGCAGCGCGTGAGCGCGTTCGGGAGCCCGCGCGCGACGTGACCGGCTGCAATACGTGTAACCGACGTCGCAAAGCGTCCATAGGAACGCGCGGACAGCCCGGTCAGTACATTGTATTCGGTGAACCAGCTGGGGCCGCCAGCCCCTTCCACCACCATCTTGCGCGCCACGCCATCGAACGATCGGAAATGCCGGTGATAGCCCGGCGGAACTTTCATGCCCGGAGCAGCGGTGATGTCGAAGCTCGACTCATCGTGCAGCAGGATAATGTGCGGAAGTTTCCCGCCGGGACTGCAACCCGCCGCAGGCGCCTTCAACCGGTCCGAAACGGTCGCATCCGATTCCAGCAATCCATGAGTCGCAAATTCGTAGATGGCCTCAACACCGGAACGCGCAAACTTGGAAACGTAATCGCGGTTGAAAAACTCGCCATAAAGATCCGCCGGATAGGCTGCCGACAGGGCCACCAGGCCGCCCATGCACAAGGTGCTGCCAAGCGTGGTGGTGCGTACGCGCACACGAAACGGATCGATCCGCCACAGGAGCATCAATACCGGAGTCGCGACCGCCAAACCGAACAGAAGCGGTTCGCGTAGTTGCGGCATGACAGTAAACAGGAAGGCTGATGTGTCGGGGTCGATGATCATCAGGTCGACGAAGTTCACCGTCATCATCAGTTTGTCGTACTTGAACTGCGACAAGAGAATGAGTGCGATGATCATCGCAAGCGACAGAAATCCTGCAATGGTCGGCCGGCGCAACAACGCCAGCCAGAAGAAATTCAGCAGCGCCCAGGCGAGCAGGAAAGTTGCCTTTGTCGCAAGGTCAAGCTCCGTCGCCGCCATCACGACAAGCGCGGTCAGATGCACGACGGTGATGACGGCAAGCGCAAACGCGTCGCGCCGAGATATCGCCTCGGCGGGCGCAAGACGGCTGAGCAGGGCGGACGCTACGGACAACATGGCCTAGGCGGCCCTGCCCGGCTGCGATCCTCACAACTCCCCAGCGCATGGCCCGCTGTCATAAGACTGTAATCAAACCGCCATTGCAAGACGTCGGCCCGCCTGCCAGCGGATTTTTGTTATCTTAACCAAAGGGATGGCCGTGCCAGGCCCGGAATCACCGGTTCCGCGCCCTCCCCACCCATGCCATCATTGGTTCGATGATCCTCGACGCCCGTCTCGCCGACGCGTGGTCGCGTCTGCCCGACTATCTCGGCAACCACGTGCTGGTGAGCCTGACCGCGCTCGCCATAGGGCTCGGCGTCAGCCTGCCGGTCGCCATCGCATCGAGGCACCGCCCATTTCTGCGCGGCGCCTTGCTGACCGTCGCCAGCGTGGTGCAGACAATTCCCGGCCTCGCTTTGCTGGCGCTCTTTTATCCATTGCTGCTGGCACTCGCCGCCTTGTCCGAACACGTCGTCGGAAAAACCTTCTCCGCACTCGGATTTCTGCCATCGGTACTGGCGCTCGCGCTTTATTCGATGCTGCCGGTGCTGCGCAACACCGTCACTGGCCTCAACGGTGTCGATACGCGCCTGAGCGAAGCCGCGCGCGTCGTCGGGGTGCGTCCATGGCGGTTGTTGCGGGATATCGAACTGCCATTGGCGCTGCCGGTCATCATGGCCGGCATCCGAACGTCGGCTGTCTGGGTCATCGGCACCGCAACTCTCGCTACGCCAATCGGGCAAACGAGCCTCGGCAATTACATCTTTACCGGCTTGCAGACCCAGAATTGGGTGTTCGTTGTATTCGGCTGCATCGCAGCCGCAGTGTTGGCCCTTGCGGTCGATCAACTGCTCGCGCTCGTTCAAGCAGGCGCGGCCCGCCGCAACAGCACACGTGCAGCTGTGGGTGGAATTGGCCTGATTGCGCTCATGTTGGCAGCGCTGCTTCCCGTTCTGGCTCAGCCCAAGGCAAGCTACGTGATCGGTGCCAAGACCTTCACCGAGCAATACGTGCTGGCAGCACTGATCGGGCAGCGCCTGCAGGCCGCCGGCCTCACCACTGCCCGCCGGCCTGGGCTCGGATCCAACGTGCTGTTCGATGCACTAACCTCGAACGAGGTCGACGTCGCCGTCGACTATTCCGGAACGCTCTGGGCAAATCGGATGCAACGCCATGACGTGCCACGCCGCGAGCAATTGCTCACCGAACTGTCACGATGGCTGCGGACAACAGCCGGTATTGAAATGCTCGGACCCCTCGGTTTCGAGAACGCCTACGCATTGGCGATGACACGCAAAAAAGCCGAAGCGCTGAATATCCACTCGATCAGCGATCTCTCCAGTCGTGCCGGAGGGCTCATCGTGGCCGGCGACTATGAAATCTTCGCCCGCCCTGAATGGCTGGCGCTGCGGAACGCCTACGGTCTGAACTTTCGGGGCCAACGCCAGATGCAACCGGAGTTCATGTATAAGGCCGTCGCCGGTGGCGAAGTCGATGTGATCTCGGCCTACACGAGCGACGGCCAAATCTCGACTTATGATCTCGTCGTGCTTGCCGACGACAGGCACGCAATTCCTTCTTACGATGCAATCCTGCTGATATCGCCAAAGCGGTCAGGCGACGAAAAACTGATCGCGGCGCTGAGGCCCCTCATCGATGCCGTCGATGTTGCATCCATGCGAGCAGCCAATGCGCGCGCTTCCAATGGCACCACGACGCCGGACGATGTGGCGAGGTGGCTCGGCGATCGCATCAACAAACGCTAGTTTTTGCTGCGGTCCACCAGCGCGCGCTGCTTGATCCAGGGCATCATGTCGCGCAGCTTGGCGCCGACCTGTTCGATCGGATGCTCGGCAAGCTTCGCGCGTGTCGCCTTGAACGACGTCTGATTGACCTTGTTCTCCAGCATCCAGTCCTTGGTGAAGCGGCCGGACTGGATGTCGGCGAGGACGCGCTTCATTTCGGCCTTCACCTCCGGCGTGATCACGCGGGGGCCTGAAACGTATTCGCCGTATTCGGCTGTGTTCGACACCGAATAGTTCATGTTGGCAATGCCGCCCTCATAGATGAGGTCAACAATCAGTTTCACCTCGTGGACACATTCGAAATAGGCCATTTCCGGCGCATAGCCGGCTTCCACCAGCGTCTCGTAACCGGCCTTCATCAATTCGACCAGCCCACCGCACAACACGGTCTGTTCGCCGAACAGATCGGTTTCGCACTCTTCTTTGAAGGTCGTCTCGATGATTCCGGCGCGGCCGCCACCAATCGCTGACGCGTAAGAAAGTCCGAGATCATGAGCATTGCCGGAGGCGTCCTTGTGGATCGCAACGAGACACGGCACGCCAGCGCCGCGCTGGTATTCAGAACGCACAGTATGGCCGGGTCCCTTGGGTGCGATCATCAGAACGTCGAGATCCGCGCGCGGCTCGATCAGGTTGAAATGAACATTGAGCCCGTGCGCGAACATCAGCGCTGCACCGTCTTTCATATTCCTGGCGAGGTGATCGCGATAAATGTCGCCCTGCAACTCGTCGGGCGTAAGCATCATCATGACGTCGGCCCATTTGGCCGCTTCCGCGACCTCCATAACCTTGAATTTCTCGGCCTCGGCTTTTTTCACTCCGGCTGAGGTCTTGCGCAAGGCAACTGCGACCTCCTTCACGCCGCTGTCGCGCAAATTGAGCGCGTGGGCATGGCCCTGACTTCCGTAGCCGATGATGGCGACCTTCTTGCCCTTGATCAGGTTCAGGTCGGCGTCGCGATCGTAGTAAACACGCATGGTACTTGGTCCTTTTGGTCCTTCGTTCGGCCAATGGTCGTCTGTTATGTCGGAAAACTGTCCCGCCCGCGGTGCTTCTAGGTCGCAACTGTTTCCGGGGCAAGTCCCTCCGCTATTTTCCGTCTCGTTGCCGCTTGAGTTGCAGCCTGCCGGCGTAGAGCAGCGCGAAACCGGCCAGCACGCTGCCGTATTTGATCACCTCAGGCAGATTGGAATCCGCAGCAAAGCAATAAGGGCCGATGCCGGTAAAGCTGATGCAGCGCGAATTCTCCAGCGAATAAGGCTTGAGGAAAACGCCCAGGATAATGAGCGGGATCGCCAGGATCGTGAGTCCCATCGCTACATTCCCTCCGGCCCGCGCATGATCGCCGCGATGCCCGTGCGCGCGACCTCAACGAGACCGAGCGGGAGCATCAGGCTTATGAATTGCTCGATCTTGTCGCTGGCGCCGGTGATTTCGAACACGAAGCTTTCGGTGGTGGCATCGATCACGCGCGCCCGGAAGGCATCCGCCAGCCGCAGTGCTTCGACCCGGTTGTCACCCTTGCCCTTGACCTTGACCATGGCGAGCTCGCGCTCGATGGCATCGCCCGCAAGCGTCATGTCCACCACGTGATGCACGGGGACGAGCCGGTCGAGTTGATTCTTGATCTGCTCGATCACCATCGGCGTGCCGGTGGTAACGATCGTGATCAGGGAAAGATGCTGCCGATGCTCGGTTTCCGACACCGTCAACGATTCGATGTTATAGCCGCGACCGGCGAACAGGCCGATGACACGTGCCAGCACGCCCGGCTCGTTGTCGACCAGCACTGAAAGCGTATGGGTTTCCGGCTTCTGCGCGGTCGGCGCGGCCGGATAGTGACTTGTCGAGGGAGCGTTCATCACACCATCACCTTGCCTTCTTCGGTGATGGCGTCTTCCACGCTGACGCCGGCGTCACCGAGCAGCATCTCATTGTGCGCGCGCCCCGAAGGGATCATCGGGAAGCAGTTTTCCTTGGGATCGACGACGCAGTCGAACAGCACCGGCTTGTCGACTTCGATCATCTCCTTGATCGCGCGATCAAGGTCGGCCGGATTTTGGCAACGGATGCCATGCGCGTGATAGGCCTCGGCCAGCTTGACGAAATCCGGCAGCGCCTCGCTGTAGCTCTCGGCATAACGGCCGCCGTGCAGCAATTCCTGCCATTGCCGCACCATGCCCATGTAATTGTTGTTCAGGATGAAGATCTTGACCGGCAGCCGATACTGCACCGCGGTCGAGATTTCCTGCATGGTCATCAGCACCGACGCCTCGCCGGCGATGTCGATGACCAGCGACTTCGGATGCGCAAGCTGCACCCCGACCGAGGCCGGCAGACCGTAGCCCATCGTGCCGAGGCCACCGGAGGTCATCCATCGATTCGGCTCCTGGAAACCGTAGAATTGCGCGGCCCACATCTGATGCTGGCCGACCTCCGTCGTGATGTAACAATCCTTGTCTTTCGTCAGCTCGTAAAGGCGCTGGATGGCATATTGCGGCTTGATGACATCATTTGACGATCGATAGGCGAGCGACTTGCGCGCGCGCCATTTGTCGATCTGCGCCCACCATGCCTGCAACGATTTCTTGTCGGGATGAATGGCGCCACTACGCCACAGACGCACCATGTCCTCAAGCACATGCGCACAATCGCCGACGATCGGTATGTCCACCTTGACGTTCTTGTTGATCGAAGACGGGTCGATGTCGACGTGAATTTTCTTTGAGCCCGGAGAAAAGGCATCAAGCCGTCCTGTGATTCGATCGTCAAAACGCGCGCCGATGCAAATCATGACATCGCAATCGTGCATCGCCATATTGGCTTCGAGCGTCCCGTGCATGCCAAGCATGCCCATCCATTTCGGATCGGCTGCCGGAAATGCGCCGAGCCCCATGAGCGTCGAGGTGATCGGATAGCCGGTCAGCTTCACAAATTCGCGCAACAGATCGCAGGCGGCCTTGCCGGAATTGACCACGCCGCCACCGGTATAAAACAGCGGGCGCTTGGCGTGCGCCATCAGCTCGATCGCCTGCTTGATCTTGTCCATGTCGCCCTTGAGCTTGGGCTTGTAACCGGTGTGCGGGAAATCCTTCGGCCTGGAATAGATGCCCTTGGCGAACTGGATGTCCTTTGGCACGTCGACAACCACCGGCCCCGGCCGACCGCTCGACGCGATGTGGAATGCCTCATGCAGGACACGCGGCAGGTCTTCGATTCGCTTGACCAGGTAATTGTACTTTGTGCACGGCCTGGTGATGCCAACGGTATCGCACTCCTGGAACGCGTCGTTGCCGATCAGGTGGGTCGGTACCTGGCCGGTGATGCAAACGATCGGGATTGAATCGCAGAATGCGTCGGTCAGGCCTGTGACCGCGTTGGTGGCTCCGGGGCCGGACGTCACAAGCACGCAGCCGACTTTTCCGGTCGAGCGCGCGTAGCCTTCCGCGGCATGCACCGCGCCCTGCTCATGGCGCACCAGAATGTGACGCACATGGTTCTGCGAGAAGATCGCGTCGTAAATCGGCAGCACCGCGCCGCCCGGATAGCCGAACACATGCTCGACATTCTGATCAGCGAGCGCCTGGATCACCATTTCGGCGCCGGTCATTTCGCGTGTCATGTCATTCCCTTTCATCGTCTTGTTCTGCCGGGCGCATGATCTTTTCCGAAAACCGGTTTCATGCTCCCGCCCCTCGCACCAATAAAAAAGGCCCGCAACGGGCCATGTTCGGACGCTCGCCTGCGGCCCTGTTTCAGGGCCGCGCCCGCGTCCGAACCGGTACTACAAAAGTAATAATATTGCGTAACATTGGTGCTGTCCGAACTTTCATTGCGCGCGTTATAAGGGCTGGCAACTGACCGGTCAAGCTCAAATCGGCGTCATTTGAGGCCGGAAAGCTGGATTTCGAGGGCCGCGACGGCGTTTTCCGCCGTATGCCACGGCCAATCCTTCATTTGATTGCGAAACCAGGTGAGCTGGCGCTTGGCATAGCGGCGCGTATCCATGACGGCGCCCGCTTCAGCTTCTTCCATCGAAATCTCGCTCCTGAGGTGCCGAATGAGCCAGGGCACGCCGTGGGCCTTCATTACCGGCAGGATCGGATCGAGCTCGCGCGCGGCAAGCTGGCGGACTTCCTCCAGCGCACCTGACTTCAGCATTGTGGCAAATCGCATTTCGATGCGGCGCACCAGTTCCTGGCGCTCACAGGTGATGAAAACCTTCGCTGCGCGATCGGGATCGATGATCGGCGGCAGACCATCGGTGTGCCAGTCCGACAGAGGCCGCCCCGTCGCCAGCGCAACTTCGAGCGCGCGCGAGATGCGCGAACGATCATTGACCGTGACCCGTTGGGCGGTCGCGGGATCAAGACGCACCAACTCCGCGTGGAGTGCCGGCGCGCCCTCACGCTGCAGCCGGCTGCGGACGTCGGCGCGGATATCGGCCGGGATCGGCGGTACAGCGGCGAGCCCGGCGGTCAGCGCCTTGAAATAAAGCCCGGTGCCGCCGACCAGAATTGGTATGCGCCCCTGCCCGACGGCGTCCTTGAGTGCCGCTCCGACGTCGCCGCACCAACGACCGACCGAGTAATTCTCCGCCGCATCAACAAGCCCATAGAGCCGGTGTGGTATCCGCTTTTCCTCTGCCGGCGTTGGACGTGCTGTAATGATGCGCAGGTCGCGATACACCTGCATTGAATCGGCATTGATGATGATGCCACCGAACCGTTCCGCCAGCTCAAGAGCGAGTGCCGACTTGCCGCTGGCAGTCGGCCCTGCAATAAGCACCGCTCGACCGGCATTGTGCATTGCATGACTCATGTCGCAACTCTGATTGATGCTTCCGGCTCGCTCCAGCCTTCCGCGCTCGAGCAGGCGCGCCGCATATTGCCAGACGCGGGCCCCGCGAAGATGCTGGGTCCTGACGCCGCCGATATTTCCTTTAGCGCGGAAAATGTCCCGCACCAAAGTGCTCTGACCGCGGAGCTACGCGCCCTCGCCGGCCGCCTTGACGTCGTCGTGCAGCCTGCGGCGAACCGGCGCAAGAAGCTGTTTCTGGCCGACATGGATTCAACGATGATCCGCCAGGAGTGCATCGACGAGCTTGCCGATTATGTCGGCCTGAAAAGCCACGTTGCAACAATCACCGAGCGCGCTATGCGCGGCGAAATCGCCTTCGAGCCTGCACTGCGCGAACGCGTGGCCCTGCTGGAAGGCCTGCCGGTTTCCGTCATCGAAGAGGTCATTCATGACCGGATCAAACTGACGCCCGGGGGACGCACGCTTATCGCGACCATGCGCGCAAATGGCGCGCGCACGTGCATGGTTTCAGGCGGATTTACGCTTTTCACCGATCGCATCGCGGCGATGATCGGGTTTGACGAAAACCGGGCCAATACCCTGACGCTCCTCGACGGCCACAAGCTCGCGGGAAAAGTCGCGGAGCCTATTTTCGGGCGGGGCGGAAAACGGGCCGCGCTCATTGAGTTGCGCAGCGAACTCGGCCTGACAAAAGTGGACACGATGGCGATCGGTGACGGCGCCAACGATCTCGATATGATTCTGGAGGCTGGCCTCGGTGTCGCCTTTCACGCCAAGCCAAAGGTCGCGACCGCGGCGGCCGCACGCATCGACCACTGCGACCTCACCGCCTTGCTATACGTGCAGGGCTACAGGAAGGACGAATTCCTCCAGCCGTGATTACTGCAAGCTCAGCGCGACGAAGCTCGGGTCCCCGTCAGGGGATACCACAAGCAGCACGACCGCCTTTTTGCCGTCCTTCTTGAGCTTGTCGATCCGCTGCTGCAGCTCGGTCGCATTTGAAACGGGCTGCTGCTGGACTTCGGCGATGACCATTCCGGGCGCGAGCCGCTTCTCCGAAGCCGGCGAATTCGGATCGACACCGGTGATCACGACGCCTTTTACCTTCTCCTTG
>DASYSQ010000150.1:0-3363 GCA_036003145.1 Pseudolabrys sp.
AGCCGCCGCCCTGTTGCTGCGCGCCAGACCCAGAATGTCATAACCGGCGCCGGCAAAGGCCGTGGCAACGCCGGCGCCAAGGCCGTCGGCAATTCCGGTGATGAGCAGAAGCGGACGCGGGCTGGTTAACACAGACTCACATCCATCCCAGAATGGCGAGTAGGATGACAATTTGCGCGGCCCACCCGATCGAAAAAGTCAACGTCCGCATGACGGGAATGCCGAACGTATAAACGATGAAATGCGCGAGGCGAGCGAAGAAGTAGACAACGACCGCCAACCTGGTCGCCGGGGTGGAGATGTGCAGAAAAGCCGCGGTCAGCACCGCCGGCAGAAAGATGGCGAGATTTTCCGCCGCGTTTTCGTGCGCCCTGATCGCACGCTGCGCCCACGCCGATTGCGGCCCGTCACCTTCCGGCTGGGAGCCGGCGAGCGCGGGCCAAAAACCGCGCACAACGTAGCGGTCAAGAACGTAGGGCACCCAGAACAGCGCTGTCATGAAGACGGTCAGCGTCATCCAGTAAAGTTCGGTGGTCATGATGATTTCCCTTGAACAGTTGCGCCTCCTATGTCTACCTACTAGTAGGTAGACAGTCAAGACGCCCTGGCTGGCCTGCCCTCGCAGGACCGCAGATTTCATCAACCCGACGGGATCAACCTCAACGAAACACGGAGACGGCTCGATGTTGAGAATCTACGACTACAAAGGCTTCCCGAATCCCACCCGCGTGCGCATCGCGATCGCCGAAAAGGGACTTTCCGACAAGGTCGTCTTCGTTTCGATCGACGTTCCGCGCGGCGAACACAGGCTTCCGGCGTTCGCCGAGAAAAACCCGAGCGCCACCGTGCCCGTGCTTGAACTCGACGATGGCACCTGCATCAGCGAATGCACGGCCATTACGGAATATCTCGACAATCTGGTCGGCGAACCGGTGCTAACCGGAAAAACCGCCAGAGACCGCGCCGTCATTCACATGATGCAGCGGCGCGCCGAGGCAGGCCTGCTTGATGCCGCCGCAACTTTTTTCCACCACGCGACTCCGGGGCTGGGACCGAAGATCGAGCTCTACCAGAACCGCGAATGGGGCGAGAAAAACCGCGAGCGCGCCATCGACGGCATGCGTTACCTGGATCAGGTGCTGACGAAGCAGCCGTTTCTCGCCGGTGGCGACTTCACAATGGCCGACATCACGGCCTTCGCCGGTCTCGCCTACGTGGCCATCGCAAAAATCGGCGTTCCTGCCGGGCTCGACAATTTGAAATTCTGGCGTGAGCGCGTCGCAAGCCGGCCAAGCATCGCACGCGCCTGATGCGCGCGGCCCGCCCGATGTCCGCAGTTGCCGATCGCATTGTCGACAACCAGCGGGCCTTGAAACCGGCGCGCATGCTCGCGGCTTGTTGCGGAGCCGCGATCACGCGCGACCTGAGAGGGTCTTAGTTGGCCCGGCCCAATCTCCGTTTCCAGAGTTCGATGACTGCGGGCGGAAATTCACGCCCCGCGGCGCCTGTGCGCCGGCAGGCCTCCGGCCACATTTCAAGCAAGGAGTGATCTTCGCGAAGCAGGTCACTCTGCGAAACGACGCCAGAACCAGACTCAGGACCAGACTGCGGCCATCGCTCGTCTGACATTTTCAACAACTCTATCAAGGCAGCAATATCGTTCTCGGTATTCATAGCTAATCCCCCTGTTGTTGTTCTTGATTGAGAGGGTAGCGGTCCCAGCCGATCTCGCTGTGTCGCCCGTCACGAAAGGGTGCATTTCACACGCCCTGGCGCGATTGTGGCGCTGTTGAAGGCCCTCACACCGGTATCAAGCTACTCCAGCGTGGTTCCGAATCTGCTGTATCAAAATACGGGGGGCTTTGGGGAAGCCCTGATGAAATCCTCAGTCGTCAAACGTTCCATCGTCATTGATGGACACAAGACCAGCGTCAGCCTTGAAGATGCCTTCTGGAGTGGCCTGAAGGAAATCGCAGAGGCCCAGCAAGCACCGCTGTCGATGGTGGTCGGCGAGATCGACCAGACGCGCCAACAGGGCAATCTGTCCTCGGCGATCCGCCTGTTCGTCCTCGACCACGTGCGGACGCATTTTCGCCGGGACTAACCATCGGAACATGGTCTCGGAGCGGTTTCCGTTTGTCACATCAATTGGTCAACGGCCGCGGACGAACTGGCGCCTGTTGGCGCGCGCGGCATCAGGCCACCTTGTACCCAATCCCGATAGCAATATTGCCGTGCTCCCGCGCGTACTTGTCTTCTCTTATCGCGACCGGGCCACCGGTCGCCTTATCCAGGGCGTCACGGACGGCGCGTCCCAACTCATTATCCGGCCAGACGCTGAGACCATCAGGAATTCCATTCGCGCTGGAGTCCTGTTTGGCGGGCCATCCAATTCGCGTGAACGCATCGACAAGGTCACGCGCAAGAAAAATCGAGTCTATATCCTGGGGGAGAATGGCAATCTGTTGCGGAGCCTCCCTTGCCTTGAGCGAGTTTTCCAGATCTGCGACGGCTGTCGGGGGCAACTTTGGCCAGACACGGTCCTTGAGAGTCCATATCTGGCCTTCCAGACTGTCTATTTTGGCTTTTGCTTCATCCGGAGACGCACCACCGAGCCTGTTCCTGTAGAGGGCAATGGTTCGTTCCTTACTCCTGATAACCCCGGAATATCGCCAGCTCAGAGCCCACCAGACAGCCCCGGCGATGATCAGAACAGACCCGGCAAAGACGACCGGGGCGTCGCCGAGCACGCGCATCTCGTCGAGCACGTATTTGATGATTTGATCCATCGGCAAACAATAACCGACCCGCGCAAGGATATGTGCGCAGCCAAATACCGCCGCATAGCCATGCACTGCGTTTTAAGCCACGAGCCATCCAGCCACACAAAGCCGCTTCACCTCCGGAAGCGGGACATCACTGGCGCTCACGTCGGGCATTGGGCGCGGAACGACGACAGAAAAAAGGAAGGGGGCGGCTCCGGTCCGCCCCCTTTGTCTCTCTGGTCAAGACCTACCAGTTGAGCAGCATTTCGTTGTAGCCCGGGCTGCCGCCGCCAGTATTGTAGTTCGAGTATCCTCCATAGATACCGACCGCCCTGCGGGGGTACATCGCATAGCTCTGTTGGTCGTAGTGCCGGGCGATCGTTCTCGCGTGGACTCGCGCAGGCGCAGTCGCGACGGTACGTCCATAGGGAGTTTCGTACATCTGGGCGAAAGCCGGCGCACTTATCGCCGTCGTGAGGATGGCAATACCGATCAACTTCGTCATGACTTTCATGGCGACACTCCATTGTTGTTCATGATGACGACAGCCGTCATCACCCGCCGCCCAGCACGCGGACGCGCAAATGTGTAGCACCGC
>DASYSQ010000151.1:0-18439 GCA_036003145.1 Pseudolabrys sp.
AATCACTACTAGCGAACCATGGTAGCGTGGGGATAATCAAGAACTCATTAATGATGAAAATTCAGGCTGATGGCGACTTTTTGACGTTTTCGCAGCGGCGCCAAGGCAGCCCGGGCGCGGCCGTGGCGGCTCTGCCAGGGAAGACCCAAACGCCCCGGAAGCGGCCGCCCCGGAGCCTGAACCCCCATCACGCAGCCTTGGAGGCGTCCTCCGGACGCTTGTCGATCACCTTATCGACCACGCCCCACTCCACCGCCATCTCGCCGGTGAGGAAGTAGTCGCGCTCGAGCGCATCTTCGATCTTCTTCAGCGGCTGGCCGGTATGCTTCACGTAGATCTCGTTGAGCCGCTTCTTCAGGTTCAAAATCTCCTGAGCGTGCAGCATGATATCGGTGGCCTGCCCCTGGAACCCGCCGGACGGCTGATGGACCATGATGCGGGCATTGGGCAGCGCAAAGCGCTGATCCTTTGCGCCGGCGGCAAGCAGGAGCGAGCCCATCGAGGCGGCCTGCCCGATGCAAAGCGTGGACACCGGCGGTCTTACGAACTGCATCGTGTCATAAATCGCCATGCCCGAGGTCACCACGCCGCCAGGCGAATTGATGTACATCGAGACTTCTTTCTTCGGATTCTCCGCCTCAAGGAACAGAAGCTGAGCCACCACGAGAGTGGCGACGCCGTCCTCGATCGGCCCCGTGATGAAGATAATTCTCTCCTTCAGAAGGCGCGAATAAATATCATAGGCCCGCTCGCCACGGTTGGTCTGCTCGACCACCATGGGCACCAGATAGTTCATGTAGGTATCGAGAGGGTCTCTCATTTCGTCTCCTTGACGCGAATCATGCCGGCTAGACTAGCCTGCCAGCACGCCAGCTCATCTATTTTCCCACAAAGGTTTGCGCAAGCCGCCCGCAGGTCAGGCGACCGAATCATCTTCCTTGTAGAGTTCGTCGCGCGATACTTTGCTGTCGGTTACGCCCGCGAGTTCGACCAGAAAATCAACGACCTTTTCCTCGAATATCGGCGCCCGCAAGGCAGCGACCGCCTGCGGATTTTGGCGATAGTAGTCCCACACGCGCTGCTCCTGGCCCGCGAACTGACGCGCCCGTTCCATGACGGCGCGGCTCAATTCGTCCTCCGTAACGGTGATGTTGTTCTTCTCACCGATCTCGGCGAGCACCAGGCCGAGCCGTACGCGGCGCTCGGCAATCGCGCGGTACTCGGCTTTGGCCTTCTCTTCGGTCGTCCCCTCATCGGCAAAAGTCTTGCGCTCTGTTTCCAGCTCGGAAAGCACCGACTTCCAAACGCGATCGAACTCTTCCTCGACGAGCGTCGGCGGCGGCTCGAATTTGTGGAGCTTGTCGAGTTCATCCAGCAGCGCGCGCTTGAGCTTCTGGCGCGACATAGCCGCGTGCTCGCGCGAAATACTGTCTTTCACCGCGTCGTGCAGTTTTGCAAGCGACTCCAGGCCGAGCGATTTGGCAAAATCATCGTCAGCCGTGACCTTGCCCGGCGCTTCGATCGACTTCGCAGTGACAACAAATTCGGCAGCCTTCCCTGCGAGATCTTCCTTCATGTAGCGCGCAGGAAAGGTCACTTTTAACGTTCGCGTTTCGCCGGTGCCGACGCCGATCAGCTGATCCTCAAAGCCCGGAATGAACGTGTTCGACCCGATCAAGACAACGGCATCGTCGCCCGAGCCGCCTTCGAATGGCTTGTCATCGATCGTGCCGGAAAACGAGATCGTAACGCGATCGTCCTTGGCGGCCTTCTCGCCTTCGGGGCGCACCGTGTAGGGCTTGTTCTGGTCGACGATGCGCGCGATGCCCTGCTCGACTTCGGCGTCGGTCACGTCGGCGGCAAGCCTGGTCAGCTTGATGCTTTTGAAATCCCCGAGCGCGATCGGCGGGACGATCTCGAGGGCCATGGTGTAGTTGAGGTCGCTCTTGCCCGCGATCAGTTGGTCAATCGCGCCTTCCTCGGTTGGCAGCGTTACTTTTGGATCTGCAGCGAGCTTGTATCCGTTTTCGCTGACAATCTGATTGTTGGTGTCGCGAACGGTCGCCTCGATGACCTCTGCCATCGCGGAGCGCCCATACATGCGCTTGAGGTGCGTCACCGGCACCTTGCCAGGACGAAATCCATTGATCCGGACGCGGTCTTTCAACTCGTCCAGACGCGCATTGACCTTGGCATCAAGTTCGGAGGCGGGAACGACGACCTTGTACTCGCGCTTGAGACCCTCGGACAGCGTTTCAGTGACTTGCATTGGACTCACTTTTTTCTCTGCTTGCACTTACAACCACATCGCACTGGCTCACCATTGAACCTAACGCGCCGGTCGTGTCGGAATACGGGCGAACCCGCAAAACTTCTAATGCGTTGACCTCGTGGTGCGGGCGGAGGGACTCGAACCCCCACGACTTTCGCCACTGGAACCTAAATCCAGCGCGTCTACCAATTCCGCCACGCCCGCGGAGGGCAAATTACGGACGATTTTGGCGCCGCAATCGGGCACGACTTAACGCGCCGGTACCCGCCAAGCAAGCCATAACAGTGCCTCCGGACAGGCCTTGGTTACACTAATAAAACCCGGGGGCCACGGGGCAATTCCCGATGAGAAACGAGTTCAACCGCGCGCAAGGTCGGCGAACAGCCGTTGGTAAACGGCCGGCAACATTTCGGGCAGATCCTCGGCAATCAGGCCGGCGCCGAATTCGGCCGCCGCTTCCCCGTGCAACCAGACGGCGGCGCTTGCGGCGTCAAAGGCATGCATGCCCTGCGCCATCAAGCCGGCCACAATGCCGGCAAGGACATCTCCGGACCCCGCTGTCGCGAGGCTAGGCGGGCCGTTGTTTGCAATCGCCGCTCGGCCTCCAGGTGCTGCAACAACCGTATCTGCCCCTTTATGGACGACAACAGCTCCACAAAGATCAGCAGCTAGGCGGGTTTTCTCAAGCTTTGAGTTAAAATTCGTTTTCTTCGATATATTATTGAAAATACGTGAGAATTCTCCTTCGTGCGGCGTTAGAACGACGTCCTGACCGGGGCGCTTTCCGATCTCTGACGCCAGCTTTCGCGGCGCGTCCGCGAAACTTGTCAGGGCGTCGGCATCCAAGACCACGGCGGCTTGGCTTGCAAGTGCTGCCAGCACCTGCTCCTGCATAGCCGCACCAACGCCACCGCCCGGGCCGAGCACGATGGCATTTCGCCGTTTGTCGGCGAGAAAGCTCCTGAGCTCGGCAGCCCCGTCGACCGGACGGACCATGACTGCCAGGCTCGCCGCAGCATTGATGGCCAACGCCTCCCGAGGACTGGCAATCGTCACCAGTCCCGCGCCCGCCCGCAAAGCCCCGCGCGCGGCCAAACGGGCTGCCCCGGTGCTCGACGGTCCACCTGACACGACGACCGTATGACCGCGCGTGTATTTGTGCCCTTGCAATCCCGGCTGCGGAAACGACGCGCTCCAGAGTTGCGGGCCATTTGCGAATGTCTGCGGTTTGATCGTCCCGAGAACATTGTCGGAAATTCCGATGTCACTGACCTCGACCGGGCCGCAATGCAGCCGGCCTGGCAACAGAAGGTGGCCCGTCTTGCGCCGAAAGAACGTTACGGTGCGGGTCGCGTTGACCGCGGCCCCCATGACTGCGCCGCTCGTTCCATTTATCCCGCTTGGCAAGTCAACGGCGATGATGGGCACGCCCTCGCCGTTCATCGCGCCGATCATCGTCCGGGCCAATCCGTCGACATCGCGATCGAGACCTGCCCCAAACAACGCGTCAATGATGAGATCGCAACCGGCAAGTTTGGCCGGCGAGGCCTCCTCAACCGGCCCCGTCCACTGTTCGGCAGCGAGCGCCGCATCTCCCTTCAGCCGCGTCCGCTCACCGACAAAACAAACACGCACGATGTAGCCGCGCGCCGCCAGATAGCGGGCGGCAACGAACCCGTCACCGCCGTTATTGCCGGGACCGGCCACGATCACGACGCGGCGGCACTCAACTGCCCTGCAAGCGACATCGGCGACCGCACGCCCGGCGTTCTTCATCAATGTGATGCCGGGGACGCCGCCAGCGATCGCCAGGCGATCCGCTTCCGCCATTTCGGCGGTCGTGAGCAATTCATCCATCGCCGGCGACCCTAACGAGCGATCCGAGCCCGAACAATTCGGACTAATCGTTTGCGCCGCAACAAGTCTTTGGCGGCTGGCTAAAATCTAGCCACTTTGCTTAACTTGTAGGCGTCGATCAGTAAGCAGCCCACACGCCAGCACCTGCATATCGGTCAAACCATTGCAGGTAATGACTTTTTTGAGCGTCTTTGGTTGGCACGGGACCTGCTAACCGGTAGCGCGGTTCTCCGGGTTGTTCCGGGGGGCTGGGGGAGAGGACAGGCAATGAAGAAAATCGAAGCCATCATCAAACCCTTCAAACTCGACGAGGTGAAGGAGGCGCTGCAGGAGGTCGGCTTACAGGGGATAACAGTCACCGAAGCGAAGGGCTTCGGGCGACAGAAGGGGCACACCGAATTATATCGTGGCGCCGAATACGTGGTCGATTTTCTCCCCAAGGTGAAAATCGAAATCGTGCTCGGCGACGACATGGTGGATAAAGCGATCGATGCAATCCGGCGCGCTGCTCAGACTGGCCGGATTGGCGACGGCAAGATATTCGTTTCCAACATCGAAGAAGCCATTCGGATCAGGACCGGGGAATCCGGAATTGATGCAATCTAAGCCGCGGGCAACCGTCCTAGCGGCAATTTCATGAAAACAAGGGGGAATGCAGTCCCATGACGACAGCTAAAGAAGTCATGAAGATGATCAAGGATAACGACGTGAAGTACGTCGATTTCCGATTTACCGACCCGCGCGGCAAGTGGCAGCACGTCACCTTCGATGTCACCATGATCGAAGAAGAGACCTTTGCCGAGGGCCAAATGTTTGACGGCTCTTCGATCGCTGGTTGGAAAGCGATCAACGAGTCGGACATGAATTTGATGCCGGATCCGGCGACCGCCTGCATCGATCCGTTCTTCGCCGAGACTACAATGTCGCTGGTCTGTGACGTGCTCGAGCCGACCACCGGCGAGCCTTACAACCGCGACCCGCGCGGTATCGCCAAAAAAGCTGAAGGCATGGTGAAGACCGCAGGCGTTGGCGACACGATCTTTTTCGGTCCCGAGGCTGAGTTCTTTGTGTTCGATGATGTCAAATACGCTGCCGAGCCTTACAACACGGGCTTCCGGCTCGACTCGATCGAATTGCCGACGAATTCACCCACCGAATACGAAGGCGGAAACCTCGGCCACCGCATTGGCACCAAGAAAGGTTACTTCCCGGTACCACCGCAAGACTCTGCGCAGGATATGCGCAGCGAGATGCTTGCGGCGATGGCCAAAATGGGCGTGAGGGTCGAGAAGCACCATCACGAAGTGGCGTCGGCGCAGCACGAACTGGGCATGAAATTTTCGCCGCTCGTGCAGATGGCCGACCAGATGATGATCTACAAATACTGCATCCAGCAGGTGGCGCAGATCTACGGCAAGACCGCGACCTTCATGCCGAAGCCTGTCTATGGCGATAACGGCTCAGGCATGCATTGCCACCAATCGATCTGGAAAGCCGGCAAGCCGGTATTCGCAGGCAACAAATATTCCGATCTGTCGGAAACCTGCCTGTCCTACATCGCCGGCATCATCAAACATGCAAAGGCGATCAACGCCTTCACCAACCCAACCACCAACTCCTACAAGCGTCTGGTGCCGGGCTTCGAGGCGCCGGTTCTGCTCGCCTATTCGGCGCGCAACCGATCGGCGTCGTGCCGTATTCCTTACACGACGAACCCGAAGGCCAAGCGTGTCGAGGTTCGCTTCCCCGATCCGCTCGCGAATCCGTATCTTGCCTTCGCGGCGATGCTGATGGCCGGTCTCGATGGCGTCAAGAACAAGCTCGACCCTGGTTCGGCCATCGACAAGGACCTCTACGATCTCCCGCCGGCGGAGTTGAAGAGGATCCCGACTGTCTGTGGCTCTCTCCGCCAGGCCCTCGGCGAATTGGACAAGGGTCGCGAGTTCCTGAAAGCGGGCGGCGTGTTCGATGACGACTTCATCGATTCATACATCGACCTCAAGATGCAGGAAGTGATCCGGTTCGAGCACACCCCGCATCCGGTCGAATTCGACATGTATTACTCGGCGTAAGCGTTCCTCCAATCGTCGCGAATTACGAACTTCGCGATGCAACTTTCGGGCGCTCCGCAAGGGGCGCCCTTTTTCTTGGAGGACGAGTCGGCCCGTTCAGAGGATCGCGATCGCGACAATTACGAGCCCGGCAGCGATACTGGCGGCAGTCACCAGCATCCGCCGGCGGTGGCGCCTGGGTCCATAGACACCGGCAGCGCGGCGGGCTGCGATCAGGGCGGCGTCGAATTCGGCAGAATTTGAAAACGCGCACGCCAGTGCGGCGCCTGCCCGTTCGGCATAGCTCTCAAGCGAAAGGGGTTCCGGACGGCTCTGTGAGGGCCACATGCGCGCATGGTACAGCGAATAGGGTAAAGGAGACGTTGAGGCGGATCGTCGGGGCGGCGATACCGTCAACTCGTGATGTTGCGCCGCGACAACCGGGTAAAGGCCCCCGACTTCACCGGGCGGGCGCGTCGTGCGGCCGCGATCAGGCGAGCGCGCTCGTTTGCCATTTCCTGCTCAGCAATGTGGATCCGATTCCGGCCGTCGTGCTTGGCACGGTAGAGAGCGGCATCCGCGCTTGCTATCAGCGAGTCGATCGACGTGACCGCGTCGTAGGAAATGGCTGCGCCGATGCTGACGGTCGCGCCGACGGAGTGCGTGGCCACTGTAACGCCCGCAGCCTCAAAGCCCGAGCGAACGCGTTCTGCAATTTTGGTCGCGCTCTCCAGGCCACCCGGGACGATCGCGATAAACTCTTCGCCGCCGAACCTGCCAATGATGTCGTCCGCGCGCGTACCCGCGCGCACCACCTGACCGAAGAGACGCAATACGTGGTCGCCGACAGTATGGCCGAAGCGGTCGTTGATCGCCTTGAAATGATCAAGGTCAAACAAAAGCATCGCCACCGGTTCAGATCGTTTGGCCTGATGCGCGCACAGTGTGAGCGCGTTGTCCACGAAGGCCCGGCGGCTCAGCAGGCCGGTCAGATGGTCCGTGCACGCGGCGGTGCGATAAACGTGAACGTGATGGTCCTTAACCATCAGCATCACAATGAATGCGGTGCCCACGGCGTAGAGAATTGTTTCAAGAGTGAAGACCGTCAGCCAAATTGTATCATGCCCTGCAGGCAGGAGCGCGCGCATGACGAGCGGCACCAGAAAGATTCCTGCGTGCAAGCACGGCACTACGATGGCTGCGGCACGCGAATAGCGCGTCCGGCGCCGTTCCCGCCAAAGTTCGATCGCGATGAAGAACGTGTAGAGCGGGACGATCAGAGCGCCGAGGACTGGGCCCCTGCCGTCGTCCAAAGCTCCTGGAATCTGACCAACTCCCAACCAGAGAGCGGCGCCGATGAAGGTTGCGAATGGCAACACTCGCCTGCCCTGGAACAGCCGTACCCCGTTCCAGATCATGCCGCAGGCGAGGAAGGTCAGCGCGCCAGGTACTATTGGCGGCAACTGGATGATTGGTGTCGGCATGGTTCCCAACGCCATCGCCGAGGCGCCGATCAAATAAGCCGAACCCCACCATGCGAGGGCACGGACATTACGCTGCTGCATCCAATCGATGATCAGGAACAGGCCGAGCAGGCCGGCAATGCATATGGCCACCAACGACAACGTTGGCAAATCCAAGGTCGCGGATTGGAGGTTAACCGCCAACAGCATACGCGCTCCCACCAGCCCGTCCGGCACGCGCATCGCACCGGACCGCGGGGGTAAAATAACGCCGTGGCCGTAGGATTCCGTTGCGCAATTAGGCAGGCTTCGATGAAAGACTTGCTCGAATTGTAATCAATTTTCGGAGCCGATATTGAGGTTCGCCAACCTGCCGCGAGCCAAAAGCACGCCCCTTTACTTACGGTAAACGCGTTCGATAAAATTGGAACGATCGGGAACCGGCAAACAAAAAGGGCGCGCCAAAGCGCGCCCTTCGTAAGATATTGATCGGTTAGCGCTTCGAAAACTGGAAGGAGCGCCGTGCCTTTGCCCGACCATATTTCTTGCGCTCAACCACGCGCGGATCGCGGGTGAGAAACCCGCCTCGCTTGAGCGCGCCACGCAAATCGGGCTCGAAGTAGGTCAGCGCCTTGGCCAACCCGTGACGCACGGCGCCGGCCTGACCGGACAAACCTCCGCCCGAAACAGTGCAGGTGACGTCGTATTGTCCGCCGCGGTTGGTGGCGACCAGGGGCTGCTGAATCAACATCCGCAACACGGGCCGCGCAAAAAAGACTTCCACAGCCTTCGTATTGACGAGGATCTTGCCGGAGCCCGGTTTGATCCACACGCGCGCTACAGCGTTCTTGCGCTTGCCGGTCGCATAAGCGCGTCCCTGGGCATCGACTTTCTTCTCGTATTTCGGCGCTTCGGGAGCAGCCGGTTTAAGAGTCGCCAAACCTTCCAAAGATTGCACGGTTTCAGCCACGGTCAGGCACTCCTCACATTCTTGCGGTTCATCGCGGCGACATCGAGTTTTTCGGGCTTTTGCGCCTCATGAGGGTGTTCGGCCCCCGGATAGACGCGCAAGTTTCCGAGTTGAACGCGCCCAAGCGGCCCGCGCGGCAACATCCGCTCCACGGCCTTTTCGACGATACGTTCGGGGAAACGCCCCTCCAAAATTGCCTTCGCCGTGCGGTCTTTGATGCCGCCGATGAAACCCGTGTGATGGTGATAGACTTTCTTTTCGCGCTTGCGGCCGGTCAGCACCGCCTTGGCGGCATTGACGATGATGACGTTGTCGCCGTCATCAACATGCGGCGTGTAAGATGGCTTGTGCTTCCCGCGTAGACGCAGCGCCACGATCGAGGCAAGGCGGCCAACAACCAGCCCGGTGGCATCAATCGTCACCCATTTCTTCTCGATGTCGGCAGCTTTGGCCGAATAGGTCTTCATGATCATTCCTCAGGAGCTTGAGCGCGCCCCAGCCGCGCTGGCGGTATCTAGCTGAGACGCTCACTGCCGGTCAATGGCCGGATTAGGATATTTATAAAGTAAAATCAATTGTTTATAAGAATGGTATTTTAATACCAATGCGTAATCAACGCTCCTCGGGGATCGAATAGGTCGACGTAACATGGGCCACCAGCTCGGCAACGCCATCCGAATAGATTTCAACTGCGCCAACCGCCAGCCGCTTTCCAACCTTCATCAAACGGGCATCCGCGATCAGATCGCCCTTCCCCGGTTTTCGAAGGAAGTTGATGTTGAGATTTGTCGTGACCGCCAGCGGCTGAGGACCGACCGCGGAGAAAACCGCGACATACATCGCAAAATCGGCAAGCTCCATCATGGTCGGACCCGAAATGGTGCCGCCCGGCCGAATGTAGCCTTCCTGGAAGTGCCGTCGTATGCGGCTTTTTGCATATTCCACGCGTTCGATCGTCAAGCCGCAGCCGGGATAGAATCCCTGAGGAAACACCTCGTGCAGCAGCTTGGAAATCTCGTCGACAGTCATTGCCGGCGCCGACATGCGGATCCCCCGTCGCCGGTCGATCCGGCGCCATGGTCTTAGACGCCGCCGTTACCCGGTCAATCCGTTATTTCAGCCCATTGCCCAAAACCGTTTCCGAGCCTTGCGCAGGCCCAGCTTCGGACTATCGTTCGCCGGAGTTGTATATGAGAATGTTTGAGATGAATGCTCCGGCGGCCAAGTTTACTGCCGATACGCCCGTTCTGTTGCGCGAGCGTGATGGCGACGTAGCCATCCTCGTGCTCAATCGTCCGGAAGCCCGCAACAGTCTGTCGGAAGCCCTGCTGATTACTTTGTCCGACAGCCTTTCCGAACTTGCGACCGACAAGACCGTGCGCGCAGTTGTGCTTGCCGCCAATGGTCCGGCCTTCTGCTCGGGTCATGATCTCAAGGAACTCACCAGCCGGCGTAGCGACGGCGATGGTGGTCGAGCCTATTTCCGCAAGGTCATGACCTTGTGTAGCGCAATGATGCAGCAGATCGTCAATCTGCCGGTGCCGATGATTGCCGCCGTTCAGGGCGTAGCGACGGCCGCCGGTTGTCAGCTCGTAGCCACGTGCGATCTGGCAATTGCGTCCACCGGAGCCACATTTGCCACGCCTGGTGTTGACATCGGTTTGTTCTGTTCGACGCCAATGGTTGCACTCTCCCGCAATGTTGCGCGCAAGCATGCCATGGAGATGCTGCTGACGGGCGATGCCGTATCCGCGGAAGACGCCTATCGCATTGGACTCATCAACCGCGTGGTGAAGCCTGGAAAGGAACGCGAGGAAGCGTTGGCCTTTGGGCACAAGATCGCAGGTAAATCCAGTCATATCGTGAAAATCGGCAAGGAAGGTTTCTATCGGCAGGCAGAAATGAACCTGTCAGATGCCTACCGTTACGTCTCTGAAGTCATGGTCGAGAATTTGATGGCGCGCGACGCAGAAGAGGGCCTGAATGCCTTCATCGACAAGCGTGAGCCGAAATGGGAAGACCGGTAATACGGTCGCAACAGGTCTCATCGGGCAAAGAGGCATAGAGAGCCACCGGCGACCCGGTGGCTCTCTGAGTTTCTATTAGATCAGGCGATGAGAGAGGCATTCTGGGGAACTTCCTGCTCGCCCTGCTCGACCGCAGGCCGCCCGGTGCTCGGCAGTTGCAGCACAGTCGCGTATTGACCTTCACAAAGATCGGTAACCAGCACGATCTTCCCATCGGGGAACTCCAGCGCATCATGATGCGCGGCCGGCCGATTGAGATTCACCTGCCGGAAACGGGCGACTTTGTGGGTCGATTTCCGGGTCGGCAAGAACCGGAACGAGGCATCGCATTCGACCTCATTTTCGAATGCAAGCTCTGTCCCGGGCAGCAGACAGACGGCTACGCGCGGCTGAGTCGGATCCGAGAAGCCGCGCGTGATGGCATTTGGAAATTGTGTCGATACCAGTTTGTCGCCGACCTTGGCGGGTCGGGACGCAACGTCGTGAAGACTGTAGTCACACATCGAACGCCTCCTGTTTGTGCACAACCTAGGCGGCGCCCCTCAGCGTCCGGATCGCAGCAAAGCAGCATGACGATCTTATGTCGTTTGCCACCGCAATCCTGCCCAAATCAAACACGCGCGGCCCTACCGTGAGCAACAGCGAGACGCTATCTTTGTTCCTAACCGCAGCGGACGGAGTGACGGGAGACATGAACAATTCGAGCCGCGTGTTCACGCTCGCAGCGCAGCATGCGCAAGCCGAGCGTGGATCGGCGAAGGCATACGAGCGCCGCATGGCAGAAGGCTTCCCGGATCGGGTGACGGCGGAGCTCGCAAAATTCATCGCCGAACAGGATACCGCCTTTCTCGCAACCGCAACGGCCAACGGCGCTCCCTATGTCCAGCACCGAGGTGGACCAAAGGGATTTATCAAAGTCATCGACGACAGGACGCTGGGCTTCGCCGACTATCGAGGCAACCGCCAATACATCACGCTCGCCAATCTCTCTGAGAACGACCGGGCCTTCCTGTTCTTGCTCGATCCTGGCCGCCGTCAGCGCATAAAACTTTGGGGTCGCGCGCGCGTGATCGAAGACGATCCCACCCTGATCCAACGCCTGTTCGATGACGGCTACAAGGCCCGGCCTGAGCGAGCCATTCTTTTCACAATTGAGGCCTGGGACGTGAACTGCTCCGCGCATATTGTCACGCGTTTTACCGAAGCTGAAATCGAGGAGGCCTTTGCCGTCGTGCAAACCAAAATCACCCAACTGGAGGCGGAGAATGCCCGCCTGCGCGCGGCCATCGCAAAACAACCGGCCTCGACGTCTGAATGAATCACGACACCTATCCCGATAGCTATATCCGCGGCATCCTGAACACGGTGAAAACGATCGCCATGGTCGGCATTTCGCCGAAGGATAATCGGCCTAGCTATTTCGCATTCAAATATTTGATGGAGCGCGGATACCGGATGATCCCGGTCAACCCGGGACAGGCGGGAAAAAGCATCCTCGGTCAAAAAGTCTACGCAAGACTGTCCGATATTCCCGAGCAAGTAGATATGGTCGACATTTTTCGCGCGTCCGAGCACGTGCCGCCTGTGGTGAAGGAGGCCATCGCGCTTCAACCCAAGCCGAACGTCATCTGGATGCAACTCATGGTGCGCAATGACGAAGCGGCGAAACTGGCGGAAGATGCCGGTTTGAAGGTGGTCATGAACCGCTGTCCAAAGATCGAATATGGCCGTCTCTCGTCGGAAATTTCATGGATGGGTGTCAATTCACGCACGCTTTCCTCAAGGCGCGCACAGAATTTAGGCTCAGGCGTGCAACGCATGCGCCTCGGTCCGACGTCTGAAAATGACAAGCCTTGACGCCGCCGCTGTCCGGCCTCACTAATCGCCGCCTTATTCCACTCGAAAAATGTAAGCCGCCACCTACACCATTTTTTATCAGGGGGACCCATGGCTGACGCAGACCGAATTCCGGGTTTTGATACGCTCGCAGTACACGCTGGCGCCAAGCCCGATCCGACCACCGGCGCGCGCGCTACGCCGATCTACCAAACAACTTCGTTCGTGTTCGACGACGTCGATCACGCGGCCGCACTATTCGGGCTGCAGACTTTCGGAAATATCTATACCCGCATCGGCAATCCGACCTGCGCAGTACTGGAAGAGCGAGTAGCGGCTCTCGAGGGCGGTACCGCCGGCCTCGCCATCGCCTCCGGCCACGCGGCGCAGGTGATCGTCATGCACGCGCTGATGACACCGGGCGACGAGCTCGTCGCATCCAAAAAACTCTATGGCGGTTCGATCAATCAGTTCAACCATTCATACAAGAATTTTGGCTGGAATGTCGTGTGGGCAGATCCCGATGACCTCACGTCGTTTGAAAAGGCAGTCACGCCGAAGACAAAGTGCATTTTCATCGAGTCGATCGCCAACCCGGGCGGAATCATTGTCGACATCGAGGCGATCTCAAAGATCGCGCGAAAGGCTGGCGTGCCTCTGGTCGTCGACAACACGCTTGCCACTCCCTATCTGTGCAAGCCAATCGACTACGGCGCGGACATTATCGTGCACTCGCTCACCAAGTTCTTGGGTGGCCACGGTAATTCGATTGGCGGACTGATCGTTGACGGCGGTACCTTCAACTGGTCGCGCGACAAGAAATATCCGATGCTTTCGGAACCCCGCCCCGAATATCAGGGCATTATCCTGCACGAAACTTTCGGCAACTTCGCTTTTGCGATCGCGTGCCGCGTTCTCGGCCTGCGCGATCTCGGGCCCGCGCTGTCGCCATTCAATGCCTTTCTCATTCTCACCGGCGTCGAGACATTGCCTCTCCGCATGCGACGCCACTGCGATAATACGCTGGCGGTCGCCGAATGGCTGTCGAAGCGTCCGGAAGTTGCGTGGGTGAGTTACGCAGGGCTCCCGGGCGACAAGTATCACTCGCTCGCCAAGAAATATGTACCGAAGGGCGCCGGCGCGGTGCTCACATTCGGTTTGAAGGGCGGTTACGACGCCGGTGTGAAGCTCGTTTCCAACGTGAAACTCTTCTCGCACCTCGCCAATATTGGCGATACGCGTTCGCTCATCATTCATCCGGCTTCGACGACGCACCGGCAACTGTCCGACGCACAGAAAATTCAGGCGGGCGCCGGACCTGACGTCGTTCGACTGTCGGTCGGGATCGAAGACAAGGACGATATCATCGCCGACCTCGAGCAGGGCCTGAAGGCAAAGTGATCCGCTAGGACTTCTTCAGCGTCCGCGCGACATAGTCGCGGATATACGTGATTGTGGCCGGAGCGGTCCAGATTTCTGTGACCGCCTTGTCGGTAGCCGCGCCGCCGGCTTGCAATCGCTCGGTGACTGGCTGGCGGATCTGCCTTTTTGTCTGCGTAAAGGCTGCCGGCGACAGCAAAGATAATTCGCGCGCGACGGCCGTTGCATCCTTCAGAAGGTCTTCTTGCTCCGCTATTTCGTCGACCCAGCCACGCCGCAACGCCTCGTCGGACGCATAGGTCGCACCCGACAGCGTGAATTCCGGCAGGTAGCGCGGCGGCACCGCAAAGCGCACGATTTCGAAGGCCAGTGCCGGAAACGGCACGCCGACAAGAATTTCGGTCACACCGATTCGTCCGACGTCTTGCGCCATGATGCGCCGGTCCGCACAGCAGGCAAGCACGCAGCCGCCCGCGATGGCGTGCCCATTGACCGCCGCCACCACCGGTTTCGGATGAAAGAATACTGTCTCATAAAGGCGGTGCAGGGACGGCAGGAATCGGCGAATATAATCGGCACCGCCCTCACTTAATCGTTTCAGATCGACGCCGGCAGAAAAGATCTTGCCCTGCCCGGTCAGCACCACCGCCTTCGCATCCGACTTACCCAGATCGACAAAACGATCGGCAATCGCATGACAGAATTCGATGTCGAGTGCGTTGGCCTTGCCGTGCATCAGCGTCAGAATGGCAACCCCGTCTATGACATCGCTTTTGATCATGCGCGTTGCTCCGCAGCGACGGTTTGCAGTTCGTGCAAAATGGCTCGATGCGACAATCGCTCCGCATGTGCGACCGCGATGGTGAACACTATAATTGCCAGAATCTGATGTGCGAGGGCCAAGGGAAGCGGGGCCTGATAGAGCAAAGTCACGACGCCAAGGAACGCCTGCGCCGTCACCGCGGCGGCGAGCAAGACAGCCCCGCCGGCGCCACGCCGCGCCTGCCGGGCATCAATCGCGTGCAGACCAGCAAGTACCCAGATTGCATAGGCCACCATGCGATGGTCGAACTGAACGGTAAGCGTGTTCTCGAACAGGTTGCGCCAGACGGGACTCATAAACCATAGCCGCTGTGCAGCCGGCACGATGGCGTCATCGATCGTCGGCCAGGTATTGAAGATGAGGCCCGCGCCGAGACCGGCTACCAGCGCGCCGAGATAAATCTGCAGCAGCAGCAGAATTGCGATAACGACCGCGCTGGCACGCAACCGGACCAGCGCTTCACTCGCCGCGCGCGGAGCGAGCCGCTGCGCGGTCCACAGAATCGCACCATAGATCGCGCTGGCCAGCGTGAGATGGAAGGCAAGACGATATTGCGAGACGCTTACGCCTTGCGTCAGGCCCGAAGAAACCATCCACCACCCGACTGCTCCGAGAACTCCGCCGGCGACGAAGATTGCCCACAACCTTCCCTGCAAACCTCGCGGGATGGCGCCGCGCCACAGGAAGAATAGAAATGGCAGAAGAAATACCGCGCCCGTCAGGCGCGCCAGCACCCGATGCGACCATTCCCACCAATAGATCGTTTTGAAGGCGTCGAGATTCATGCCGCGGTTGATCTCACGGTATTGCGGGATTGCCTGATATTTTGTGAATTCTGACTGCCACTCGCTTTCCGACAACGGCGGCAACACGCCGGTGACCGGTTTCCATTCGACGATCGAGAGACCGGATTCCGTCAGCCGCGTTGCGCCGCCCACCACGAGCGTCAGAAAGATCATTGCGGCCGCCATAAGCAGCCACAGCCGCACTGTGCGCAGATGAATTTCGGACGCTTTGACCGTCTCGGACATGAGTGCTTGCTTGCAGGGGACGGCGCGGACCATATAGTCATGCGTCTGTATTCGCAATTGAGACGCACGAAGAGCACCTATGCCTATCCGCGCTCGCAAGTTTGTCGGCACGATCGCCCTGCTCGTGCTTGTCTTGGTGTGGGGTTTATTGGCGATGGCGCTGGCACAATCGGTGCTGACCGACATCAATGGATTTGTGGCGGCAATCTACTACGTCATTGCCGGACTGGGCTGGATTGTGCCCGCGATGCCGCTGATCAGCTGGATGGGCAGACCCGACGAAAATTCTACGCAGCGCTGACGCGGCGGAACCGGTTCCAGAAGGCGGACGGCATTGTGACATCGAATGTCACAGCGTTCGGAGGCTGGGGGGAGCCCGCGTTCAAGATCACTCCCCACAAACGGGGCGAGTGGGAAGATCGCATCCATCACGAACGCGAAATTAGATCGACATACCGAACCATGGGCAGCCCGTGGGAAACTGCGGGCTGCTTTGCTATTGTGCGCTTCTTTCGGACACCAAGCTGACGGGGCTAGCCATGAAATCAATTCAGGTTGATGGCGACGTTTATGCCTACCTTGAGTCCCATGGCATGAGCGCTGGCCATTCGGCGTCCGACGTACTGCGTCAAGCCCTATTCCACGAAATCGATCTTGATGACGATGTTTTTGCTAATTTGATGTCATTGGCGTCTGGGCCGGATGACACGATCAACGCCATTCTTCGCCGCGCTCTAGGCATTCAAGCAAGTCCATCGAATCCGCCGCCGGTCACTTCCCCCGCCCGTATCGATTTTCATATCCCAGCGGGGACCGGAGCGAGGCCATGGAACACGCGTGATACGGCTGTGAAAGGCATCGTCGGTCAAACGCTACGGATCTACAACGATGATAGCGTGGCGCATGAACCGCATACTAATGGACAGCCATTCCCGCATCCGGCGTCAGCTATCGCACCAGGCGTTTTCGCGGATTTCGTGCTTTCGAGTCCGTACGACCTCGATACACCGGCCCCGGGGATTTATGACCACGCCCAAGGGACCGCTGCGAGGTTTTGGATCAGCGTAATTGCAGCCTAAAGATTTGATGCACATCCGTACGGCAACCTGACGCAATGGCCGAACAGTTTGATTTTCCGGTCTAGCGTCCATGGGTTCTGTCAGATGGCCGGCATGTCGCAGCTTCGTGAACAAGATTTAATTTTGTCGGGTCGCCTCAGACCATAAAATCGAAGCCACGCTCAGGTCCCCTTACGTGAGCGCGGCCCCGATCTCCCCTCCGTCACTCAGTCCCCGGAGGTCGGGGCATTACCGAAATGAATTGTGGCCTTGAATGGGCGCAATGCGAGCGCCATAGAAAATTGATCTGCATGTGGTTAGCGGCACGCTAACTTCGTGCTCAGAGGTATTTTTTGCTCGATTATTTCCGCGCCGCCCTTCCGTCCGCAAAAAAGTGACCTGAATTTAATTTTGCTGATGATGGTCGCCGGAGTAACTTTTGTGCGGCTGGTCCGGGTTCTCGAAAGCCCCCTAGGATCTGGAAGGCCCGCAGATGTGAGTGAGGAACCGCAGTGAGCTTACGCCCGCCGCGGTTCTCTTAATCTACTGGCCGGAAATTCCTAAGTCACGACGCGCCGCATTGCTCGGGGCGGGCGGGCTGGCAAACGCCCTTGACGTTGAATGACTATTTACTCTTGTGTTTAGGTTCCGGAGGAAAAATTTCGGGGTCGAATACATCTCTGATGAGCGAGTTTTCTGTCAGATATTTGAGATACTGAGCTGCGACGACCTTTACTTCTTTAAGCGTAGCGAGCCGCCACTGAATCTCAAGATGCTCGTTTCCAGCAACACTTTCAATAATTCTACGTTCCTCTACGAGCAGCTTGAATTCACTTGGTTGGTTTGGGTCGCCATTGCTGTCGATGTTGGTGGCGAAATCGATGCGCCCAGTGGGGACCCAATCACGCTTTACGACACCCATAGCCTCACTTTTCCCAGACCCTAAGCTTTTAATGACTGCCAGCGGGTTAGACATCTCCCACTCCTTCTTCATCAGGGACGCGGATACTTTCATAGTAATCATAATGAGAGACCGCGCGGTTACATCCGCCGTCGCGGCCCCTCAGGGTTCCCAAGAATCCGGATCGACTCCAATGTCTACCTTCACAAGCAGGTAAACACGCACGCGGCCACACCCGCCCATTCTCGGGAAGGTTCTGGTCGGTCCCCGTTGGCCATCCAACGCCCGGAACAATTTTAGGTTCCGCTGAGTGAACTGAATTCGATCCCGGCTAACGGAACGGGCCAGTTGCGGTCGGAGTTATGATGATGCCGCCAGCTTCCCGTCCCCCATACCCCCTGGCTGGCGGCATCTTGAACCAAGGGCTGTCGTCCCCCGGCAGCCCTTCGTCATTTTGCCCACGATCACCGCGGAACTCGGGGTTGGTCTAATTGTTACTTCTCCAAGTGGAATGGAGATTTGCCGATGTCACTCAAGCCAGTTCTTTTTGCTCTCGCTTTGCTCCTGAGCGCCAGCTCGGTCTCGATGGCGCAAAGTATGCCGAATTACGGTCCTAATCCGCCCCGGAATACAGACAGCTTCGGCCAGGTGCCAAGCGGTGCCAAACCGCCAGGCGTGCCCCGCTACGGGCACCGCAGTTATGCATATGTCCCTAACCAACATCGTCGTCACTACCGGTATTGGAATCACCGCCACTGGTACTGAGCGAT
>DASYSQ010000152.1:0-21986 GCA_036003145.1 Pseudolabrys sp.
TCGCAGTTTACGTTGCCGTTCAGGTTGGAGTTTTCAGAGTCCTGATGCTGGCTTTGACTCTGGTGCTCGCCCTGGCCTTGAACCTGGCCTTCAGCCTGAGCCTGCAACTCACCCTGCGCCTGCGCCTGGGCCTCGAGCTGCTTCTGCAGATCGTTGTCCTTATGATCTTGAGGATGGGAAGGATATTGAGGAGCCGACATGACACATCTCCTGTTGGTGGAGACGCACCGCAATTATCGACACCCGCCAATCTTCTACGTCAGCGAATGAACCGATGCTTTTGCGATCGAACTCCACGGTGGGTCTACTTCTCAGATCCGGCAACAGCGACAGCGTGAAGATAGACGCTATCGAGGCTACCGGACCGATGATCGTAGGAAACCAATGTTGCGGAAGTTCGCGTCTGCGAGTGACAAGATTTGACAAATTGTGATCGGGGTATGATACGGGGCGCTTGCGCGCCGCAACTCTCAGTCGAACCCGAGTTTATGGTACCGCCGATCGCACGAAGTCAGATGCAATGGAATCCGTGGCAGTCGCCGGAAGGGAAGTGCTTGCAGGCAGGAGCGGCTAACGCGTATCGGGGAAATCGCGTTCCAGTGGCTGGCTACTGCCGTCCTCGACTGGAATCCACAATTCAACGGTTGTGCCGTTCCCGAGCTTGCTTCTGATCCGCGTCGTACCGCCAACATTCGCCGCAAATTCCCGCACGGCAGCGAGGCCCAATCCGTTGCAGGCCGGCTTCGTTGTAAAAAACAGGTCGAAGGCATGGCCGAGCGTTTCTTTCCGCATGCCTGGGCCGTTGTCCGTAACAGAAACAGTAGCATACCGGCCGGAGGTCACGTGCATCTTGCGCGCTTCTTCGGCGCCGACAAAGGCCTCATCGACCTGGATGGCAACGCGTCCCCCCTCCGGCATCGCGTCACGCGCATTGGCCGCCAGGTTGATGAGAACAGTCTGGAATTGCGCGGCATTAATTTTCGCATTCAGGCCCGTTACGGCCTGAATTTCCAGGCCAATCCGTTCCCCTAGAATTCGCGACAGGAAGCGCGCGGTCGTCGTAGCGAGCTGGCCGATATCTGTTGGAATGCAATCGATCTGTCCTTGCCGTGCAAAGGCCAACAGGTTGGTTGTCAGCTGCGCCATAAGGTCGGTAACTCGCCATGCCTCGGCGACAAGGACGCGTTCCTCGCGGCGGTTGTGCGACCGATCCAGCGCGAGCATTTCCAGATTTCCGCTGATGATCGTGAGAAGATTTCTGAAGTCATGCGCAATGCCTGATGCGAGCTGACCGACTGCCTCCATCTTTTGGCGCTGAAGGTGCTCTGCATCGTGATCGATCGAGCGATTGCGCGAAGTTGCCGTTCTTAAAATCGTTTTGTTCAGTTGAGTGGTGCGCGTTTTTCTGGGCTTGCGGACCAGATCGTCCGCCAATTTATTCCGCAACTCCGTTTCCGAAGTTGTGGCGTCAAAAATATCCGTCCTCTTCAACATTGGCACACTCACGCAACAAACTTGCACCGCCGGCAGAGTGACTGGATCGTCACCATCATTATACCGCCACCGGAAGCAGTTGTAGGTTGTATTTGTACATTTATTACGACGTCCTTGAGTGGTATGTGACCAGCATCACAGTCGGGCAAGTTGCCGCACGATAACGCCAAGCAACGGACCGCGAGAAACAAACAGCGGTATAATGGATTTAGGTCAACTAACCTGACCAATGGTGAAAAGACATAGTAGTATGATACCGAAGTCCCATTTTTTTAAAATGTTGCTGCTGTGTTATCTTTGTGTGCGAAGATTGTTACCTCAACAAGGGGGTACAACTTATGGGTGGGGTTGCGTCGCCGGACCTTAATTTGCCGCATGTTCTCATCGTCGACGATGAGGATGCTATTTGCAAAATGCTGTCACGATACCTTTCCCGAAACGGATTTCGCACCACCGTTGCAAGTTCCGGTAAAGGTATGATGACACGACTCGAGCAGGAGTCTTACGATTTGATCCTGCTCGATCTTAATCTCGGTGTTGAAGACGGACTCGATTTGCTACGCGAATTAAATTCGCGCCATTGCAGCCGCATTATCGTGGTGAGCGGGCGGAAGAATCCCATCGATAGAGTTGTCGGTCTTGAGCTTGGAGCCGACGATTACGTGTGCAAGCCGTTTCACCTTCGCGAAATCCTGGCGCGGGCGAAGAAGGCATTGCGACCTGCAAATGCGACGCGCGTAGCGGCGACCTGTTGCGACGGAGCCGAGGTAGCATTTGCGTTTGACGGATGGAAGGCCATCCCCGATCGCCGGCAATTGATTGCGCCGGATGGCACGGACGTCACATTGACCGGGGGTGAATTCAAGCTCCTGTCGGTGTTTTTGAAGAATTCCGGCCGCGTTCTCAGCCGCCAGCAGTTGATGGACGTAACCCATGGCGTCGGATGGCACGCCTATGAGCGGACGATCGACGCGCAGATTTCCCGCTTGAGAAAGAAACTCGAGGTCGATCCAAAACGGCCGAAATTGCTAAAGTCAGTGCATGGCGACGGCTATGTCTTCACGGCGAGTGTGACGAAGCTGCCTGCACGCGGCACGTAGTCGTAAAGCGGCTGCATGCACGCGTAAGAGTCTTCAATCCACTTTCAAATTCAAGCCCGCTACGATTGGCGTCCACTTTTTCTGTTCATTCGCGATGTGATCGGCGAGCGCCTGCGGGGTGCCGCCGCGCGGCTGCGCTCCCAACTTCTCCAGGGCATTTTTCATCGTCTCGCCTTGGAGGGCAGTATTTGTCGCAGCATTGAGTTTGGCGATGATCGCCGGCGGCGTGTCGTGCGGCGCCATCAGTGCCGTCCAGGCGCCGCTCGTCACCGCTGGAAATCCGATCTCCGGCATGGCCGGCACATCGGGCAATTCCGGCGCGCGCTTTGGTCCGACGATCGCGAGCGCACGCAGTTTTCCATCCTGGATCAGTTGCAGCGAAGTACTCACAGTATCGAAGGTCAGCTGTACCTCGCCGGCCACCACAGCCGTGAGCGACGGCCCGCCGCCTTTGTAGGGTACGTGCAGGATATTTGTGCCGCTCACGGATTTGAACAATTCCGCATTGAGATGCGGCAGCGTGCCGATGCCGCCGGTTGAATAATTGAGCTTGCCCGGATTGGCCTTCGCATAGGCGACGAGTTCGGCGATGGATTTGAACGGCAGTTGAGGGTTGATCACGACGACTTGCGGTGTCTCGGCGACGAGCGCGATCGGCGCAAAGCTGGAAGCGTCATAGCCGGCATTCTTCACGATCATCGGGCTCATGATGAGGCCGCTCGCAGCCGAAACCATCAAGGTGTAGCCGTCGGGATCCGCTGCGGCGGCTTGACGAGAGCCGATGGTGTTGCCGGCGCCCGGCTTGTTCTCGATGAAGACGTTTTGCCCGAGGACCGCCGGCAGGGCGTTGGCAAGTACGCGCGCCATGACGTCGACCGGCCCGCCCGCGGGCGTAGGTACGATGATACGGATCGGCCGGTTCGGATAGTCCTGTGCAAAAGCAGAAGCGGCCCACACGAGGGCCGCGGCGGCGAGAAAGGCCCGGCGCATTATTGCTCTCCTCAGGACTGGCGGTCCTGAGGAGAGCCTAGCGCCGAAGTGGGGACCAAGGTAGGCGCTAGCGGAATGGGTGATCGATGCTGATCAGGCGGATCTTTGGATTGCCAAATTCGGTGCCGACACAATTGACGTAGGGCCACGGGTTCTGCTTGCAGGCCGCGATGGCGTCGGCGGCAGGTTTGGGCAGGGGGCTCGCGACGACATCGCCGATGGGTGCTGAAATGACGGTGATGATGGCTGCGATCACTGCGGCGGCCACGATGGCGGCAATTGTTTTCAACATGACACTGTTCAGGCTTTGCGCCGGAGCGTTCGCTCTCGACATTGTCAGACTAGGAAAACCCCTCGTCCGTCGCTGTGACGGGAGTCACAGGAAAGCGCATTTTCGGCGCCTCCCCATGCTCATCCCATGGGTCGCGGCAGCCGGGGAAAAGGTTCAGGCCGCAAAGCCGCGGCCTTGCGGGGCCAATGGGGGCAGGGTAGACCCCGGTTTATGGCGAGAACTGCCCTTTACGCCGGGTCATTCGACCCGGTCACCAATGGCCATCTCGACGTGGTCCGTCAGGCCGTTCGGCTCGCCGATCGGCTGGTGATCGCCATCGGGGTGCATCCGGGCAAGGCGCCGTTGTTTTCCGCCGATGAGCGGCTGGCGATGCTTCAGGAGACCTGCAGGCCCGTTGCACGCGAGGCCAAATGCGAACTTTCCTGCGTCACCTTCGCTGATCTGGTGGTGGAAACGGCGCGCAAGGCCGGTGCAAGCGTACTGGTCCGCGGGCTGCGCGACGGCACCGATCTCGACTACGAAATGCAGATGGCGGGCATGAACCAGGCCATGGCGCCCGACGTGCTGACGGTATTCCTGCCTGCTTCGCCAATGGTACGCCCGATCACCGCCACTTTGGTGCGTCAGATCGCCGGCATGGGCGGCGACGTCGCAGCCTTTGTGCCGGGGACCGTTGCCGCGCGTCTGAAGAAGAAGTTTGCGCGCTGATCTGGCCCGCATCGTCAATACGGAGTGCAAATGACCAATCGCCGATCGATCCTCACGCTCACCTTGATGGTGGCGCTGCTTGCGGCTCCTGCCCTGGCACAGTCGCCTCTGGCTAATCCGGCTGCGCTGAACGAGCAGGCGCCTGCGACATACAAAGTGAAGTTTGATACCAGCAAAGGCCCGTTCATGGTCGAGGTTACGCGCGCCTGGGCGCCGAAGGGCGCCGACCGGTTTTATAACCTGGTGAAGAACGGGTTCTACGACAACGTCCGTTTCTTCCGGGTGATCTCCGGCTTCATGGTGCAGTTCGGCATCAACGGCGATCCCGGGGTCATGGGGCGCTGGCGCACGGCGCAGATCGGCGACGACCCGGTGACGCAGAGCAACAAGAGAGGCACCATCACCTTTGCGATGGCGGGCCCCAATACCCGCACGAGCCAGGTGTTTATCAACTTCGCGGACAACGCCAATCTCGATGGCATGGGTTTCGCGCCGTTCGGCCGCATCGTGTCCGGGATGAACGTCGTCGATGCGCTCAATGCCGAATATGGCGAGGGCGCGCCGCGCGGCCGCGGCCCGGACCAGAGCCGCCTCCAGAGTGAAGGCAATACGTACTTGATGAAAGATTTCCCGCGTATGGATTACGTCAAGAAGGCGACAATCGAGCGCTAAGCAAGGTGCGCCGCCTGAACGGGGATGGATCGGAAGTACGACCCGGCCGCCTCCCGCCAAATGCGAGCACCTCATGTCGGGTGAACCCAGTGTGCGGTGATCAAACCGGCCATGACGAATGGCGAGTAGAGTATGGAGAGTGATAGATGGCAAAGCCGGAAGATACGCTGACTCTGGAGACCACCAAAGGTAACGTCGTCATTGAAATGCGGCCCGATCTTGCGCCGGGTCACGTCGCGCGCATCAAGGAGCTCGTCAAGGACGGGTTCTACGATGGCATTGTGTTTCACCGCGTGATTGACGGCTTCATGGCGCAGACGGGATGCCCGCAGGGCACCGGCACCGGCGGGTCGGGAAAGAAGCTCAAGGCCGAATTCAACCGTGAGCCCCATGTCCGCGGCACGGTGTCGATGGCGCGCGCCAGCAATCCCGATTCCGGGGATAGCCAATTTTTCATCTGCTTTGACGACGCCAGCTTCCTCAACAACCAGTACACGGTTTGGGGCAAGGTGATCGAAGGCATGGAAAACGTCGACCAGATCAAACGCGGAGAGCCCGTCAGGGACCCCGACAAGATCGTCAAGGCGACGATGGGGGCGTAATCGTTCGCCCCCGCGGGAGCTGTCGCCACACCATGGCCGGGCATAGCCGTCTGAAGGACGGCGTGCTTTCGCCCGCCTATGTCCCGGCCATCCACGTCTTTGAGACTCGCAAAGTCGCAAAACGTGGATGGCCGGCACAAGGCTTGTACTCGGGCCGGCCTTCGGCTGGACCCGAGTGCCGGGCATGACGAAGGAAAGCCATGCGCACAGATCTGTTTGATTTCGACCTGCCGGCGGATCGCATTGCCCTGCGGCCGACAGCGCCGCGGGACGCCGCAAGGCTCCTGGTGGTGAGGCCCGGTCAGGTTCCCGAGTTCGACGACCGTACCGTCGGCGATCTGCCGGATCAGCTGCGCGCCGGTGACTGCCTGGTCGTCAACGACAGCAAGGTCATCGCGGCCCGTCTGACGGGCCGGCGGATCGGGCGAGGCAGCAGCGAGCCTGCGATCGAGGCGACGCTGCACAAGCGGATCGACGGCTCGCATTGGCGTGCTTTTGTGAAGCCGGCCAAGAAGCTTGAGATCGGGGATACGGTGCGTTTCGGCACTGAAGGTAAAGTTTGCTTCCTTGGCGAACTCGACGCTCATGTTTCACATAAAGATGAAGGAGGGGACATAACCCTTTCGTTTTCCTTTCATGGGCCGGTGCTCGATCAAGCCATCGCCGAACGGGGCGAGATGCCGTTACCACCGTACATTGCGTCCCGCCGGGCGCCCGATGATCAGGACCGGACCGACTATCAGACCCTGTTTGCTCATGATGAGGGCTCCGTGGCGGCCCCCACCGCTGGCCTGCATTTCACGGAAAAGCTCCTGGCGCGGCTTAACGAGCGCGGTATTGGCCTGCAAAAGGTGACCCTGCACGTGGGGGCCGGCACCTTTCTCCCGGTCAAGGCGGAGGACACCACCAGCCATAAAATGCATGCCGAATTCGGCAGCGTCTCGTCGGAAACGGCCAGTGCGCTCAATGCTGCGCGCGCCAACGGAGGGCGGATCGTGGCCGTTGGCTCGACCTCACTACGGCTCCTGGAAAGCGCGGCAAGTGACGACGGCCGGCTGCACGCCTTTTCCGGCGAGACCGCGATTTTCATTACGCCTGGCCACAAATTCCGGGGTGTCGACATGATGCTCACCAATTTCCATTTGCCGCGCTCGACTCTGTTTATGCTGGTATCGGCCTTCAGCGGCCTCGACACCATGAAACATGCCTATGCGCACGCAATCGCGGCGGGCTATCGCTTCTATTCCTATGGCGATGCGTGTTTGCTTTATCCTGCCGGGCGATGACCAAAACCTTTTCCTTTAAACTGACTGCCAGTGATGGGGCTGCCCGGCGGGGCGAATTTGTGACCCCGCACGGCAAAGTGCAGACCCCGGCATTCATGCCGGTTGGCACCCGGGCGACCGTAAAAGGGCTTATGCCGGACGACGTGCGTGCGACCGGGTCCGAGATCGTGCTCGGCAACACCTATCATCTGATGCTGCGGCCTGGTGCCGAACGCATCGCCGCGCTTGGCGGGCTGCACAAATTCATGAACTGGCCGATGCCGATCCTCACCGACTCCGGCGGGTTTCAGGTCATGTCGCTCTCCGATCTGCGCAAGGTCGACGAGCGTGCGGTTACATTTCGATCTCACCTCGACGGAGCCATGGTCGAGCTCACGCCCGAACGCGCCATCGAAATCCAGATGTTGCTGGGTGCCGACATCGCAATGCAGCTCGACGAGTGTCTCAAGTTGCCCGCGAAGCACGACGAGATCAGTCGCGCGATGCAACTGTCGCTGCGCTGGGCCGAGCGCAGCAAACGTGCGTTTGAGGCAAATGCACGCGACGGCCACGCGCTGTTCGGGATCGTGCAGGGTGGCGACGACCTCACGCTTCGCGAGGAAAGCGCCCGCGCGCTTACCGCGATGGGCTTCCACGGCTACGCCATCGGCGGTCTTGCTGTCGGCGAGCCTCAGGACGTGATGCTCCGGATCGTCGCCGCGACTGCGCCGATGCTGCCGGCGGATCGTCCGCGCTACTTGATGGGGGTCGGTACACCGCACGATCTCATCGAAGCCGTAGCGCGCGGCATCGACATGTTCGACTGTGTTCTGCCGACGCGGAACGGACGCCATGGCATGGCCTTCACGCGATACGGTGCGATCAATCTCGCCAACGCGCGCCACGCAAATGACTCACGTCCGCTCGACGCGGGGAGTCCGCATCCTGTGACCCGCACATATTCGCGCGCCTATTTGCATCACCTCACCAAGGCCAACGAGATGCTGGGCGCGGTGCTGCTGTCGACCGTCAATCTCGCCTACTACCAGGCGTTGATGACAGGAATGCGCGAAGCGATAGCCAGCGCACGGTTCGCCGAGTTCCGCGATCAGACTGCGGCGCAATGGGCGCAAGGCGATTTGCCGGCTGTAGAGGCGGGGGTTGTGTCTTCCGGATCGCTTGGCTAAAGCCAGCCCATGAACGTCCACGCCGGATTTCTCAACCATCGTCGCAAGCCGCGCTTCAAGCTGCCAGCAGGCAGCTGCGATGCCCATTGCCACGTCTTTGGCCCGGCCGCAAAATTTCCCTATGCAGCAAACCGGCGCTATACGCCTGCCGACGCGCCAAAGGAAATGCTGGCGGCCTTGCACGCGCACCTCGGCATTGAACGCGCCGTAATCGTGCAGGCGAGTTGTCACGGCACTGATAATGCTGCGATGCTCGATTGCATCGCCTCCGATCCCGGGCGCTATCGTGGCGTTGCCATTGTCGACGACGGTTTCACCGACAAGGATTTCGACGCGCTCGATCGCGGCGGCGTGCGCGGAATACGCTTCAATTTCGTGAAACATCTCGGCGGCGCGCCCGATATGGCCGCGTTCAATCGCGTCATCGACCGCATCAAGGGGCGGGGGTGGCACGTCGTCCTGCACGTAGATGCTCCGGACGTCATCCCGCTCTCGGGGATGATGCGAAAGCTCCCGCTGCCATTCATCATCGATCATATGGGCCGGGTGCCTTCGGCCGCGGGCATCGATCAGCCGCCGCTGCGCGCGCTCATCGAACTTTCGCGCTTGGAAAATTGCTGGATCAAAGTCTGCGGCTCCGAGCGGATCTCGATGCCGCCGTATACCGCGGCCGTGCCCATTGCGCATACGTTGGTTGAGGCCGCGCCGACGCGCGTTTTATGGGGCACAGATTTTCCACACCCGAACGCAACTCACGAGGCCGATGAGGCCGATCTTGTCGATCTGGTGCCGCAATTTGCACCCGAACCGCTGGCGCAAAAACGGCTGCTGGTGGACAATCCGGGGCGACTTTATGGTTTTGGCTGAACAATAATAAAACGAGCAAAGTCTGGAGGAGACGCACTATGTCGAAGGGGATGTTTGAAGCGATTGCGCGCCGGATCGCGCTCGTGATGCTGGCTGCGGCCGTCGTGCTGCCGGCATTTCAGGCGCAGGCCGCCTGGCCGGAAAAGCCGATCAAGATCGTGCTGCCTTTTGGCGCGGGTGGCGTTGCCGACGTCACCGCGCGCATTCTCGCCGACAAGCTCGGGCAGAAATTGAACCAGCGTGTCGTGATTGAGAATATGCCCGGTCCTGGGGGGATTGCAGCGGCGCGCGCCGTGATCACGGCGCCGCCCGATGGCTACACGATGGCCTGGGTCACAAACGGGGCCGCCATCAGTGCCGCGACATTTCAAAGCCTGCCTTTTGACCCAACGAAAGATTTCGCAATGGTCTCGATGGCCGGCACTTTCGATCTGGTGTTCGTGGTGAATGGCCAGTCGGAATACAAAACGCTCGGCGATTTCATCAAGGCAGCAAAAGCCAGTCCCGGAAAACTCAACGTAGGGACAATTGCCGCCGGCAGTACCCAAAATCTGGGTGGCGAACTTTTCAAATCGATGGCCGATCTCAACGTGCAAATTATCCCGTACAAAAATTCGCCGGATATCGTGGTGGCACTGCTGCGCAATGATGTTCAGGTCATGATCGATTTCCCGCCCGCGGTGGCCGGCCAGGTTGCAGACGGAAAACTGCGCATTCTGGCGAGCTCCAGCCCGCAGCCGTCCCCGCTGCTGCCCGGTGTCCCGACCGCCGATCAGGCCGGCGTCAAGGGTTACGAGGTGATCTCGTGGAACGGCGTCGGGGTGCCAAAGGACACGCCGAAAGAGGTTATCGACACGATGAACAAGGCAATGCACGAGGTGCTCGCCATGCCTGATGTGCAGGAGCAACTCGCCAAAGTCGGTGTCATCGCAAAGGCGAGTACGCCGGCCGAGGCGCTGGCGCGTCTCACAGCGGACATCAAGAAGTGGAACGACGTGGTCGACAAGGCGGGCATTCCGCGAAAGTGATTAGCGGCGAGCAGCGAGCGAACAGAAGAGGGCAATGAAGAAAAAACTTTCGGTCGCCGTGGTCGGCGCAGGGATGGGCGGTCTGGCGGTCGCGGCGACGTTGCGGCGCGTCGGAATTGACGTTCGGGTCTACGAGCAGGCGGCGCGTTTCGCGCGCCTCGGCGCGGGGATCCAGATGATGCCGAATTCGATGAAGGTTTTGCGCGGCATCGGGATCGAGGAGCGGCTGCGTAAAACATCGTTTGCTCCTTACTCGCATCTCAACCGCGACGGCTATACCGGCGAAGTTACGCGCGAGCTGCCGATGCCCGAAAGTCTCTACAGCGCGCCGTATCTTTGCATGCACCGCGCCGATCTCCACGACGCGCTCGCCTCCGCGGTGCCGGCCGAGATCGTGCATCTCGGCAAGAAACTGGTCGGTCTCGACCAGGCCGGCGGCCAGGTCACGTTACGGTTCGAAGACGGCACCAGCGTCAACGCCGATGCTGTGATCGGTGCGGATGGCGTGCATTCAATCGTGCGCGATATCGTGGTCGGTCCCGATGCGCCGATCCACAAGGGCCGCATTGCCTATCGCGCGGTGTTTCCTGCTGCGTTGATGGGGGGCTTCGATATCGGGCCCTCGCGCACCAAATGGTGGGGCACCGACCGTCACATCGTTATCTACTATACGACCAAAGCCAAAAGCGAAGTCTACTTCGTCACCAGCGTGCCGGAGCCCGCCGAATGGCTCACGCGTGAATCCTGGTCGGCGAAAGGCGACGTGAGGGAACTCCGCGCCGCATATGAAGGCTTCCACCACGATGTTCGCAATGTGCTGGAAGCCTGTCCGGATTGTCACAAGTGGGCGATCCTCGAGCGGGAGCCGCTGCGGCGCTGGAGTAGCGGGCGCGTGGTGCTGCTGGGCGACGCCGCGCATCCGATGACGCCCTATATGGCGCAGGGCGCAGCCACCTCAATCGAGGATGCCGCTATTCTTGCCCGGTGTCTCGTGAATGGCGAGGACATCGAAGGTGCCTTCCAGCGCTACGAGGCGCATCGCAAGCCACGCACATCTGTCGTGCAGGCGATCTCCAGTGCCAATACCTGGATGAGGGACGAGCGCGGCGGCGATACCAGCTGGTTGTATGGATACGACGCCTGGAATGCGAACCTCGACCAACCTGCCGCGCATCCGCGCGCGCAGGCGGCCTAGCAAGTTTAACGCGGCTTCTCGATTGTCATGCCTGGCCACTCGGGTCCGGCCGAAGGCCGGCCGGAGCACAAGCCTTGTGCCGGGCATCCACGTCTTATTTCGTGAAGGAAGGCGTGGATGGCCGGGACGCCATCCTTCCGGACGCCTATGCCCGGCCACGACGGTGAACTACGGCCCGCCATAGAGCCATCCAATACCCTCGTAGTTTTCCTCCGCCGTGCGCGCGCCGAGCGCTTGCGCACGAAGCTCGGCCGCAACTCCGCGGGCGTGATAGACCTCTCCATAGACGCGCGCCATGATCTGCGTGCGCCCAGTGCGCAGATAGCGTTCCTGCTCATAAGCTTTGAACGCCCTGGCCGGGTCGTCGGGCGAGGCCGCGACTTTCTGTGCAAGCACGATTGCGTCTTCCGTCGCCATGCAGGCGCCTTGGGCGAGATACTGCAGCATCGGATGTGCGGCATCACCGAGCAGCGTAATGCGGCCGGATGTCCAGCTTTTCACTGGCTCGCGATCGCACAAGACCCACATGCGCCATGTCTCGATGCGTTCGAGCATGCGCAACACCTGCGGCACCTGCATCTTGAAGTGCTGCCACATGACGTCCTTGCTGCCTTCGGCATTCCAGCCTTCCTCGTAGTGATCGGAGTGGAATACGGCGACCAGGTTGTAGAGTTCGCCGCGGCGCAGCGGGTAATGTACGAAATGGGTGCGCGGACCGGCCCACAGGACGACGTCGGGGCGCCAAAGATCCTTTGGCACATCCTCGCGGTTGAGAACGCCGCGGTAGGCGATGTGCCCCGACACTCGCGGCTTGCCGTCTCCGACGATACTCTCGCGGATCTTTGACCACATGCCATCGCAACCGATCAGCGCGCGGCCTTCAACGGTTTCGCCGTTGTTAAGTGTGACGCTGACGTGATCGCCGTGATCCTTGAACGCGTCGACGCGCCGGCTTGTTTCCAGTGTAACCAAATTGCTGCCCTGGCAGGCTTTGAGGAACGCACCATGGATGTCGGCCCGGTGGGTGACACCGTAGGGTTGTCCGAACCGCTTCAGGAATGCATCGCCCAGGGGAATATTGGTGATCAATTCGCCGGTCAGGGCGTCGCGCATTTCCTGCGCGGGAGGACGATGGGCGTCGGCAAGGACTGCATCCTTGAGGCCGATTTTCTCCAGCGCGCGGAAAATGTTGGGACCGAGCTGGATGCCGGCGCCGACCTCGCGGAATTCCGGCGATTGCTCAAAAACCCGGACCGGGAGGCCCTGATGGGCGAGCGCGTAGGCGGTAATGAGCCCGCCGATGCCGCCGCCGGAAACCAGAAAGGGGGCGGATCCGCCTCCATTCATACGCGCCATGGACCAACCTCAATTTCACGAAAGACCGAACCGGATTTGCGACGACCATAAAACCTGAAATGGCTCGAAGCAAAGTGTCTTCTGCCCAACGAAAAGCCCGCCGGCAGGTGCCGGCGGGCTATCATCAGGGCGGAGCTAAACCGGGAGGTTTCAGCCCCGCATCTGTCGTCGTTTAGCTGGTCATCCTATTTGGTTACTTGGCCGCGGACCTCGCCACCTTTGTTGGCGGCGGTGTGGACGTTCACGTACCACTTGCCGGCCATGAGTTCTTCGGCCTGCGCGTCGGTGAGCGTCGCCGAACCTTCGAACGCGCCCTTGTCGGCACCGGCAATCGGCACCGCAACGCCGCCGTTCTTGCCGGCTTCGCCGGAATGGAAGTGTGCTGCGGTCGCCGGGCCGGTCAGGCCGGAGACGCTGCCCTTCCAGGACAATTTCTTGCTCGCCGTATCGTAGGTCGCGGTCACCGAACCGGTGCCCTTGCTATCGGTCGGCGGGACCTCGCTTGACGCCTTCAGATCGGCCTTGAGGTTGACGTTGGCCGCCATGGACGTGCTGGCGATGGCGAGTACCGCAGTGCAGGCGAGGGCGGCCAGGCTGGACCGCAGAATCGTCGTTTTCATATGAGTTCCTCCTAGGAGTGCTTTTTCGCACCAAGTGCAAACACCGCACGGTATCACCTATTCCAGATATTGCCGCATGTCCCGGGCTCAATCGGACATCAGTGAGATCGAGGTGCTCGAGACCTCGCCACAGGCGTCGCACTCCCAATGGTGGCGGATCTCGCCGCTTTCGATGAATTCGGATGCGATCGGCGCGACCATCAGCTCGTCGCAATGGGGACAGCGCACGGGCGTGGCGAAGGCCCGGATGGAGGAGAGCTTCGTCCAATATTCATGAAGCTGCATATCATGGCCTCCTTTCGTTACAACCCGCGGCGGTGACTATCGGCGTATCGTGGCAACGGCGCGACGCTTTAATGAAACTGTGGTGGCCGGACCGCTGAACTTTTGCGACAAAAGATGACGCCATTGCGTCAATATTCCCTGCAGGAGATGACGATAATTTGAATCGTGCGCCGACATCAGTAACGCCGGGTGCGGTGCAGCGAACAAATTTTCGACCATTTTACCAAACCCCCGCGAGGTACAAAAAAGGGACCGCGCCGAGAGCGATCCCTACGGTCCGCCGAAAAGGGACACCCTGGTTAGGGACATCGGCATTCCGCGCCCATAGCCTCGTCTGCCAACCCGGTTTTCTGTGTGAAGTACCTCACACTAACCTTTTAAAGTTTTGCTTGAACTGACTGAGGGATGTTCTCAAAAAAGAAGAGCCCCCGAGCACGCACGCTCAGGAGCTCCTGGTCGCGGTGCCATCACCAGCGGCAGATCCTGCGGCCGTAGCGCCACCAGCAGTGACGATGATGACGGTAATAGTCGTAACCATAGTAGTGAACGATTGAGCGAGCATCGATCGCATCGGCTGCTTTGCCGGTTGGCGCCGGCCACACGTTCCATCGTGCGAAAACGCGCCCGCCCAGGCTAACGTCACACCGGAGCCGCAACCGCCTAACACGCATTCCGCGAGGATAGATGCACGAGCGTGCGTAAGCGCACGCGGCGGTTATGCCTCGAGAAGCATGCGCCAGCGAAGAACCGCCTCGGTGCGATTGTGCGCAGAAAACTTCCGCATAATGTGCTGGATGTGCATTTTGACGGTGTTTTCCGAAAGATTGAGCTTGGCGGCGATCAGCTTGTTGGGAAGGCCGAGCTGCAGTTCGGCGAGCACATGTTGCTCGCGCGGCGTGAAGTCGGAAACGCTTTTCGCCGCGGCATCCTGCTTGGCGCCGTTAGTATCGTGGACTGCGGGCAGCTCCGGTGAGGCGGAGTAGGCGAGAGACGGCGTCACACCTTGTCTCCTTGCCGGGAGTGGCCGGCAGACCCCGCCGGCAAGTACAAGGCGCAGGCCGGCGATGGCGACCTCGACGGGGATCGATGTCGGGAAGAACCCGCGGACTCCCCGCTGCATTGCCGCCATCGCGGTGCCCTCGTCATCGCGGTTTGACAAGAGTGCAACGAATGCGTTGGGACAGAATACGGCGAGAAGCGCGAGATCCTCCTCAATAGAGGGATCGGCGATCGCCCTGTCCCCGATATCCAGTGCGACCAGACGAACGTCTCGTCCTGACACACAGTCCAGATCACCCGTTGTCGCCAGTTCGAGGATTTCGAAGTCGGCGAATTCCCTTTTGAGGATGTTGATGAGGCAGGTACGAGTCAGGACAAGATGCTGAATGATCACTAGGACTGGCGATTGGAGCGAGGCGCTGGTTCGCTCTACGACGTTGGTAAGGTCGTTCATGATGTCCCCAAATTGAAAGAAAGGATGTCGTTCGATTCATGGGAGGCACCTCCTGGGCCACCGAGAAATCATTCACGACTCTGTCGTTGGCGGATTTCCTTTCCGCGCAAATCCAGGGAGATGCAGATGTTGCGATAAGCCGTCGCCGCCGCAGACTCCGGATTGTTGTCGACGACGTAGGCTTCGTCTTCCTTCACGAGATACAGAAATGGCCTCTCGCCGGTGTCTTCACCAGTTGCTTTTTTACCTTTGAGATGGCCACAAATGGTGTCGACGGGTTGCCCGAAAGTGTTTTTTCTCATCGCCCGCTTCATGTCCTCGAACTCAACAGACGCCGGATCCTCCATTTTCGCTGCGACTGTGGTTTTGGCTTTTTTCAGAACAGGATCGGACGCCTCGGCGGGCTGACCGGGCGCCGCAACATCCATTTTCGCCGGGATTTCCGGTTTCGGTTTTTTCATGACGGGGTCGGACGTCTCATGTGGCCGACGAGGCGACGGAACCTCGGGCTTCATGATGACCGGGGAGCTTGCATTTTCGTCTGCAGGTCCGGCTTCCTTATCCGGCTTGGCCGGTGAAGGCGCCGCCGACTTCGCAATCTTTTTGGGCTTCACTTTTGGTGACGCCGGAGCGCGCGTGAAGGGCGCCGGATTGAGTTCAGGTGGCGGATTGGCAGCAGCGGTTCGATCGTAACAGGCCTTCGAAGTGCAACCTTCCACCAGCGCCTGTGGCGAGTTGAGGCAACCGCAGCCAGCCAAGATCATAGACAGACTACCAATGAGAAGCGTTCTCATTATCTTCCCCCAGGTGCAGATTTCAGCCCGCATTTCTTGCGGCGACATGATCGCTGGCGACCAGCCCGATCGGTTCAGTACGTTCGAATGAATGGCGACAATCCGACATTCACACGCGCCCACACTGTTTGAATGTCGGAAGGCGCACTGGTTACAGTTTCGGGAGTTACAAATCCCGCGGTTACGGCCTGATTGCGGTCGCCGACGTCTCCGCCAACGGAGAAGCCTGTCCAGTTGTAGACGGGCAGAGGGATGCTGACCGGTGGCGGCGCTTTGGCCGGAATGTCAGCAGCCGAAGCGATCGGCGCAAACTTGATGACGGAAACAGTGGTCATCAATACCGCACGAATACGATGCATGGACCACCCCCAGTTATTCTGGGTGTAGGCCAGAAGAAATCCAATCGACACAATACCCCGGCACCATTAGCGAAAGATGGTTAACCGGTGCGGCGAAAGAATTGGCGTGCAGAAAATCGGACACTGCGCTATTCGACCAGCACTCAACAGAGTGCTGATCGGCACAATATCCACGTCATAATCTGTTTTGTCATCCGAAAGCCGGCATTAGTCAGCGCGACGGGGCGGAGGCGCGATATAGTCAGGGCCGCGCTTACCCAATGAGTTTCAAACCGTACGCCATTTCCGTGATCATTCGGACGATGCTTTGACCGAAAAAACCGTTGTAATGATAGGAATCCACTGAACTCGCCAGAGCAATGATTCCGACAATCCAAATAAACATTCGCATGTGGCAAATGGTGACACAGAATTACTAATCGTTAGTTAGGTGTGAAGCGTGGCCACACTCTGGGCGTGGCACGCCAAACAAGTTGGCCGGCAATTAAGGTCGCCTGTCCTTCCACTGCCGGACGCTCTCGGAGATGAGCGTCATCGCGGCCATCGACGCCTGGCTGAGCCGGACGTATCCAGTAATTTCTTGACGGACGCGTTCGCCTTCATTGCGTAAAACTTCGCGTATGCTCTCCAACTCGCGATTGACGCTGTCGATGTCATCCATCGAGGCAGCCGCGATACGCTGGATCAACGAATTCAGATTTTCGGCGGCTGGCGCGTCGGTTTGGCCAGCCCCTTCGGATTGCCGGAGCGGGACGGGATCAGCATCGCTTGTCGGCAGATCCGGTTTGCGCCGGACGGGCGGAGCGTACGCCTCCGGACCGGGTTTCTGTGGGCTCAACGGGTTCGCATTAGGCCAGTCGGCCCGGACGACCGTCATTGTTTGCCCCCAAAGGTACCCGCCCCGTTGATGATGAAATTCATGGATGTATCCCCCGCGCGGAATGCAGTTCATGTGCACGTCTAGGTAGGGTAAGCGGCCCCAGCCGTACCGTTCGTGAGCGCCGGTCGGCCAGGGCCGCTCTAAGCGGGAAGGGACCCCCCAGCCCGCTCAATGCTGAGCGTAAGACCTGTCTGCCCATCATCCATATGGCCGCGGCGCAACAGTGGATAACAAACGCACAAGGTCCGGCGTGTCGTTCCCCGAAAAATCCAAATTCTTGAGTCATATCAAGGGCGAGCGCGGATGGCCTCGAACCCCCGACCTACTGGCTAAAATGTCGGCTTTACTCCCTAAAGCGGACAATGATCGACGGCTCGCGCTTGTCCGCGAGGGGGCATACGCGGACTCATGCAGCCGCCAAAAAGAACGCTTATTGGATCGAGTCGTCGGCGCGGCCGAGCAGTGACATTGGGATGTTTATTGCAAGTGACTTGGCTATTTTTAAATGGACTATCAGTTCAACATTCATGGACTTTCGGGCTTACAGGTAACCCCTCTGACACATCTATTACTATCGTTGCATGCATTAACGCACTTTAGCCTGTCAGAAGTCGATTTATGTTGTTCGTTGCAACGGCGAAGACACGAACTAAGAGCCAACACGCATGCTTTGCACGCCTGAGTGGGCGACGGCGGAGATGGTGCGGTTCTGCCCGTCTGCGCAAAAGCAATGATCTGAAACGGCGCTACAAAAAATATGATTAGCACGACTGCAATTGCAGCGGTCGAAGCATGCTTCATAAAACCCCCGTCACAGCGCGAAATCGATGCCTTAGTCCATGTGCGACGGCATTATCGCGAACCACTTTGCCCTGGACCAGGCGGAGGCGTGATCTTGCCACTCAAGGTGAATTGTTTGGCCAGAATTGTCACGCCACCGGCGTCGATGATGGCAAGCGGCTTGAATTGTGTGAGTTCTTTGTCCTCGACCAGTTTGTCCCAACGATTGTCGAGGATCAGCCAGCGCTTGTCGTACCGGACGGTAAGAATGGCATGATCGGCGCGGACAGCATTGTCGTGCACGAGCACCATGCGCACGTCTTCGGAACGCACCCCGGCTTGCCGGAGAGCCACGTATTTGGCGAGGGCGTAATCCTCGCAGTCGCCGTGACCGGTTTCGAAGGCACCTTTTTTGTTAACGAAGGGCGCGGTCCACTTATCGGCAACGCCCCATTGGTTCCTGTCGGGCTCATAATCGATCAGGGCGTTGATGGTCGCGTTGATAAGTGCAATTTTCGCAAGACCTTCCTGACTTTCGGCTTCCTTCACGATCTCCGCAAATTTCCGATTAGTCGATGTGCAGTCGTCAAGGTTCGCCTGGCATTTCGTCATTTTTGGCAGCTCGGCCAGAATATCGGCCTTGATTTGTCGCCATTGATCCTTGGTCAGGCCCTCGGGTGCCGCAAATTCCGCCATGCCGAACGGGTGATCTGCTGGCTCATCGGAAGACCGCAATTCGATGGCGGCCGCCCCCGAAGCGGAAACAAACACGGCAAGTAAAACTGAAACCAGAGCTTTGCGCATGCCGACCCCAAGCAGAATTTCCATACGAAACTGTTTATTGCAAACACGCAACGCCGGATTGATCTACGTCAATTCACCAGCGTAGGTTATACGGCCGTGGTTGGCAATTTCCTGCAAGCAAACTGTGCCATCAAAGAGTCCCGCCCATTTATATACAGGCGGGATGCAAGAACTGGCCTTAGGGGGCCCACGTCCGCTTTCCCACAAGGGGGGACATGATTTTTGGTGTTAATCGAAATACCCTGTCGGCCAACGACATAGGACGCTTCCATGCTGCAAATCGCGATCATCCTCGCGTGGCTAGCGGCTCTAGGCCTGATGATTCACCTCGCCACGCAAGCGCTAAAGCGCAGGTTGCGGGGAGGTCGAAGAGAAAGGCTCGAGTCCAGGACAATCCGAAGATTCCGTAGACAGCACCGCTTTGATGAGCAACGGCGTCGATGGGTGCGAAAACGTGACGGAGTGACCGTCACCACCGAGGCGCACGAGGACCGTTGGTTTCGGGTCGCGGTTTTTGGGTGGCTCCTGTTAGTCCTGTGGGAAGGCTATTGGATTTGGGAAATCATCGAACGAGGGCGCGATACCCAGGGCCCACTGCAACTGCCATACGTATTTTTGTTTTTCATGTTGGTTTTAGTCCCGCTGGCTATTTATTGGGTTTGTCGTCGAAAAATGCGAAGACAATCGGTGCGATTGCCGATCGAGCTTCCTCACCACTGATTCCACTAAGCGACCGCCACGCAATCGACTTCGACGTCGAACGGCCCGGTGAAGCTTGGCACATGCAAGAAGATACGCGCCGGGGATTCGCTCGGGAAATAGCGCGCGTAGATGGTGTTGAACGTTGCGAAGTGCGAGGGTTCGGGCGTGCAATAAACATTGCACTTGAGCACCTGCGCGAGCGACGACCCGGCGGCTTCGAGACATTTCTGCATTTGCATGAGGACGATCTCGGCCTGGCGCTCGAACGACAAACGCTTGATCTCGCCGGTGTCGGGCTCGAACGGCGGCAGGCCGGACAGGAATACAAAACCGCCGGCGAGGGTGACTGGATAGATCGACCCTTTGCGTCGGCGTTCGAGATAGCTCGAATAGGGCTCTACCCGCAATCGCTGCATCATGCGCGTCTCCGTCTTGATGGCGTCAATCTAGAGCGAGCCGCCTCAGAGTTGGTTCGGCCGCTGCCGAACTGTCGCTGATTGCTAAGCGATCTGTCGCCACGGTAAGATGCGACATGGTTGCCGCCGCCAACATGGTCGAGATCGCGGCCCTCGTCGGCGACACCGCGCGCGCCACTATGTTGGCTGCACTTATGGGCGGGCAGGCGCAGCGTACTTATGCCGGCGTCCGGCAGCCGTCGCATCTTCTGCCGACCCTGCCTGGATTGGAGCGAGCGGCGCTATCACATCGCCGGCCACGTGGGCGCCGAATATGCCGCTGCTGTCTCGAACGCGGCTGGCTCGTGCGTCAGCACGGGTCACGCGCTATCCGCCTTACCGCCGTCGGTCGGCGCGGTCTCGCCAGGTCTTCGGCGTGGAACCGCCCGACATGCACTAGTGCCCCGCGCGCTCTGCGGCAGTCACTACACCCGTAAGGCGAAGTCTTTCTTGAGCCGGTTAGGTATTGCTGCCAGAATTGAAATATCGGGTGCGCCTGATGTTGCGTTTTGTTTCATGCGTTCTCTTTGTCGTCCTGCCAACGGCAACTTGCCTGAAAGCGCAGGAGCCTGCCGACATTTCCGATCGTGTTTCAGCAGCGAACGGAGACGAAACGTCTCGACAGGTGCAGCAGTCGGTCTGTCTGCTTCTTGAATCGGCGGCTCGTGCGAACGGACTGCCCGTCGAATTTTTCGTCCGATTGATCTGGCGGGAAAGTCGATTCCGGCCCACTGCCATCGGCCCATCAACCCGGAGCCGCAAGCATGCTTTGGGTATTGCGCAGTTCATGCCGGCGACAGCAGCTGAACGTAATCTGCTTGATCCCTTCAATCCTGTCGAGGCATTGCCAAAGGCGGCCGAATTCCTCAAAGAGTTGCGCGGCCAGTTTGGTAACCTTGGTCTTGCGGCAGCTGCCTATAACGCAGGGCCTGGTCGCGTCCGGGCGTGGATGGCGGGCGCTGCCTCAATGCCTGCCCAGACGCGCGCCTACGTGGAGGCTGTGACCGGCAATTCAGTTGACAAGTGGGCGGCTGGTCGGGACGTAGAGGCCAAAACCGAAAGCGGCGTTAGCTGCGAAACGCTGATGGCGAAACTTAAGCAACCGCCAACGACCTTCATGGCAGCGCTCCAACAGCACATAGTGACGGGTGCAATCCAGCCTTGGGGTGCCATTCTCGGCGCAGACAGATCGCGCCAGGAAATCCTGGATCGATATGCCGCACTCCAGCGGCGGTTCGTGACAGTGCTCGCGGGACGCGACCCGATCCTGCTTGAACGCGGACGGGGCTCCCTCCCTCGTTATCAAGTCAGGGTCGGTGCAGAGTCGCGGGCGGCCGCAGATGATGTTTGCAAACGGATTCATCTGGCCGGGGGAGATTGCGTCGTCCTCCGCAATCCCGGTAGTTAGAACGGCGATTGGGTGCACATGCGGCAGCAGGTTTGGCTGCCCTGAGTGTCCGCTTTGGGTCATTACCGGACACCATTTCACGGCTCGCGAACGCATGCCGCGGCCGCGCATTTATGGAAGGCTTAACTGGATAGCGCATGAATGCGTAGCTCAGCCGGATTATCTTGTATGTCCAGGACGTAGGACTACTTACGCGTTTTTATAGAGATATCCTCGGTCTCCCGGTTGTCCAAGAGATCGGGGACGAATGGGTCGTATTTCGCCCGGATTTCTGCGAATTGGCCTTGCACAGAGTTGGCCGACCGTATCGCGTCGGTGATGCCGGTTCGTGGAAAGTCGAGACCAATGTTAAATTGGTTCTGGTCGTCACCCGCGAAATCGCCGAACTACGCGCGGAGTTGATCTGGAAAGGCGTGCCGATGAGAGCAGTCAAATCATACCGGGCTTTCCCGGCCCGCTATGCGACGGTGAAGACCCAGAGGGGAATATTTTTCAACTACAACAAGGCTGATCCCGCGGAAATGTCCGCTAAGGGCCAGAAGCGGACGCAAGCGCCAACGAAAGAATTGGACCCAGGGCCAACTAGGCTTTCCAATGCACCTCCCACATTTTGGGCCGTAAGCTGACGCGACGTACCCAGGTGAGCAGCAAGGAGAATATAAATGAGCAGAACAGCTTGTGCGGTCACGG
>DASYSQ010000153.1:0-24281 GCA_036003145.1 Pseudolabrys sp.
ACCCGACCGGTGTTGAGGATAACGATGTCGTCGGCGACATCGAACACCAGCTTTGGGTTTTGTTCGACCAGCACGATCGAAAGCCCGCTTTCCTTCAGCTTGCGAATGGTAGCCATGACTTCCGCGACGATCTGGGGCGCCAGTCCCTCCGACGGTTCGTCCATGAGCAGAACACGCGGATTGCCCATCAGTGCGCGTCCGATTGCGAGCATTTGCTGCTCGCCACCCGACAGGTGCGCGGCAATCTGATTGCGGCGTTCGGCAAGACGCGGAAACATCCCGAATACCGTGTCGGCGGTCCATGGCGCGTGCTTGCTGCCGGCATCGGGCTTGCGGGCGGCAACCACCAGATTTTCACGCACGGTCAGGCTCTTGAAGATGCGGCGGCCCTGCGGCACCAGCGCGACACCGCGTGCGGCGATGGCTTCCGGCGGGAAGCCCGTGACGACTTCGCCGAAGACAGCCACCGCGCCACGGCGAGGCGGCAAAAGGCCCATTGTGACATTCATGCAGGTCGATTTGCCGGCACCGTTTCGGCCGAGCAGGCCGAGCATGCGCGCTTCGTCGAGCTCGAACGACACGTCGCCGAGGACGTGGCTGTCGCCATAAAAGGCGTCAATCCCCTTTAAGCTGAGTGCGTTAGTGGCCAAGATAGACCTCTCGCGTGCGCGGATCGGCAACCACTTCGGCACGATTGCCCTCGACGATGACTTCGCCGAAATGCAGGAGTGTGATGCGCTCGGCGAATTCCAATGCGACGTCCATGTTGTGCTCGATCATCACAATGGTGACGTCGCGCGGAATTGCCAGCAATAATTGTTGCACGTCACGCCGCTCGTCGATCGACAACCCGGCAAATGGCTCGTCAAGCAGCAGTACTTTCGGATTCTGCGTGAGCGCCATGGCGATCTCGACGCGCCGTCGCTCGCCATAAGACGTCTGCGACAGGGGCCGATTCGCGATATGGGCAAGACCCACCCGCGCGAGCGCCGCCTGCGCGTGTTCGACGAAGTGACCTTGCCGCCTGAGATCGATCAGCGGATTCCAGCGTGCCGGTGATAGTCCGAGCAGTGCCAGCGTTACGTTGTGAAGGATCGTATCGCGCGCGAACAGAGTGATGATTTGGTAGGTGCGCGCCATGCCGAGGTGGGCACGGCGGCGGCTCGGTACTCCGGTGATGTCCTGGCCGAACAACTGGATTGACCCGGAGTCGGGGGTAAGCTCGCCGGTGATCAGATTGAAAAGGGTGGTCTTGCCGGCGCCATTCGGACCGATGATCAGCCGCCGCTCGCCTGGCTCGACATTGAGACTAACGTCCGTCGTTACATGCAGGCCGCCGAACGATTTGCAAAGGCCGGTCACAGTGAGCGCGCTCATGGCTTTGCCCCCGCGCCGCCCTTGATCGCGCCAGTGCCCGACTCGCGCTTGCGCCAGGCCAGCCGCCACAATCGCGCGGTTCCAGGCACCAGACCTTCGGGCATCAGGATCACGATAGCGACGAAGATAGCGCCGAGCAGAAAATTCCACCGCTCGATGAAGCCACTCACCACGGTCTTGACCACGACGACCAGCCCGGCGCCGACGATCGGCCCGAGCAGCGTGCCCGCGCCGCCGGAGATGACCATCAGCAGCACCTCGGCCGAGGAGGTGAGCGCAAGCGTCTGCGGGCTGATGAATTGCGTGTAGTAGACGAACAGAATGGCGGACACGGCCGTGAGCAGCCCGGAAAACAGGCAGGCGCAGAATCGGATCGCCCAGACATGATAGCCGAGCGCATTCATACGGCGCGGCTGGTCGCGGGTACCCATCAACGCGGCGCCGAGCGGCGAGCGCACGAATACCATCGCCGCTGCGATCGACAGCAGAAAGATGACAAGGGTGGCGTAGTAGAACGTATTCGCGTCGGAGAGTGAGAAGCCGAACGGTTCCGGACGAGTCTTCACACTCAATCCGTTGTCGCCACCGGTCAGGCTGATCCAGCGATAAGCGAGCCCCCAGAGGATTTCGCCCAGCGCCAACGTGATCATGATGAAGCCAATGCCGGTCGAGCGCAGCGACAGCGCGGCATAGATTGCCATTGAGGCTACACCGATCACCAGTGCGGCGAGGATCGCCAACGGATGGCCGAAGCCAAGCTGCAACATGTAGCCGACCGCGTAGGCGGTCACACCGAAAAGGCCGGCGTGGCCAAGCGAAACCAGGCCGGCATATCCCACCAGCACATTCAGCCCGAGCGCGAAGACGGCGTAGAACAGGATCTGGCTGGCGACATTGATGTAATAGATGCCAGGCATCCAGTACGGCAGAGTTGCGAGCGCTGCGAAGGCGACGGCAATAGCGAACGGGCGCGCGCTCATGGCACATGCCTGCCGAACAGGCCTTGCGGCCGCAAAAGCAGAACAAGCAGCATCGGAAAGAAGAGGACGAAATACGCGAGCTCCGGCAGGAGCGCCTGGCCGAAATTATAGATGAAGCCCACGATGATGCTGCCGACGAACGATCCGAGCAGACTGCCGGTGCCACCAAGAATGACGACCACCAGCGCCAGCGGCAACATGTCCTGATCGAGTCCCGGGTAGACTGACAAAATAGGTCCACCAATGATCCCGGCAAATGCGGCGAGCCCGGCGCCCAGGGCGAATACGATCGTGAATAACTGCGACACGCGGATGCCGACGACCCGCGCCATGTCCGGATCGTCGACGCCGGCGCGAATCATGGCTCCCAACCGGGTGCGATCGAGGAGGAGCCACAGACCGATGGCAACGACGAAGGCAATGACAATGATCGCCAGCCGGTAATTCGGGAAAACGAGAACGCCGAAACGCGCAAATCCGGCGAGCTCCGGTGGCGTTGTCACCGAGAGCGGATCGCCGCCCCACACCATGAGACAAAAGTCGGCGGCCATAAAGGACAGACCAAGCGTCACCAGCACCTGGGCCAGTTGATCGCCAGGCAGTCGGCGTAAAAGCGTGCGTTCAGCTAGCGCGCCCAGAAGCGCAACAGTGAGCGTCGCCAATACTGCGGCGAGCCAGAAATTCATCTTCACGCCGAGTATGCCAATGACAAAGGTCGCGCCGATATAGGCGCCCAGCATGAACAGTGAGCCGTGCGTCAGGTTGGGAATCCGCATCAGCCCGAAAATCAGCGAAAAACCCGCTGACAACAGGAACAGCAGCCCACCGAAGGTGATGCTGTTGACGGTCAGCACCAGCCAAAAGTTCATGTCCGCAGGTTTCCCGCGCTTGACTTAGTCATGGTCTGCGGGCGCCTCACGCGGCGCCCGCAGAACGGTGTGCATCAAGATTTGACCGGCGGGAAATCTCGTGAATAGACCGGCTGCTCGAGGAACTTCTTCTCATCATAGGTCCAGAACTGACTGACATTGTTGTAAGTCTTGACAGTCTTGTTGATGAGCTTGCCGTTCGCCTTCTCGAGATGGCGGACATAGAAGTCGCCGATCACGTTGCCGAAATGGTCGAACTTGATCGGCCCGCGCGGCGTGTCGGTGAGCGACACCGACTTCATGGCAGCCATCAGCGCGGCCTTGTCGTCTGATTTTCCGCCAGTCTTCTGGAGGCCGGCCTCGACGACCATGCCGTTCACATAGAGTCCAGCGCAGTAGAAGCCCGGGTCGACCCCGTAGTCCTTGTTCATGGCGGCAACGAAACGCTTATTGCTGTCGGTGCTGAGGTCGAGCGTATACGGGCAACAGCTGTACAGGCCAACGGCCTCGTCACCGAACGAGCGCAGAAGGGCATCATCGCCGCCGGTCTCGCCGGTCACCACCGGATATTTCAGCCCCGCGGCAGCATATTGCTTCATGAAGCGAAGCGGATTTGACCCGGCAAAGCCCTGGCAAACGCCATCGACGCCCTCGATCTGTGCGAGGTAGGGCGTGTAGTCGGGGGTCACGATCGGCGGCCACAGCTTCTTCAGGATCTTGCCGCCATTGTCTTCGAAGGTTTGTTGGAATCCGCCCATCTGCTCGTAACCGAAGGCGAAGTCCTCGGAGACCGTGATCATGCGCTTGAGTTTCAGTTCCTTTGCGGCGAAGTCAGCCATCGGATGCATCGCCTGTGCGGAAGTCGCGGAGGCGCGCAGGAAATAAGGATTTGGACGGCGCTGTGTCATGTCTTCGGCGGCGGCAAGGCTCAGACACGGCGTTTTCTGCTGCGCGATGTAATCGGTGATCGCGAGCAACTCGAAGGCCGCAAGCGGCCCGACAATGGTGTCCACCTTGTCGCGTTCGATCAGTTCTTGCGCCTTGGTCTTGGTGCCGGCCGGGTTGCCCCCGGTATCGGCGGAAATGAACTCAACCTTGCGGCCGGCAAAGGTGTAGTTCTTTTCCTTCAGAAACGTGACGATGCCCTGTTCCATCTGGATTCCGCCCTGCGCGAGCGGGCCGGTCTTCACAGTCAGCAGGCCAAGCTTGAACGGTGCCGCCTGTGCGATGGCGGGCATCGGAAATTTAAACGTTGCCACTGCTGCGCCAGCGGCTGTACCGGCCATGAATCTGCGACGGGTAACTTTGCGAGACATTGCATTCCTCCCTTTAGTGCCCCCTGCCGGGGCTCATATTTTAATCGGCCTTAATCGCATTTTATGCGGGCCGTTACCTGAGTGACGCAAAACGACATCCTTCATGGACCGCCGTGCCCCACCGCGGCGGACCAAACCTGCACCCATCATCGGCCAAGCCATTCCATGATGTAAAGCCCGGTCCTGCCGCCGCGACCTGTCAAGCCCACCTGCCACGTTGGGCAGGCAGGTTCACAACCTGGACCCGAAACATACGGGCGCTAAATGCCCAGATAGCTGGATTTGATCGCGTCGTTGGCGCGCAATTCGTCGGGCTTCGCGGAATAGACCACCTGGCCTTTGCTCATCACGTGCACAAAGTCGACGAGCTTGAGAGCGAGGTGCGCATTCTGCTCGACCAAAAGAATGGACAGGCCTTCTTTCTTCAACGTGCCAATTGCCTCCCACAAGCCCTGGATGATGATTGGCGCCAGTCCTTCCGACGGCTCATCCATGATGAGGCAATCCGGGTTCGTCATGAGCGCCCGCCCGATCGCCAGCATCTGTTGCTCGCCGCCGGACAGCGTCTTGGCGCGTTGGTTGCGGCGTTCCTCGAGCCGCGGGAACAGCCCGTAGACACGCTTCAGATTCCAGCCGTGGCGTTCAGGGCTGCGCTCGGCCACCAGCAGATTTTCCTCGACGCTGAGTGTCGGAAAAACGCGACGGCCCTGCGGCACCAGTCCCATGCCAGTGCGCACGGTTTCAAAGGAAGGTGAGTGTGTGATGTCGCTGCCCTTGAAAACAATCTTGCCGCGCCGCGGTGGGTTGAACCCGACGATCGAATTGACCAAAGTTGTCTTGCCGACGCCATTGCGGCCGAGCAGGCCGAGGATATGGCCTTGCTCGAGCTGGAGCGTCAGGCCCTGCAACACATAGGCGTCGCCGTAGTAGGTGTGGATGTCCTGAACGTCGAGGATCGCCATGGTTAGTCGGTCCCCAGATAGATTTCCTGGACGCGCTGGCTTTTCTTGATCTGCTCAGGCGTGCCGGTTTCCAGAAGTTCGCCGAAATGTAACACCGAGATTTCGGCGCAGACGTCGAACACCACATCCATGTCGTGCTCGATCAGCAGGATCGCGAGCTTCGGATCAAGTTTCATCAGAAAGTGCGCCATTTCGGTCGACTCGCCCGATGACAATCCTGCCGCCGGCTCGTCGAGCAAAAGGATTTTCGGGTCGCTCGCGAGGCCAAGCACGATTTCGAGCTGGCGTTGCTCGCCATGCGACAGGTTGCGCACTTCGATGTCCTTGCGGTCGAGGAAGCCCACCTGCTCGAGCAGGCGTTCGGCCTTCTCGTAGACATCCTTGTAGGACGACTGGAATCGCCACATCACGAATTTGGTCGGTCGCAAGCCCTCGATCGCCAGCAGCACATTGTCGATCACCGTTAGGCGGGGAAACAGGCTGGTAATCTGGAAGGTGCGCGCCATTCCCTTGGCGGTGCGTTGGTGGCTTTGCCACTTGGTTACGTCCTCGCCAAACAGGAGCACCTGCCCGGACGACACCGGATAGATTCCGGTGATCAGGTTGAACAAAGTTGTCTTGCCGGCGCCGTTGGGCCCGATGATGGCCTTGCGGTCGCCGGGCATCACGTGGAACGACACGTCGCGCGTCGCTTTCAGGCCGCCGAAGTTTTTCGCCAGATGCCTGAGTTCGAGAGCTGGGACGTTAGCCTGGGTATCGGTCACGACGCATCTTCCTCGACAACAAAGGGCCGGGGCCTTGGCAGGCCCCGGGTTTACTGATGATCACTCGCAGAACTTACAGGGCGGGAAGTTCTTGTCGTAGACGGGCTGGGCCAGGAACTTGTCCTTGCCGTACGTCCAGAACTGGCTGACGTTCGGATAGGTCTTGATGACCGTGTTCCAGAGCTCGTCCTTTTCGTAGCCGAACATCTTTTTCTTCTCGACCTTCTTGATGTAAATGTTCTGGATCGGGTTGCGCATGTCGTCGAATGACACCGGCCCGCGCACCGAGTCGAGCTTGATGCTGACCATGACTTTGATCAGCTCTTCCGGCCCGGGCCATTTGCCGCCGGTCTTCTTGAGCGCCTCGTCCAGCCACTGAGCGGTCGTGTAATTGTTTTCCGAATAGTACGACGGCACTTTGTTGAACCTGGTGCGATAAGCTTTGACGAACGCGATGTTCTTCGGCGTATCGAGCGCCGCGCTGTAGTGCAGCGCGGAGACGTCGCCGACCGCTTCGTCGCCCATGAACGGCAGCACGAATTCGTCATAGCTGGTGCCGCCGCCGATGATCGGCTTCTTGAAGCCGGCGCCGCGCATTTGCTTGATGAATTGTGCCGGCATCGGTCCCACCATCAACGAGAATACCGCGTCGGTGTCTGCTTTGATCGTCGGGATGAATGGCCCGAAGTCCTTGGCGCCGAGCGGGGGCCAGATCTTCTGGATGATCTTGCCGCCGCAATCCTCAAACGCCTTCTGGAAGCCGCCGACAACCTCGTAGCCGAAGGCGTAGTCCGCCGCGATCGTGACGACTTTTTTGTAGCCCTGATCGCATGCCCACTGGCCGAGCGGATGATGGGGCTGCGAGCTCGACCAGCTGGTGCGGATCAGATACGGGAAGTTCTTGAGCTGGCGCTGCGTGAGATCGTCCGCCGCCGGGATCGATGGAATGTACATCGTCTTGAGCTCGGTACTGACCGGTGCAAGGGCGTAGCCGGTCGAGGCCAGCACGCCGCCGATGAGAATATGCACCTTGTCCTGCAGGACGAGTTTCTTGGCCTTGGTGACGGCGACGTCGCCCTTGCCCTGCTCGTCCTCGATGATGAGCTTGACGTCCATGCCGCCCAGCTTGTTGCCGTGCTGTTCGAGGTAGAGCAGGAAGCCATCGCGCATGTCGATGCCGGTTTGCGCGAGGCCGCCGGTGAGCGGTGCGAGATAGCCGATGCGGAGCTCTTCCGCGCCGGCGGAGGCGGACAGGCCGAGGCCGACCGTGATCGCCGTCCCTATCAATATCGATTGAAGCTTTCTTGACGCGCTAGTCATTTGTCGTTCCTCCAGTTGGTCGATGCCTTCCGTTCAATTCAGGACGGCGCAGATGCCATTTTCGTCGTCTTACGTTTCTTCTGACTGTTTCGCCATTGTCTTATCCGCCCCGGAATCCCCATCAGCCCGGTTGGGAGATAAAGGATCGTCAGAACGTAAACCCCGCCCAGCACATACTGCCACCACGGAACCAGTGTGCTGACATATTCACGAAGCCCGAAAACGATTGCCGAGCCGATCGCGCCGCCGACCAGCGTCCCGGCGCCGCCTAGAACCGTCATCAGCAGTGCGTCGACCGACGTCGTCAACACCACGGTTTCCGGCGTCACGATGCCGTTGGCATGCGCCCACAGCACGCCCGACAATCCGCCAAAAGCGCCAGCGATGATGAAAGCGACGTATTTATGCAGCCACACATTATAGCCGAGAATGCGCATGCGCAGTTCGCGTTCGCGGATGCCCAGCAGGCTCTTGCCGAACGGCGAGCGGATCAGGATGTAAAGCGCAAGCAGCGTTGCCGCGAAAAACCCGAAGGTGAGATAGAAGAAATTGATGTCGTTGGAGAGGTCGATGCCGAATTGCGGTCGGCCGCCTTTCATCGTGATGCCGTTATCGCCGCCGGTCATCGAATTCCAGCGGTAGGCGAGCCCCCAGACGCATTGCCCGAGCGCCAGTGTGATCATAAGGAAATAAGTGCCGGTCGCGCGGATCGCGAATAGGCCGAAGAATGCCGCAAGCACGCCGCCGACCGCCATGCCGAGCGGGACCATCAACCAGAAATCCCATTTCAGCCCGAAGCCGTAGTTGTTGGCGAGAATGGCGGTGAGATAGGCGCCGACCCCAAAATAGGCGGCTTGGCCCATCGAGGCGAGGCCGGTGAAGCCGAGAAGAATGTCGAGGCTCATCGCTAAAATAGCGAAAGCCATTGCACGCGTCGCCAGCAATATGACGAAGGAATTGCAGTAGGGGACGATCATCAGCAAGACGAGCAGGCTGACGATGACGGCCACGATCTTGAAATTTTGTGTGCCCATGTGCCGTCAGTCCCGCCCGAAGAGGCCGGTCGGCTTGATCGCGAGGATCAGCACCATCGGCGCATAGAGGGTAAAGTAGGCCAGCTCGGGAAACAGGGCCTTGCCGAAATTATCGGCGAGGCCGACCAGCAACGCACCGATCGCGGCGCCGCCGAGCGAGCCCATGCCGCCGATGATGACGACCGCAAAAGCGATCGGCAACATCTCGAAATCGAGGCCTGGATAGACGCCGAGAAAGGCGCCGCCGATCACGCCGCCGAGCGCGGCCATGCCGGCGCCCAGCGCGAAGATCAGCATCGAGATCTTGTTGGTGTCGATGCCGACGCCGCGCGCCATCTGCGCGTCGTCGACGGTAGCGCGCACCGCGGCACCCATCCGCGTCTTTTCCATCGCCAGCCAAAGCGCGACACCGATGACAAGGGCCCCGACGATCATGAACAGCCGGTAGAGCGGCAGATAAGTGCCTCCGATGACGAGGCTTTGCGTCAGCGCACTTGGCGGCTGGATGTCGAAATTGTTGCCGCCCCAGATGTCGAGCGCGGCCTGTTGAAACAGGAACGCGAAGCCGACAGTCATCAACACCTGCCGCAGCGTATCGGCTTCGATTGCGACGGCGGATATGCGCTGCAACAGCAGGAAAATCGGAATGGCGAAGACGATCACGACCAACGTGACCTGAATAATGTTGCCGATCTGGCCGGGCAGCAGTTGCGGCAGGATTGGGCCGATCATCAGCCGGATCACGAGCGCGATCCCAAGCGCGATAAGGGCGTCGCGCACGAGCTTGGCGTGGCCTTCGGGCCGCAGGAACAGGCGCTCCATGATCAAGCCGACGACAGCGATGGTGAGCGTGGCAATCGGTATCGACAGCAGCCAGGAGCCGGTGGTCCCGATGACGGAGAGGGCGACGTAGCCGCCGAGCAAAAAATAGGAGCCGTGCGAGAGATTGACGATGCGCATCACGCCGAAGATCAGCGACAGCCCGGCCCCGACGAGGAAAAGCAACGCGCCGTAAGAGATGCCGTTGAAGGCCTGAACCACCCAGAACTGCGTACCCATTTCCCCCCTTGGTCCTTCTGTTGGGTCGAAGGTTGCTGCAAAGCTTACCTTAGGTCCGATGCGAATGAACATCCCAATTGCCGCACGTGCCTCCTAAGACGATGATATTGTGCAGCACCCGCAGATGCGTGAGGTTATTTTCGTCCGCGTGCCCGCTTTTTCGGCGGAATGATCGGCAACAGCAGATAAGGTGCCTTGCCGCGGCCAAAATGAAGGCTGGTCGTGCCGTTAAAAATGGCGGCCGGCCGGTCGCGCGGGTCGTCATGCAGGAATGGGCCGCAACCTTTAAGTTCATTCTTGAAATTGGACAGCTTGCCGCCGCTCGCACCGCCGTATTCGTAATCCTTGCCACGAACCGACAGGCCGACGCGATATCCGGCTGGAACCACGATTGATGTCGGCCAGACCTCAATGTCGAGCTCCACTGGCTGGCCTTTCTCCAGGGGCTGCTTCTGATCGTGCGTATGGTAGGGGCGGTAGGGCTTCGACAATTTTTTGTCGAGTTTGCGGTGCGATGCGCGCAGCCATCCTTGGGCAACCGGGGTGTGCGGATCGATAGCACCCTGGAATACGATCTCCTTGAGGTCGCCAGTAAACACGCGCAACACGACGAAGATATCCGCGTCGGGGGTGGACGACGAGACGAATAATTTCAGCGCCGACGGGCCGGTGATCTCTGTTTCCTTTGCAAGTGGCGGCGTGAGGAAGACAAGGCCATCTGCCATCGCTGTAAATTTGAGCTGCACCGGACCGGACGGCTTTTTCGGTGTCAGTGTCATTGCCGACGGGTCGAGATAGAATTTTGTCCATCTGGTGCGCTTAAGCGGCCATTCGTTTTCGGCCCGCGGCACGAACTTGTCGATGTGACGTACTTGCAGCAGCACCTTGGGCTGTTTTGCCCAACCATCTTTTTTCCCGTGCAGGAATCGATCGAAAAAGCGCAGCTGCTGTTCGCGGCCATAGTCGGTGTAGAAATGCGTCCAATGTTCGATGCCGTGCGCCTCCAGCCATTTCTGCTTGGCTGCCGCGCGCACGAATCCCTCGAAATTGCCACGAGGATGCAGACCTTGGCCGCCCCAATTGGCGGCAGAGAATAGCGGCGTGGTGATCTTGTTCCATTTCGGTGAACGCGACTTGTGATAGTCGTCGTCCAGGGGATGGGATGCGATCTCGGTGCCGAAATCGGCGCGGTTTTTGACAAGCTCGGATTCCGGCAGAGTTTCTGGTCCGCACACGAACTCGGTGTGAACACGGCTGCGCTTGCCGCGCTCGCCCGCGCCGTATTGCACGGTCTTCACCTGCATGTCGTACCAGTTCTCCCAGAACGTCGAGAGAATGCCGCCATGATGCGTCATGTCGCGGTACCAGTCGGCCGCGCCTTCCCAGATGCACATGGCAGCGAGATGCGGCGGCTGCAGCGAAGCTACGTGCCACTGATTGATGCCGTAGTAGGAGATACCGTTGAGGCCGACCTTGCCGTTCGACCATGGCTGCACGCCCGCCCATTCGATGCAATCGTAGAAATCTTTTGTCTCTCGTGGCGAGAAGTGGTCGATAAATCCGGGGGAGCATCCGGCGCCGCGTGAGTCGACACGTACGCAGGCGTAATCGTGCAGCACCCATTTCTCCGGATCGACCACTTCCCAGCTTTGATAGAGGTTGCTCGATCCGGCGGTAACATCAGGATGCTTTTCCGCCATGCGCTGCCACGCGCTTGGGTAGCCGTCCTGGAACGCGAGGTTCTTGGCGTATGGGCCGTAACTCAAAATAACGGGGTGCCGGCCGTCTTTCACCGGGCGAAAGATATCGGCGCGCAGCACCAGACCGTCGTCCATCGTGATCGGTACGTTCCAATCAATCCGCATACCGTCGCGAATTTCCGCCCGCTGTTGCAACGACGCCATCACGACCTCCTGACAAACACAGAACACGTCATGCCCCGCGCATAGCCGTCCGAAGGACGGCGTGCTTTCGCACGCCTATCGCGGGGCATCCAGTATCCACAGTCGTCGGGATTAAGCAAAGAGAGTACTGATTTATGCATCGCCCGCTTTCGCGGGCGATGACAGCCGCCTAATTCTATCGCGCGCGCGGGTTTTTCCGGCGGACCTTGGCCATCTTCTCCAACACGGCGCAGACGGCGGCGGTATCCCGGCTCCCGAGTCCGCTTTTCATTGCCTTGAGATAGATACCTTTAGTGGCGTTGAATATCGGCGTCGGCACACGGATCTTGCGAGCGTAGTCGCCGATCACCTGCATATCCTTGTCCCACACTGAAATCTTCATCGTGACGTCGTCATAGCGGCCTTTCGCCATCATCGGTGCGCGCAATTCGAATACGCGTGAATTGCCGGCACCCGCCCTGACCAGATCGACAATCATGCCCGGATCGAGACCGGCTTTCATACCCAGCACCATGGCCTCAGCAGCGGCGACGTTGTTGATGGCAACCAGGAGATTGGCGACGTATTTCATGCGGCTGCCGTTGCCGAACTCGCCGACATTGAAGACGTTACGGCCGAATGCCATAAGCACCGGACGCAGGCGAGCAATGGTTCTGGCGTTGCCGCTGGCGTAGAAAACCAGGTCACGGTTCTTTGCCTGCGAACCAGTGCCGCTGACCGGACAATCGATCATCACATGGCCGGCCCTATGCAATGCGCGCGCCGCCTTTTCTTTGTCTGAAATTGCGAAGGTGCTCATTTCCACCACCACCTTGCTCCTCAGCCTGGGGGTGGCGATTTCTTGGACGGTTTCCGTGAGCGCCCGTGGTTTGGGCAGACTGGTGAGAATGATCGGTACTGCGGACGCTACTTCAGCCGCATTGTTCGCGAGGTCGACTCCGGCACGCCTGGCTTCCCGGCGCCGTGCCGGATTTGGGTCGTAGCCGACGACACGCCAGCCGGCGGTCACCAAATTTCTGGCAAACGCACCACCCATGATGCCGAGGCCAATCACGCCGACCGTGCCCCTGGTTTTTCTCACTGCCATTCACTGTCTCCCGTCTGCGAAATCCCACAATGTTTCATCCGGTCTTATGCGTTGGGTGTAAGGCTGTCGAGTCGCGCCGGGGCGCAAGGCCGCTTTCAAGCGCTGCCCCGATCGCCTATCGTCTGCGACAAACGCATCAGAGGAGGACGTATGCGAATTGGTGTGGCAGGTCTCGGGGTCATGGGTGCGGCAGTTGCCGCCCGGCTTATGGAAGTCGGACATGAGGTGACGGTGTGGAATCGCACGCCGGAAAAGACCAAGCCGTCGGCGGATGCCGGCGCAAAAGTAGCGGCGACGCCAGCCGATCTGACGAGTGCCGTAGAGGCCGCGATTACCATGCTCACCGATGCCGCCGCGATCGATGCCGTCTACAATGGTCCGAAGGGACTTCTGTCGGGCGACGCAAAGGGCAAGCTATTCATTGAAATGAGCACGGTGCCACCGAAGGTACCGCTCGCGCTTGCTCCCAAAGTCCGCGCGAAGGGTGCGGCGATGGTGGAGTGTCCGGTCGGCGGGTCGACCGCGCCGGCCCGCCAGGGAAAGCTGCTGGGTTTGATGGGTGCGGAGCTGGCAGACGCCGAACGCGCCAGGCCGATCCTCAATCAGCTGTGCCGGCGGCTTGAGCATTGCGGACCGGTCGGCACCGGTGCGTCGATGAAACTTGCGATCAACCTGCCCCTGATGGTGGCGTGGCAGGCTTACGGCGAGGCCTTTGCCATCGCGCGCGCGGCAGGCTGGGAGCCTAAACGTCTGCTTGATCTGTTCGTCGACACCAATGGTGCAAATCCGGCGCTGAAGAATCGCGCTGAAATGATCGTCACGATGTTCGAAGGCCGCGATCCTGGCCCCACGACGTTCAGCATTGCCAATGGCGTAAAGGATTTGCGCAACATGATTGAAACGGGCGAGTCGAGGGGCGCCGACATGCTCGTTACAAAAGCGGCACTCGCAGGTTTTGAGGATGCCACCAAGCACGGCTTCGGCGGCGGCGACGGCTCGCGCATGTCGGTCTATTGGGCCAGCCGCAAGAAACAGTAAGGAGCAACTATGTCTGTAACGCTCGCTCAGGCTTCGAGCATTGTCGACGCCACGCTAATGAAGGCGCGCGAACTCAAGCAGATGTCGCAGACCGTCGTGGTGCTCGATAGCGGCGGCCATCTCGTCTGTGCCAAACGCGAAGATGGTTCGGGGATCATCCGATTTGAAGTTGCCGTCGGTAAAGCCTATGGGGCGCTGGGTATGGGCTGGGGCTCGCGCACCATGATGGAGCGTGCCGCGCAGAACCCGAACTTTCTCACCGCCATCGTGGCTGCGAGCGGCGGCAGGATGGTGCCTAATCCCGGAGGTGTGCTGATCCGCGATGCTGGCAACCATGTGCTCGGCGCGGTCGGGATCTCCGGTGATACCGGCGAAAATGACGAGATCATTGCGGTTGCCGGCATCGAGGCGGCGGGACTGAAAGCCGATCCGGGCGGGACGAAGAAGTAAATCGACACCCGTCATGCCCGGCCTTGAGCGGGGCCTCCACGTCTTGAAAAAGGCAAGTCGTGGACGACCGGGGCGAACCCGGCCATGACAAAGAAATGAGACTGGAGGAAACATGAAACTCTTTTCATTCTGGCGATCACTGGCGACTTACCGCGTACGCATCGCCCTCAACCTCAAGGGACTCAATCCCGAGGTGATCGAGGTCAATCTGATGAAGGGTCATCAGCGCGATCCGAAATTCCGCGACGTCAATCCGATGATGGCACTGCCGGCGCTGGTCGACGGCGACGGGCCCGCGCTGTTTGAATCGCTGGCGATCATCGAATATCTCGACGAGACCCATCCAAAGCCGCCGCTATTGCCACTCGACCCGAAAGCCCGCGCGCGGGTTCGTGGGCTGGCGCAGATCGTGGCTGCGGACTCACATCCGCTCATTGTGCCACGTGTGCGCGAGTATCTCGCGCATGAGTTCAAGGTCGATGAAGCCGGAGTACAGGCATGGGCGCAGCATTGGCATAGGGCGGCGCTGTCGGGTCTCGAAGAGCATCTGGCGACCGAGAAGGACACCGGCACCTATTGCCAGGGCGAGCAGATAACGGTTGCGGACATCTGCCTGGCGAGTCAGGTGGCAGGCGCGAATTTCTTCAAGGTCGACCTGACGCCATACCCAACAGTCAAACGAATCGCCGAGACTTGCGCCAAGAACGACGCATTCGCTCGGGCCCATCCGCTCAACCAGCCCGGCGCGCCGGCGGCAGCGTAAGCGGGCCTGCATGCTCAATACGGCGATCGTCGGCCTCGGCTGGTGGGGCAAGACATTGGTGAAGGCGGCGCGTGATTTCGGCGCGCCGCTGCGCATCGTGCGCGGTGTTACGCTCGAGCCCGACACGGTGAGGGACTTCGCAGCCGAGCATCAGATCGCGCTCGCAACTTCACTTGATGAGGTTCTGGCCGACAAGTCGATCCAGGCTGTGGTGCTCGCAACGCCGCACACCAGGCACCGTGAGCAGGTGGAAGCGCTCGCCGCTGCCGGCAAGCACATCTATTGCGAGAAACCGTTTGCGCTCAGCAAGGCCGACGCGCAAGCCATGCTCGACGCCGTCGAACGCGCCGGCGTTCTGATCGGGGTCGGGCATCACTTCCGCCTTATGCCGTCGATGCGCAAACTCGCCGAACTGAAGGCCGCCGGTGCCTTCGGCACCGTCATGCATGTGGAAGGGAATTACAGTCACGATTGGCTGGCGAACTATCCCACCGACAGCTGGCGCATGCAGCCCGAGGAAAGCCGCGCCGGCGGAATGACCGGCATGGGTATCCATGTGCTCGACTGCTTCCGCGATCTCAACGGGCCAATGAAACGTATCAGCGCACTGTCGAAATCGCGTGCCCTGAAGTTGCCCACCGGCGATACGACTTCTGCGCTGATCGAATTCGAGAACGGCGCCACCGGCACACTTGGCACCACCATTAAGACACCTTTCGACTGGCGCATTGCGGTCTATGGCGAAAATTGCCGCGCTGAAAGCGTAAGCGAGACGCGCGCGATCGTGCGCCGCGCCGGGAAGGAGACGGAAGTTTTCGATTACCCGGCCGACAATCACCTCGGCCGCAATCTCGATTATTTCGCGAAGGCGGCGATGGGGCAGGGGACTTTTCCCATTCCGCCCGCCGGCATTCTGCAGACCGCGGCCGCGCTGGAGGCGGTGTTCAAATCGGTGGATGCGGACGGCGCGTGGATGGCGGTATAGTCAGGGCAAGCTGTCGCAGCAGCACCAATTGTTTCCCGGATGGGGAAAACGATGCCTGGGCCTCAAATTCGCTTCGATGACGGCGCTGCCTACGAACGCATGATGGGAAATTGGAGATTTTCTTCGACTGGTTGAGGCTACCCACCGGTCAAAAATGCGTCGACATCGGCTGCGGCAACGGTGCATTCACCGAAATGTTGGTCGAGCGCTGTGCTCCTGCTGAAGTTCAGGGAATTGACCCATCGCCCGAACAGATTGCTTTCGCGCGCACGCGGCACACCGCAAAGGTTGCGGAGTTTCGTCTGGGCGACGCCATGGCGCTACCATTCCGGTTTGATGCAGCCACTATGGCGCTGGTTATCTTCTTTGTTCCTGAGCCGGCCAAGGGCGTCGCCGAGATGGTCCGTGTGGTCCGCCCGGGCGGCGTCGTCGCCGCCTATGCCTGGGATATGCTGGGCGGCGGATTTCCGATGGAGCCGATCTTATCGGAGGTGCTGGGACAAAAGACATTGGGCCCGCCGAGTCCTGAGGCCTCCCGTATGGAGTCCCTGCGTGAACTGTGGACCACTGCGGGACTTGAAGTTGTGGAGACGCGCAAGATTACAGTGCAGCGTACGTTTGCCAATTTCGATGATTTCTGGACGACAAGCACATTATCCGGATCCGTCCGTCCGACAGTTGCTGCGCTGTCTCCCGGCGACATCGAATTGGTGAAGAGCCGCCTGCGCGCAAACCTCCCCGCGGATGCAACCGGCTGCATCACTTACAGTTCTTTCGCCAACGCGGTGAAAGGTCGTGTGCTAGAGTAATTGTAAGCCCCGAAGTCAGGCCGATGCTTTTCGTTTCGTGGGCGCTCCGGTTGCCTCGTCCCACACGTCGTGGATATGCGCGACCTCTGCTTCAAAGCGTTGCAGGAACAGACGCGCTTGCGTGGACAGCGTACGCCGGGTCGGTTGGATGACCACAAATTCGGCGTGAAGTTCCGGGCTGGCGAGTGGATTGACGATCAATTCCCCATGGCCGATGTCGTTCACTGAAATCACGCTCGGCAGGATCGTCACCCAGTCGGAGCGGGCAACGAATTCGAGCGTGGCAATCATCGCATCCATCTCCAGCATGGCCGCGATTTCGACCCCGTGAGTCTGGAAATAGGTTTCGAGATTGCGTCGCCGCGTATTGTCCGGCCCCGGCACCACGAATTTCAGTGGGGTGCAATCGGCGAGCCGTATTGGCGACAGTGGCGCAAAGCCGCGGCGCGGGCCGGAAATCAGCATTTCGCGGTCGCGCACCAGAAGACGCGATCGCAGCCCGACAGTACCCTCATAGGCAGGCACCACTGCAAAATCGAGTTGGTCGTTCAAAACCATCTCGGTCAGCATTCCGCTGTAGCCTTCGACGATGTGAAGGCGCACTTCCGGACACCGCGGAACGAAATCGTCAAGCACCGGCGCCAGCACTGCACGCGTGAATGTCGGCATCAGGCCGATGCGAAGCTCGCCGGTTACTTCGCCGGCCAGCGAGCGCGCTTCCTCGGCCGCGTGCTCAAGCGTACCGACGGCCTCCACGCACCGCTTGTAGTAGCGAAGGCCGGCTGGCGTGGGGGTCACGCCACTGGTGGTCCGCTCAAAGAGCTTGACCTTGAGCGTGCGCTCAACCGCTGCCACGTGCTGGGAAATGCCGGATTGAGTGGCGTTCTCCCGCTGCGCAGCACGGGTGAAGGAGCCTTCTTCACAGACCGCGATAACGGCGCGGATTTGCCGCAGCGGGATATTGGCCATAAACGCCCCATCAACCGGACCATTAGAAAATCTAATGACCGGGCGCAGAATATATTATTTCTGCTTTAGGTGCCAACCGGCTTAGGATTCCTGCCAATCAGGAACGGGCGCGCCAACGCGCCGGTCGGGAGGGACGGCTATGGGAGCTAATTTCGGCATTGCCGGTTTGGATTGGCAGCAGCGGGTCAACTGGGACCGGTTGCGCGAATACCGCATCGAACGCGCACGCCAGATGATGAAGAAGCATGGCCTCGGCGCCATGCTCTGCATGTACGACGAGAACGTCCGCTACATCACGGGCACGCTGACGCCGGGCTGGAACAGGCTCAAGCCGGGCCTGCGTTACGCCATGCTGTGCGGCGACGGGCGGCCAATATTGTTCGAGCAGGGCGATCTCGGTTTCCAGATCGAGCGGCACTCGCCGTGGATCCCAAAGGAGAACGTCCGTCACTCCTTCGCGTGGATCAAAGGCGCCGCCGGCCCTGCATCGACGCAGCAGGTGACCAAGTTCACCAAGGCGGTGTTGCAGGCGATGAAAGATAACGGCGTTGCCGGCCAGAAGCTTGGCGTCGACTTTGTCGACATCAACATGATCAACATCTTCAAAGAGAACAACATCAACTGGGTCGACGGCATGACCCCGATGATGGAAGCGCGCGCGGTCAAGAGTCCCGACGAGCAGGAATGCTTCCGCATCGTCGGCGCGATCGGCGATGCCACGCACTGGGAGTGTATGAAGTTCCTGCGCCCCGGCATCACCGAGAACCAGGTGACTGCGCATCTGATGGAGTACCTCTACAACATCCCCGGTATGGAAGACGTCGAAGACGTGATCGTGTCGTCCGGTCCGAATACGTGGCCGAACTGGCGTAACTTCTCTGACCGTATCATCCAGCCAGGCGACATCGTGTTCATGGATTTGGCCGCGCTCACGTGGAACGGGTACAAGTCCTGTTATTACCGAACCTACTGCGTCGGCAAGGAGCCCTCGAAAGAGCAGAAGGACACCTACGCCACTGCGCTTGAGTGGCTCTACGACTCGATCGGCGCAGTGAAGGTCGGCGCCACCACGCGTGACATCGCGTTGAAGTGGCCTTCGGCGATGGAAACCTGGGGCTACGAAGACGAAGACCAGGCAGCCGCCAATCTCTGGGGTCACGGTCTGGGTCTCGCTCAATACGATCCACCGGTCATCTCGCGCATCTGGTCGCTCGACCATCCGGTCGAAATCCAGGAAGGAATGACCTTCGCGCTCGAGACTCAGCACGGCAAGCGCTTCCGTTACGGTGTGCGTATTGAAGAAATGCTGATCGTGAAGAAGGACGAAATTGAAATCGTTTCAAACTTCCCTGTGAAGCAGATCACAGTGGTCGATCCGCTGCCGGGCTATGGAGACCACGTAAAATAACGCGCGTTTGCGCGTGCGGTTTTCCCTCTCCCCGCTGCAGGGGAGAGGGTGCGCGCCGAGGCTCTGTCGCTGCCGGGACATTGAACAGGTATGACCGCATTTATTCTTCACCTCGATGATTCTTTCGCCACTGACCCTGAACGGGTCGGCCCCAAGGCCGCGAATCTTGCCGGTTTGACGCGAGCGGGGCTGCCGACACCGGGCGGCTTCGCGCTGACGGCTGAAGCCTATCGCCATCAGCTGCGCCATCTCGGCATTGAGGATCTGCTGCAGCAGTATAACGAGACCGATGTGCCTGCCTCACGCCGGATATCGATCCAGATCAGGCTGGCACTCTACGAGAAGCCCATTGCGCCGGAGATTCTCGAGCCGTTGCTGACGGCCTGGCGCAAGCAGCGCGAGACAACGCCACTCGGCGTCGTGCGCTCGTCGGCGCTGATCGAAGATCGCAAGGGCGCCAATTTTGCTGGTCAATTCGAAAGCTTTCTTGGCCTCTCCGATGAAACCGAATTCCTGACCGCAGTGCGCGCTTGTTGGGCGGCGCTATGGACTTCGCATGCTCGCCGCTACATGGACAATCACGGACTCTCGCCAGCCGACACCGCGATGGGCGTGCTGATCCAGCCGCTGATTTCGGCGCGCGCCTCCGGCGGTGGCCTGAGCGAGACGGCGGAAGGACAAATGTTGATTTCTGCCACGTGGGGCCTTGGCTCAGCGATCGCACAGGGCGAGGTCGTGCCCGATCGCATCGTGCTGAGCAAATCCGGATTCCTGCGCACGGTCGAAGCCGGCCGGAAGGGTCATCGCGATACCTGTGAGCATGGCGTGTCAGCGCCGCAGCTTGTTCCGGACAATATGGTCAGTGAGCCGTGCCTTTCAGCCGGTGAAGCCGTGACGCTCGGCCGGCTGTTGCGCAAATGCGAACAACTTGCCGGCGGGCCGGTCGAGATTGAATGGGCAATCGACGAGGGCGGTTACAAGCTTTTGCAATCGCGCCCGTTGCACATGGAGCCAGCCATCGTGCCGGATGAAATCTGGCTCCAGCATCCTGGCCTTAACGGTCATCCTGCCGGTATCGGCTGGGGGTCGGGCCGGGCAGTGGTGGTGAACTGCGAATGTGAATTGTCGCGCGTGGCGCCCGGCGATGTGCTGGTCACGCGTGTGGCTGGGCCTGCGCTCAGCCATATCCTGTCGCGGGTCGCCGGAGTGGTCGCGGAACTCGGTGGGTCCACCTCGCATCTGGCTTCGCTTGCGCGCGAGCGTGGCATTCCGATGGTGCTCGGCGTGCTCGATGCCACCCGCAAGATTCCCGACGGTGTTCAGTGCGCCGTGGATGGGGTCGCCGGTATCGTGCGGTGGCAGCGGTGACGGCCAAGCTACGCGTTTTCGTCAGCCAGCCGATCGCCGAAAGCGCGCTCAAACGGTTGCGAGCACTCGCAAACGTAAAGGTATTTCCCGACGACAGCCGAATTATTCCCCATCGCGCGCTTATCACCGCCGTTCGCAAGGCCGATATCCTGTTTTGCCTGCTGCACGACAAGGTCGACCGCGCGGTCATCGCGGCGAATCCGAAGCTGCGCCATGTCGCCGCGCAATCCATTACACCGTCAAACATCGATGTTGCCGAGGCGACCACGCGCGGCATCCCGGTCACCGTAGTCCCGCCGGTGACCACCGAGGCGACCGCCGATCTCACATTCGGACTCATGCTTGCGACCGCGCGCCGCATGGTGGAAGGCGACCGGATTGTGCGCGCTGGTAAATTCCCGGGTGGGCAATCACGGCATCTGCTCGGATCAATCGTTCACGGCAAAACCGTAGGGCTCATCGGCGGCGGCGGGCTGATCGGCAAGGCGGTGGCGCGCCGCGCTCGGGGATTTTCCATGCGGGTGCTCTACTGGACGCCCCGCCGCAAGCCGGAAAATGAGGAGCGGGAAGCCGGACTCACATTTGCGCCGCTCGACCAGCTGCTCCGCGAATCCGATTTCGTCTCGCTGCATTCACCGCTCAATGCGCAAACCCGCCACCAGATTGGAGTGCGCGAGCTTGGCCTGATGAAGAAGTCCGCCTTCATTATCAATACCGCGCGTGGGTCCATTATCGACGAAGCGGCCCTGGTGCGCGCGCTCAAAGGCAGGAAGATTGCCGGCGCCGGCCTCGACGTGTTCGAGCATGAGCCAAAGGTACACGCGGAATTGAAACGGCTGAAAAACGTCATTCTCAATCCGCATCTTGGTAGCGCCACCCTCGATGTGCGCGAGGAAATGGCGAACATCGTGGTGGACAATATCGAGGCGCTGCTCGGTGGGCGCATGCCCCCAAACTGCGTAAATCCGCAGGTATTGGGCAAATGAAACGCTGCCATCATCCGCAATGGCGGACGATCAGGCAAACGGGGTGTATGAAACAGGTCGAGGCCCCGCCGAAGACGGTCGCGGGGACGACAGTTCGGGGACGGAGGAAGCAATGGCGGACTTGCCCAGACTTGATGTGGTGATCGGCAACAATTTCGGCCATCTGCCGATGTTTATCGGCGCGGAAAAGGGCTTCTTTGCCAAGCACGGCGTCGATGCCAAAATGTTGGTCGTTGATACCGGTACCGACATGGTCAACGCCATGCACGACGGCCGTGCGCAGATCGGCGACATGAGCACCACCACCTACCTCAAGGCGGTGCATGCCGGCGAGCCGTTCAAGGTGATCGGCCTCATCATGAATGATGCCACCCGCGACAATTGCGACGACCCGCTTGCCATCGTCACCAGGAAGGGTCGCGGCATCGAGCCCGGCAAGCTGTCCGATCTCAAGGGCAAGAAGATCGGGCTTGCGCGCGGGCAGACCTCTGACGAGTATTTCAAGATGGTGCTGCGCCGCGCCAAGATGAAATACGAAGAGCTCACCATCGAGAACATCTGGTCGCAATTCGGCCTGGCGCCGGCGCTGGCGGAAGGCAAGGTCGACGCCGTGGTGTCATGGGAGCCTTACGTGACGCAGGTCCTCACCCAGGTGCCTGACTCCTACCCGGTCATTCGCGGCGGCCATCACATGTCCTATGTCATGGTGGCGACCGCGCACGGTCCGACGGTCGAGGCCAAGCCGCAGCTTGTGAAGGCCATTGCGGCCGGGCTCGCGCAGTCCTCGCACTTCACCCGCAACAACCGCGACGAGGCGGTGGAGATTTTCGCCAAATGGGTGCCTGGCACCGACGTGGCGATCGGCAAGAAGGCGGTACGCCACATCAGTTTTGATCCGCGACTATCGCCGAATGTGCTGCGCGCCTTCGAGAACGCGGAGGACGAGGTGCTGATGAATACGCTCAAGGGCGCACCGCGGCTCGACGTGCCGAGCCTGTTCCGCCCGCAGTTCATGGCCGAGGTACAGAAGGAGCATCCGGAATATTTCGCCGACTTGCCGCCGCTGACATAGCTATTCCGCGGTCCAGCCGCCGTCGACGACGAGCGACGTGCCAGTCATCAAAGCGGCGGCGTCGCTCGCCAGAAACACGATCGCGCCGGTCAGATCTTCGAGCTGGCCAAGACGGCCGACCTTGATGCGGCGCAACGTGTCCTCGCGGAACGCCTGATTTTCGAAAAACGGTCGAGTCATTGGCGTCTCGATGAAGGTCGGCGCCAGCGTATTGACGCGGATCTTGTGCGGCGCGAGTTCGATCGCCATCGCTTTTGTGAAACCTTCCATCGCATGCTTGGTCGCGCAATAGACCGTGCGGGTCGGCCCGCCAACATGGCCCATTTGCGAGGACATATTGATGATGGCACCGCCGCGCCTGGCTTCGACCAGCCGCCGCGCCACCGCTTGCGCCACAAAATAGGCGGCGCGGACGTTCAGCGAAAAGACGAAATCGAAATCCTCTGACTTTACATCGATGAACGGCGCCGGCCTGTTGGTGCCGGCGTTGTTGACCAGGATGTCGAACGGCTCTTGTGCCCCGATCGCTTTCTTCACTGCGTCGACATCACGCACGTCGAGGGTGAGAGGCGTGGCCTGTTGCCCGCGCACCCGAATTGCCTCGGCCGCTTCCTCGATCTCTTTTGATGTGCGCGCCGCGAGCGTCACATGGGCGCCCGCGTCGGCTAGCGCCGACACTGCGGCGAGTCCGATGCCGCGACCGGCGCCGGTCACCAGCGCGCGTTTGCCGTCGAGCCGGAAAGACGGCGTCTTCGTCAGTTCGATCGTCATTCCGCCGCCTGGGCGTATGGCACGTTTCGCCTGCCGTAGCGGCGTACACGGATATTGGCCTGCTCGGCGTGGCCGAGAAAGCCTTCCAGCACGCACAGCCGCGAGCAATATTCGCCGATCATGGCGCTGGCTTCGTCGGTCAGTACTTTTTGATAGGTGCAGGTTTTCATGAATTTGCCGACCCACAGCCCGCCGGTATAACGCGCAGCCTTCTTGGTCGGCAGTGTGTGATTGGTGCCGATCACCTTGTCGCCGTAAGCGACGTTGGTGCGTGGACCGAGAAACAGTGAGCCGTAATTCTTCATGCCATTGAGAAATACGTCGGGGTCGCGTGTCATGACCTGCACGTGCTCCGATGCCACGCGGTCAGCCTCGGCGATCATCTCGCCTTCGTTGTCGCACACAATGACCTCGCCATAGTCCGTCCATGCCTGGCCGGCGGCGTCGGCGGTGGGCAGGATCGTCAGCAGCCGCTCGACTTCCGCCATGGTCTCACGGGCGAGCTTTTCGGAATTGGTGATCATTACGGCGGGGGAGGTGGGACCGTGCTCAGCCTGGCCGAGCAGGTCGGTGGCGCAAATCTCTCCGTCCACGCTGTCGTCGGCGATGATCAGCGTCTCGGTCGGGCCGGCCAGCAGGTCGATGCCGACGCGGCCGAACAGCTGGCGCTTGGCTTCGGCGACGTAGGCGTTGCCCGGGCCGACCACCATGTCGACCGGCGCGATGCTCTCGGTGCCGAGCGCCATCGCCGCCACCGCCTGCACCCCGCCCAGCACGTAAATCTCGTCGGCGCCGCCGAAGTGCATGGCAGCGACGATCGCCGGATGCGGGCCACCCTTGAATGGCGGCGCGCAGGCGATGGCGGGCGCGGACGAGATCTACGTGCTGGGAGGCGTGCAGGCCGTCGGTGCCATGGCGATCGGCACCAAATCGATCGCGCCCGTCGACATGCTGGTCGGCCCGGGCAATGCCTATGTCGCCGAAGCCAAG
>DASYSQ010000154.1:0-5669 GCA_036003145.1 Pseudolabrys sp.
AGATAGAGCCGCAGCGTTCCGAGACCTCGTAGCTCGGCTTATGACTCCCGGGCAGCTAGCCGAAGCACAAAAGCTTTCACGTGAATGGAAGCCGACTAAGTAGTCGTCCATGCCGGGCACAATGCCCGCAGTTGCCTAACGTGCTGTAGCGTGCTCACTGCCATCTTTCGAGGTCGGCCAAGTCGCGTTCAAAGACTTTCTGTGTGCGTTCCAACACCAGCAGGAACTGCTCTGCTGCTTCAGTGTCGCGACCGCTTTCCTTAAGCTCTTCGACATACTGTCGGTGCCGGGCGATTAGTTCACGACCCCACTCGACATGACGTTGGGCAAAGGCGCGGCGTTGATCTATTGTGGGCAACAGCCAACCACGCTGAAAACCGCTCTATTCGGCGCAGAACGGCCACCGTGTTTGGTATGGAACCCCACATTCCCCGCATTGATCTGGGTCAACGACTGTTGAGCCCGATCCACGACTATCCATGCGTCAAGAAAATCTCTTCTTAAAAAGATGGGAGGTCCGGATGATCAGATTAATCGCTTTTGCTGCATTGGCCTTCGCCGTCACAACATCAGTACAGGCAATGCCTATGGCGCCGATTCAAGGGCCAGAGGGCTTGATCACGCAAGCCGCAGCCGCCTGCGGAATGGGCAGGACACGAGTTAATGGTGTCTGCGTGAGCAGAGCCGCCAAACGTCACGCCCGTAGGTGCGTGCGACGAGGAGGTGGAGGCGAATGCGCTGAGTGGGCGCACTAAACCGACAGTTTGAGGGCCGCCAGTCAAACGGCTCGCAGCCCTTCTTCTTTTTGCTCGCTGGCTATATATCGCCGTTATGGTTTTGCGTAGCTCCCGGGGCAGGCCGATCAATGCGCCTGCTTCGTTTATTCATCCCTGCCAGCCGACAGTCGCCAGCAAGCCCCCTATTGGGCCCGGCTGGGCGCACGAGCTGAAGCACGATGGCTATCGGTTGCAGATCCACGTCCGCGATGGACGGGTTCGCCTCTACACTATGAATGGCGCCGACTGGTCGAAGCGTTATCCGCTGATCGTCGCGGACGCAGCTCGCATCGAAGGGTCCGCCGTCCTGGACGCTGAAGTCGTCTGGCTTGATTCAGACGGGGTGGCGAACTTTGAGGCCCTGCATAGCCGTCAGACGCCGGGGCATCCGCCTGTGTGTTCGATCTGCTTATGCTCAATGGCGAAGATTTGAGGAGAAAACCGCTCACCGAGCGCAAGGCCGCGCTGAGGAAGGTTCTCCGGCGAGCAAGAGGCGGCATTCAGTACGTCGAACACACCGAGGGCGATGGTGCTGAGATGTTCGCAGCGGCCTGCAAACTTGGCCTGGAAGGAATTGTGTCAAAGAGGATAGATGCACCCTACCGATCTGGTCGGGCTCGATCGTGGCTCAAAGTCAAAAACCCGATGGCACCCGCTGCAACTCGGGCTCAAGACGGAACATTCTAATACGATTGGAACTGGAACGTCTGGGGCTCGACCGAGTTGATTAGACGGTCATCGGCGCCCCCGTCCCCGCGTCTGCTGGTGACCCTTGTTCTAGGCTGCCGTTGGGTATCATGCGGCAGCCCTTTTTTTTGTTGTGGCGTAGTTCGCGTGATGCTGGTCAGTGCGCCTGCTTTGTAGGAGTGCGTGATGCCCAAAATCGAACTCGACGGTCTTCCCGTCATAGATGCCGCTGAGAGCGAGGAGATCACGGTCGCGGTCAGCGCTGATGACCTGGAAGCCGGTGACGCAAAAAACCCTGAACGTCACCCGGTAGCGATTGCATTGCGGCGTCAGAGCGGCGTGGATGACGCTCGCGTGTCGAAGCGCGAAGTGCTGATCAGGCGGGGTAAACAGTGGTTCCGATACGAACCGCCAAAGCCCGTGCAGAACTAGCGCAACACAGCGTTCCAATTTGGTAGTCCGGCCCCGGATCGACTAACGCGGCAAGCCGCTATCTCCAGTCATTCGCGGCGGTGTGCGATGGTCCCGGTTCGGAGCGGGCGGCGTCGAAGGAGGCAAGTAAGTGTCTTGAACACGTTTCTTGTAGTCTTTTGCTTCTTTTAGAGGAGTGCCACCGACGCATGGTCCGCCAAAAACCGACTTGACACACTCCGATCCGTGTTTGTTTCCAGTTGATGTGACGGTCACGCCACCCTGCGCACTATTCGTACTGCCATCGCGATGGTCACGGGTTGTTGGATTGTCTCGATGATCGCGCTTGGTCTGTGCGTCGGCGGGTACGATCAGCAACAGGATCGCACCCGTAGTCAGGACACTAAATGTCAGCCCCACTTTCATCGCGCCCTCCACCGGTTTGTTTGAACATTCACAAGCATCTCAGATTAGCGGAGCATCAGCGCCCAACAAGGATTGCCCTGATTTTCGGAGTGTCTTTTGACACGCTGCGTTTGAGTAAATGGCGCCAAGGCGGTGGCTCGACTAAAAGCCGCGGCAGAGTAAAATCAGAAAATAGTTGCCGTAAATTGTTGTCCAAATGGGGGGCGTCACATGTCGTTTGGTCGAAGCTTTGTTTTGCTTTCGGTACTCGTCGTTGGAACAGGAAATCCGGCATTCGCGCTCAAAGCTGGTGGCGGAGGGTTTTCGCCGCAGTGCCCCGTAGGGGAAAGCCAGCAATGTAGTTCGGGCCCACCCCCTGTGTGCAGATGCGTTGCGGCAGCCAAGCCCAAGAAAAGCTCAGTAACTCCGACGCGCCAGGGTAGCGGGATAACCAGTAATGGCACCGTCAACACCGGCAATAAAGGTACGCCCAGCAGCGGAAAGAAACACTGAGTACATTCGACCCCGTCGAATGCGCATTAAAAAAATACATACAACTAAAGAAGAGTTATGGCGGCGCCGAATCTTTCGCAACCATTTTAGGAATCCCGAATTGATTTGGAGCCGCTGGACCTCGGTCCCCTTTTCCCTTCAAATCCGGCGGCAGTGTACCAAGGGCTGCCGTGTCCCCGCTCGGCGGCCCTTCTTCTTTGCATCACCGGCCATATATTCATGGCATGTTATGGCGTAGTTCCCGTGGCAGGCCGGTAAATGCGCCTGCTGCTTTCATCAACCCCTGTCAGCCTACTGTCGCCAATAAGCCCCCGAGCGGGCCAGGCTGGGCGCATGAGCTGAAGCACGATGGCTATCGGCTGCAGATCATCGGGATGGGCGGGTGCGTCTCTACACAATGAATGGCGCGGATTGGTCCACACCCTACCCGCTGATTATGCAGGACGCGGCGCGGATAAAAGGCTCTGCCATTCTTGACGCTGAAGCTGTCTGGCTCGACGCCAATGGTGTCGCTGACTTTGAAGCCCTGCACAGTCGTTCGAATGATACCCGGACCACTGCCCTCGCCTTCGACCTTCTGATGCTCGGCGAAGAAGACATGCGCCGCAAATCCTACGTAGAGCGCAAGGCGGCTCTCCGAAAGCTTCTGCGCGGTGATCGCGGCATCCAGTATGTGGAACACGCCGAAGGTCACGGCGATAAACTTTTCGAGGCCGTCTGCAAGCTGGGTCTTGAAGGTATCGTTTTAAAGAAGCTGGATTCACCCTATCGGTCGGGGCCGTCGAAAGCCTGGATCAAATTCAAAAATCCAAGAGCCAGCAGCAACTCGGGCGCCTAATGGAACTTTCTAGACCTTGTTAGCATTGGCCTAGGCCGGCTAGGGTAGGACTAGCTGATCCTGGAGGTATGCAATGCCCGCCAAGGAAATCGGCCCTCCCAAAGTTGAATGGCCACATATGTGGTTGAGAAGCGCGATGGTTGGCAAGGCAGAGCCGTCGAAAGGTATTCGAGCTCCGACCAAGCTGTCTCCATTGCGGCGAATGCAAAAACTTCGTCGCATGAGAGCAGCTCTCGGGCAGGCGCGCGATTAGAAGTGGCCCTGTGGCCGGCGGTTCAAGTTTCACGAGTAGCTAGCCCCGATTATGCGGCTGTGGTTACGTTTAACAGCGGCGCGTAGGCGTCCTCCAACGGCCTAAACACCTTGTCGATCAAAATCCTTACGCCAAGCAACTCGCGGCGGCGACTGCCAAGCCGTTACTGAAGATCTCACCGCGTCGTCTGGGTGATGTAATCAGCAATGAGCGATCTAAATTCATCGAGCGGCATGTCGTAGCGTGTCGACCGAGGTTGACAGAGCCCCGAAAACGCTAGCGCATGGCGATTACATTCAGTTGAGCGTTTCGGACACCGGGGAAGGAATGAGTGGCACTACACTGGCAAAAGCAATGGAGCCTTTTTTCACGACGAAGGGCATCGGAAAGGGAACCGGCCTCGGTCTCTCTATGGTTCATGGATTGACCGCTCAGTGCGGTGGCACCATAAATATCACCAGCCAACTAGGCCGCGGAACGACGGTGAACCTTTGGCTGCCGGCCGCAAGTGCGGAGGATCTTATTCTCGCGCCCCAACCGCAGACCGCCGCCGTTGCTTCAAATGAGGGCCGCAAACTCAGAATTCTGCTTGTGGACGACGATTTTCTGGTGAGAACAAACACTGCGTTCATGTTGAGCGATCTGGGTCGTCGAAGCACCATCGGCGAGGGCAGCTTTAGATATGCTGCAGGCCGACAGAGACCTCGATCTTGTGGTTACGGATTATCTGATGCCAGGGATGAACGGTCTGGATCTAGCGAAAGAGATTAGGAAAAATATTCCGGATCTTCCAATTGTTCTGGCGACGGGCTACGCCGAAGTTCACCACCGTCGCCTGTCGAGTTTCCACGGCTAGCAAAGCCTTACACTCAAGAGCAACTCGCCGAGACGTTGGAGACTGTTGTCGGCAGTTAGCTACTCTCGTTTATCGTTGTCCGATCATTGACGCATGATTTTTCCGCGCACGTTGATGTAGAACAGAACAGCAGATGTCCGCTTTAGGTCATTAGCGGACATTAGTGAGTACCCTCCCCACTAGGTCGCCCCGCATTGACCCAGAGAGGAGGCCGCTGGCTATTTCATTCATGAAAGCCGCCAAGCACTGTTGGAACAATCGCCCGTGTCTCTCGTTGCTTATAAGACATGCCCACGCAGGGCTGAAGAGTTAGCGAGGCTGGTATGAATGGTATTATTTATCTGGTCGGGCTGGTTGTCGTCGTGGCGGCGGTTCTTTCTTTCTTCGGACTGCATTAACGGTCGGAAGAAACAAGACGAGTGACGCGATGCATATCGCCATACGCAATGATTTGGATCAAGACCAGGAACGCATCCTACTGAGCGCGTGCGATAAGGCTTGGCGCCGGGTGACCCGGGTTGTAGTAGCTCTCACGCCAGTGCAACACGTCCATGCACGCAGTGTGGTGCGCGCCCATTTGCTGGGCCTCGTGCGGCACGGGGAGCGGAATGAGGACCGATTGGCGAGCCGGGGCGTCTTTTTGATTTGTGCACTCCTGGCCTGTCCCGGCTGCGAATACGTTCAAGGACACCTTTTGCAACAGGTAGGCGCTCAAATCGTTTTCTGACTTGCCTGTGAATCAAGGCCGTGCTTTTGCCTCTAGAAGAAAGCGCGTCGGGAGCCCCATTGACTAATGAATGCTCAGATTGTCGTGCGGGAATTCGGCAAAGTGACTCCAACGCTGCGGCTCTGAATAGTTGGTAGTCACTTTTTGTCTAAGTGGAGCCTCTGCAGTCTTCACCGATTTTCTTTCTGAACGCTTGTAGGGGG
>DASYSQ010000155.1:0-27234 GCA_036003145.1 Pseudolabrys sp.
GCACCGCACGGAATTCAGGCGCCTGCCCTTAGATGATCGACCAGTTGCCGCGCGTATGGCGGCAATGCCTCGATGTCGCGGACACAGATGGTCAGTTCGCGGAGCGCCCAGGAATCGGTGAGTTGCACGGCACTGATCGCCATCGTGCGCTGCGTGCGCTGCACGGTGGTCTCAGGCACAATACCGACACCGACGTTGCATTCAACCAGACGGCAGATTGCATCGAAGCTGCGCAACTGCACACGCAGACGAAGAGGACGGCCGATGCGATTTGCTTTGTCGGCAAGGAACCGCTGGATTGCGCTGGCGCGGTCGAGGCCGACCATGTCGTAGTCAAGCACTTCGGCAAAGCCGATGTGCGAACGGGTCGCAAGCGGATGTTTTTTTGCAACCACGAGCACGAACCGGTCGCTTCGGAACGGAAACGTATTCAAGCCGCCGTAGTCGACGGTACCGGCAACGATGCCGATATCGGCATTGCCTTCGGCGATCAGGCCTACGATTTCGTCGCTCAATCGTTCCTCGAGGTCCACGCTGATGTCCGGGTAGGCCATCAGGAACGAGCTCAGCGTTTCGGGCAGAAACTCGGTGAGCGCATTGGTATTGGATAGGACCCGCACCTGCCCGGCGAGGCCCCGCGCGTAAGGCGTAAGATCCTCCTGCAGGCGCTCCGTTTGCGCCAGGATTCCGCGCGCATGCTGCAACAAGGTGCGGCCGGCCGGTGTCGGTGTGACACCCGCGCGCCCGCGCACCAGAAGGGCGGTCCCGAATGCCAGTTCCATCTTCCGAATCCGGGTCGAGGCAGCCGCAAGCGCCAAATTGGAGCGGGCCGCGCCGTGGGTGATACTCCCGGCCTCGACGATGTGCCGGAACAGGTTGAGGTCGGTAAAATCGAACCGCATTGGGGGACCTCCTTCTTATTCTACGAAGGCAGGCTACACATAAAGCATATTGCAATGGGCAGTTCGTAGGTTCAAGCTTCGTAAATCATGAAGTAACGACCCTTGCCGTCCGGTCAAGTGGAAACTTTGCATACGCGTCTCTTGCGGCCGCCTGACCCGTCAACATGCAATACGTTTCCCGTCCTCACGTTGAGACCTCATCGTTCGACGGCAGGTTTTTCTGGAGTTGACGATGGCCGAGCCTGAGGCAGGAACATCGACAGGAATGCGGCGCGTGCGTCCACTGTCTCCTCACCTGCAAATCTACAAGCCGATGCTCACGATGATGATGTCGATCGTGCATCGCATGACTGGCGCCGCACTCTATTTCGGAATGTTGCTGCTCGCCTGGTGGCTGATCGCAGCGGCGAGTGGTCCGAATGCCTATGCCAACGTCGAGTGGTTCATGGGCAGCCTGATCGGGCAGCTGGTGCTGTTCGGCTACACGTGGGCCTTGCTTCACCACATGCTCGGCGGTATCCGCCATCTGATCTGGGACACGATCCACGGTTTCGAGCCGGTCGAACGTGAACTGCTGACGCTGGCAACGCTGATCGGCTCAATTACGCTTACGCTCATCCTTTGGGTCGTTGGCTATCTCGTCATGGGAGGGCCGCGATGAGCCCGGTTCAACCGATGCGCACGCCGATGCGCCGCGTCCGCGGCCTTGGTGCAGCCCGTTCCGGCACCGGTCAGTTCTGGCGTCAGCGCATCACCTCGGTCGCCGGCATTCCGCTGACCATCGGGCTTCTGCTCATCATCACCGCGCTGCTTGGACGCAGTCATGCGGCAGTCGTGCAGATTCTGGGCTCACCGATTGTCGCGATTACCGTGCTGCTGTTCATCATCAATACGGCCTATCACATGTGGATCGGCATGCAGGAAATCATCCTCGACTACGTCCATGATGAAAGATGGAAGCTGTTGAGCCTGATGGCCAACACGTTCTTCGTTTTCGCCGTCAGCCTGGCGTCGATCTACGCGATTCTCAAGCTGTCATTCGGGGTCTAGAGATGGCAACGAATGGAAAATCCGGCGGCACTCCTTCGATTAACGGCCGCGCCTATCCGATCGAGGACCACAGTTACGATGTCGTCGTTGTCGGTGCCGGTGGGTCGGGCCTGCGCGCGGTGGTTGGATGCAGCGAGGCGGGCTTGCGGACAGCCTGCATCACCAAGGTATTCCCCACCCGCTCGCACACGGTCGCCGCGCAAGGCGGGATCGCAGCCGCACTGGGCAACATGGGAGAGGATGACTGGCGGTGGCACATGTATGACACCGTCAAGGGCGCGGACTGGCTCGGTGACCAGGACGCTATCGAATATCTCTGCCGCAATGCGCCCGCCGCCGTTTATGAACTCGAGCACTGGGGTTTGCCGTTCTCGCGCCGCGAAGAGGACGGGAAAATTTATCAGCGCCCGTTCGGAGGCATGACCACCCATTACGGCAAGGGCACCGCGCAACGCACGTGCGCCGCGGCAGATCGCACGGGCCACGCCATGCTGCACACCATGTACGGCCAGGCACTGCGCCATGCGGCCGAGTTCTACGTCGAATATTTTGCGATCGACCTGATCATGGACGAGGAAGGCCGTTGTCGGGGCGTCGTGGCCCTCAACATGGATGACGGGTCAATCCATCGTTTTTCCGCCAACATGACCATCCTCGCTACGGGCGGATATGGGCGCACCTATTTTTCATGTACTTCGGCGCACATCTGCACCGGCGATGGCAACGCCATGGTGCTGCGCGCCGGGTTGCCTTTGCAGGATATGGAATTCGTGCAATTCCATCCGACCGGCATCTATCCGGCAGGATGCCTGATCACCGAAGGTTCACGCGGCGAAGGCGGTTATCTGGTCAATTCCGAAGGTGAGCGTTTCATGGAGCGTTATGCTCCATCAGCGAAGGATCTTGCATCCCGCGATGTCGTCTCCCGCGCCATGACGGTCGAAATCCGGGAAGGCCGCGGCGTGGGCAAGGAAAAGGATCACCTGTTCCTGCATCTCGATCATCTCGATCCGGCAGTGTTGCATGAGCGGTTGCCGGGCATCAGCGAAACCGCGCGCATTTTTGCCAATGTCGACGTCACGCGCGAACCGATACCGGTGTTACCAACCGTGCATTACAATATGGGAGGCATCGCCACGAATTATCACGGCGAAGCACTGACCAAGAAAAATGGTAGCGACGATACTGTAATCCCCGGCCTTATGGCGCTCGGTGAAGCCGCCTGCGTGTCGGTGCATGGCGCCAACCGGCTCGGTTCGAATTCGCTGATCGATCTGGTCGTGTTTGGGCGTGCCGCAGCACACCGCTGCGCCGAGTTGTTGACGCCGGGAGACAAGCAGCCTGAACTGCCGAAAAATTCGGCCGAAATTTCGCTGTCGAGGCTCGACAAATTCCGCAACGCCTCCGGCGGGACGCCGACCGCCAAGTTACGGCTCAACATGCAGAGAGTCATGCAACAGGACTGCGCCGTGTTCCGCACCGGCGAGGTGCTGGATCAGGGCCACAAGCGAATTCATGACGTCTATGCCGGTATGGCCGACGTTCATGTCACCGACCGGTCGCTTATCTGGAATTCTGACCTGATCGAAACGCTGGAACTCGACAACCTGATTGCGCAGGCGGTCGTCACCATGGACTCGGCCAGAAATCGGACGGAAAGCCGCGGGGCGCATGCACGTGAGGACTATCCCGAACGTGACGACAAGAACTGGATGAAGCACACGCTGTCCTGGATGGATGAAAAGGGTCACGTGAAACTCGACTATCGCCCGGTGCACGCTTACACGCTCACCAACGACGTTGCTTATGTCGAGCCGAAAGCCCGCGTTTACTGACGGAAATTTGCCATGGTCGAATTCACCCTGCCGAAAAACTCCAAGATCACCGAGGGCAAGAAGTGGCCGCGCACCTCGCATGCGACGCACGTGAGCGAATTCCGCATTTACCGCTGGAACCCGGAAGACGGGCAGAATCCGAGCGTCGATACCTACTACGTCGATCGCGATGATTGCGGACCGATGGTTCTCGACGCGCTGATCTGGATTAAAAACACTATCGATCCGACGCTCACCTTCCGCCGCTCCTGCCGCGAGGGCGTGTGCGGTTCCTGTGCCATGAATATCGACGGTACCAACACGTTGGCTTGCACAAAGGCGATCGACGATGCGCGGGCGCCGGTGCGCGTCTATCCGCTGCCGCACCAACCGGTCGTGAAGGATCTCGTGCCGGATTTGAATAATTTCTACGCGCAATACGCATCGATTGAGCCGTGGCTGAAGACGACCACGCCGACTCCGGAAAAGGAATGGAAGCAAAGCCACCACGACCGGGCCAAGCTCGACGGCATGTACGAATGCATTCTGTGCGCCTGCTGCTCGACGTCGTGCCCGAGCTATTGGTGGAATTCGGATCGTTATCTTGGCCCGGCCGCATTGCTGCAAGCCAACCGATGGGTCCAGGACAGCCGCGATGAATCCACCGGCGATCGCCTCGATAATCTCGAGGACCCATTCCGGCTTTACCGCTGCCACACGATCATGAATTGTTCGAAGGCCTGTCCAAAAGGCCTCAACCCGGCGAAGGAAATCGCCGAACTGAAAAAGGCCCTGGTCGACCGGCAGCTTTGATTGCGATGATCGACCACCTTGGCTTTCCTGTCTCGGACTATCAGCGCTCGAAAGCCTTCTATGAGAAGGCACTCGAGCCGCTCGGGTATGTGCTCGTCATGGAGGTGCGGCAGGACGAACGCGATAGTCCGGCCGCGGGCTTCGGGATCGACGGCAAACCGGACTTCTGGATTGGTGGCGAGGGCGGACTCAACCGCGCCATGCACGTTGCTATCGCAGCGAAGAGCCGGTCCGCAGTCGACGCGTTCTATCGCGCAGCGATTGCGGCCGGCGCCAAGGACAATGGCGCGCCCGGCCTGCGGCCCCAGTACCACCCGAATTACTACGGCGCTTTTGTGCTTGATCCTGATGGTCACAACATCGAGGCCGTCTGCCACGCGCCCGCTTGATGTCAGCCAAAAGGCTGATGCCGGTTGTTCTATACAAACTCTGCAACTTATACTTGAAACAAATCCCCGCATCGTGCACGGTTTGCCCCTTTCCGGGGTGACGTCGTGCGTTCGCGTTTGAGTTTTTTGATCGCAGGAAGTCTGCTTTGCACAGCCTGCGGCCCGATCTCGAAATTGCCGCCGCTGCCGTCTGAGGACGTCGAACTGGAACGCCGCAGGCAGCAGATTGATCATATCCGCGATTACTTGGCGCAACTCGACCGGCTTCAGAGCGTCGCGTTCCGGCTTCGTGTGGCCAATCGCGACGACTGCAAGAATTGGACCTGGGCACAGATCGGTCTGGATGCGGGCACGGTCGCGAGCCTGCCGCGCAAATACCGTTCCTCCACCCATGACGCGGTTTCAGTGAGCTGGACACAGGCGACTGTCCTGTCCGTTGCAGAGACCTCGCCGGCTGCCGCCGCGGGAATCAAGCCGGGTGACCATCTTCTGACGTTCAACAATGAACCCGTGCCACGCACCGATACAGCCGGGTGGATTGGCCGATTTGCGCGCAACAACGGCGAACAACCCATCCGGATTCTGGTGCGTCGCGACGGCATCGATGCAATGCGCACGGTGACTCCGGCAAAAGCATGTGCGATCCCGATCGAACTTAAATCCGACTCATCGCCGGATGCCTTCACGACCGGCGACAGAATCGTCGTCCATTCGAGCATCCTGCGGATCGCGCGCACCGACGCGCAGCTTGCCCTCGTCATCGGACATGAGCTCGCGCATGCCAATCTTGGTCATCTGGAAAAGCAGCATGCCAACAAAATCCTTGGCTGGGCCGGCGGAGCAGCGATCGACGCCGGAATGTCGCTCGCTGGAATACCGACCGGCGGCGCATTTATCAGGGAACTTGGGCGCGCGGGAGAACGGGCATTCAGCGTCGGTTTCGAGCGTGAGGCCGATTATGTCGGTGCGTACTATGCAGCACGGGCGGGCTACGATCTCGCGGGCACGGAAGAGTTCTGGCGGGCACTGTCCATGGAAACTCCCGACAGCATTCGTATTGCTGTGACGCATCCGGTAACGCCCGTACGTTTCGTCCAGATGCAGCAGGTCGCTGCCGAAATTGCCGACAAGCGGCGCCACAATCTGCCATTGATGCCGGAACTGAAATTCATTCAGGCCGACACGGAATCAACAATGATCCCGGCAGAGAGTATTCACTAGCGGGCCGGACGATCCCTAAACGCATTTTTTGGCCTGGCAGAGATGCTCGAGCTCCGGAAACGGTTTATAGGCGGCGTTTCCGCACTGCTCCTTCGTCGCATCGATGAGCTGGTTGAGATGACCACCATAGAAAATACCGACGCGATCTTTGTTGCCGGCGTACTGCTTGTAGACGTTGCGTGAATCCGACCGGACACAGACAATATAGCGCTCGTCTTTGCCTGCCGCCCGCAATATCGGGTCGCTAATGTACGCGCTGCGCACGTTTGTCGGATCGTCGAGCATGGTCGTCATCGTGGTCAAAATTTCATTCTTGTAGTCGGCCGGAAAAACATTCGGATTTTCTTCCGTTTCCTTTTTGTCCGACGAACAGGCGGCAAGAATCAAAGGAATGGTCAAAGCAAGGGCCAAAGGAAGGGCCGCAAGCAAGCATGGGTTCGTCACACGTCGGGCCATCGACGTTTCCTCAATTGCAGTTGGTTCAGTCAAGCTTCAGCTTGCGCCGCCGTTGACCAAGCGTGCGCAGACGCAACGCATTGAGCTTGATAAAGCCCTCGGCGTCGCGATGATCGTAGGCCACCGCACCTTCCTCGAATGTCACCAGATCCTGATCGTAGAGTGAATATTTGCTCTCGCGGCCGATGACAGTGACGTTGCCTTTGTAGAGCTTGAGCTTCACGCGACCGGTTACAAATTCCTGACTCTTGTCGATTGCGACTTGCAGCATTTCACGCTCCGGTGCGAACCAGAAACCATAGTAGACGAGCTCGGCATATTTCGGCATCAGCTCATCTTTGAGATGCGCAGCGCCACGGTCCAGCGTGATCGATTCGATGCCGCGATGGGCCGCAAGCAAAATGGTGCCACCCGGCGTCTCATACATGCCACGTGACTTCATGCCGACGAAACGATTCTCGACGAGATCGAGCCGGCCAATCCCGTTTGCGCGACCCAGATCGTTAAGATGCTTGAGAAGCACCGCCGGCGTCATTTTTTTTCCGTCAACTGCAACAGCGTCGCCGCGTTCGAAATCGACAGTAATGGTCGTCGGCTTATCGGGGGCCTTTTCCGGATCGACAGTACGCGAAAATACATATTCCGGGACGTCCTGACCCGGGTCTTCGAGTACCTTGCCTTCGGACGAGGTGTGCAACAGATTGGCGTCAACCGAAAACGGCGCGTCGCCACGCTTGTCCTTGGCAATCGGAATCTGATGCTTTTCGGCAAATTCGATCAGCCTGGTTCGCGAGGTCAGATCCCACTCCCGCCACGGTGCAATCACCGTCACATCCGGTTTGAGCGCGTAATACGTCAGTTCGAATCGGACCTGATCGTTGCCCTTGCCGGTAGCACCGTGTGCCACGGCATCGGCTCCCACCTTATCCGCAATCTCGATCTGCTTCCTGGCGATCAACGGCCGCGCGATTGAAGTGCCGAGCAGATATTGTCCCTCGTACAGCGCATTTGCCCGGAACATCGGGAAAACGTAATCGCGGACGAATTCCTCGCGCAAATCCTCGACGAAAATGTTTTCCTTTTTGATGCCAAGTAACAACGCCTTTTGCCGCGCCGGCTCCAGTTCCTCTCCCTGACCGAGATCGGCAGTAAAAGTGACGACCTCACATCCATAGGTGGTCTGCAGCCACTTCAGAATAATCGAGGTGTCGAGCCCGCCGGAATAGGCAAGCACAACTTTCTTCACGTTCTTCTTCGTCTTGCCGTCGGGCATCGGATATCCGCCACGTTCAAAAAATTTGCGGCGGACTATAGGGCCAAAGGTAAGCGGCGCAAAGTGCGTCGTGGTTAACACCACGCCCGCAAACTGCAGTCTTTATTCTGTTGCAGCGCTATTTCGCTCTTCGGCTTCCACCAAACAATCGAGCAAGGAAATCGTGCGCGGGCAGAGCCACCCGCTCGAGTACGCGCTCGACGTCATCATCCGACAGGCGCGTGCGCGGCCACCGGTAAATCAGGGCGTAGACGGCCCAGATAACAAGAAACGTAAACACGCCCGCGAAGATGACGTCGGACGGGAAATGGGCACCGGCCATCACACGAATCGCCGCCATACCGGTCCCGAGCGCGAGCGCTGCGCCGTATGCGAGAGCGCGCCACTGCGGTGGCGCCAATGCTGCCGGTGCGACCGTCCAAAATGCGCCGGACACGTCGCCGGACACAAATGCGCAATTGGACGGGCAACTGCCGCGTGGATCCCACCACGCAACAAACTGATCATGGCCCCCGAACTGCGTCACATCGATCGGCCGCGGCCGGCCCCAGTGGTCCTTGAGAAGCACATTGACCAGCAATCCGGGTGCCAAAATCATGGTGCTGATGAGGAAAACGACGGCACGCCCCGGTATGAATAGTTTGCGTCGCGGCAGGATCAGCTTGACGAGCAGCGCAAGCACAGCCGGAACCACCAGGACCGTAGCAATCCAGAGACCAAGATTTCGCGCCATCATCACCGGCGGATAAATGCGGAAAGCAAACATATTGTGACTCGTGTCCTCGACTGCATAGAAGTGGCGCGCGACGCGTAAGTCGAGGTCGGGATAAAGCCCAAAGGCCACGCCTGTGACAATGGCAACGGCGAGCGCGATGATGAGTCCGGTGCGGTTCATGCGCGCCTCGTCTAGCCGAGACCCCTGAAAATAGAAAGGCGGCAACGCACACAGGCCGCTATATTTGCAACCATGGCAAAGCCGACACTCGATTTCTGGTTCGAATTCGCGTCGACCTATTCCTACCCGGCGGCGATGCGCATTTCACCGCTCGCTGAGGCCGCCGGCGTCGCCGTGCGCTGGCGGCCATTCATGCTGGGACCAATTTTCAAGGAACAAGGCTGGACGACATCGCCGTTCAATCTCTTCCCGGCAAAGGGCCGCAACATGTGGCGCGACCTTGAGAGAACGTGCGGCACATTGGGCCTGCCATTTGTGCGGCCGACAACGTTTCCGCAGAATACTCTGCTGGCCGCGCGTGTCGCCCTGGTAGGGCTGGCCGAGCCCTGGGGTGAGGACTATTGCCGCGCCATCTATCGCGCAGAATTCGCAGAAGGCCGCACGGTCGAGGACACAGAGACGATCGCCGGCGTTCTGGCCCGTCTCGGACTGGACGCCGGCGCCGTGCTGGATCGCGCCCAGTCGAACGAAAACAGGTCGCAGCTCCGTGCTCATACCGAGGAAGCCCAGAGGCTCGGCATATTCGGCTCACCCAGCTTCGTCACCGCCGACGGCGAGCTGTTTTGGGGTCACGATCGCCTGGAAGCGGCGCTCAACTGGGCCAGGCGTTAAACCGGACGCGGTTCCCGCCAGCGGCCTGCGTTACGACCGGCGATCAGCCAATAGACGATCCCGCCGACAATACCGGCAGCAGCCGCAAGCTGCAGGGAATTGCCAACCGGTGCGACGTCCGTTGTGTTTTCCAGCCTGACCGAAATATCGGAGCCATAATACGACGCCAGCCCGACCAGCGCGCCGCCAACACCGTAATAAAGAAAGTGACGCAAGCGCGCGGCCTCCGAGATGACAACCACAACCAGCGCCGGCAGGATTGCGACCGTACCGACGAGGCTGGTGGCAAAGAAGGAAACAATGAAGAAGCTCACGCGCTCGAAGGGATCGGAATCAATGCCAGCCCAGTCCGGCGCGACGATGCCGATGGCGAGCACAAGGCCTGCGGCCACGATGGCCACTATGAGCGCAAAGAAGATGACGATAATCCGGCCAAAGAGGGACATTTCCTATCCTTAAATAAAGCGGTGGGGTCACTCCACCATTGCCATCGCGCGCAGCGCCATGCGCTCTCGTACTGAAAGCTTCTCCGTCGCGCTTTTAAGCTGGCCGCAGGCGGCCAGGATATCGCGCCCGCGCGGCGTGCGGACCGGCGAGGCATAGCCGGCATCGAAAATGATCTGGGAGAATATCTCGATCTGCTCCCAATCCGAGCATTCAAACTTGCTGCCTGGCCAGGGATTGAACGGGATGAGGTTGATCTTGGCGGGAATGCCCTTGAGCAGCCGCACCAGCGCCTTGGCGTCGTCGATTGAATCGTTCACGCCCTTGAGCATGACGTATTCGAAAGTGATGCGCTTGGCGTTCGAAACGCCAGGATAGTTGCGACAGGCTTCCAGAAGCTCTGCAATCGGATATTTACGGTTGAGCGGCACCAACTCGTTACGCAGATCGTCCCGCACCGCATGCAGGGAGACCGCCAGCATGCAGCCGATTTCGGCGCCAGTGCGCGCGATGTTGGGTACGACGCCGGAGGTGGAAAGCGTGATGCGCCGTTTTGAAATGGCGATGCCCTCGCCATCCGCCACAATGAGAAGCGCATCGCGCACCGCATCGAAATTGTAGAGCGGCTCACCCATGCCCATCATCACGATATTGGTGATGCAGCGCTCGCCGCTCGGCACGACGCCATCGGTTGGACGTGTGCCGCCTGGCCAGTCGCCCAGGCGGTCGCGTGCAGCGACCACCTGGCCCACGATTTCGCCCGCGGTGAGATTTCTGACCAGACGTTGGGTGCCGGTGTGGCAGAACGTACAGGTGAGTGTGCAGCCGACCTGACTGGAGACACACAAGGTGCCACGTTCAGTGTCGGGGATGTAGACGCATTCGACCTCGTGCGGACGCTCGCCCTGCACTTCGCCGGGAAGCCGCAACAGCCATTTGCGCGTGCCGTCGACCGAAACCTGTTCGGCAACGACTTCGGGGCGAGCCAAGGTGAACCGATCGGCCAGCGCGGCGCGCAGCTCCTTCGAAACGCTGGTCATTTCATCGAACGACGTAAACCCGCGGAAATAGATCCAGTGCCAAAGCTGCTGCACGCGCATTTTGCGCTGCGCTTCCGCCACCCCGATCGAACCCAGTGCGTCGGCAAGCTGCGCTCTTGTAAGGCCGATCAGTGACGGCTTTTCAGGTGCCACATAGCGTTCGAGCGGCGCCTTTTCGACGAATTGGGTATCTTGCAACGCCAAGGTCATATTGAGGGTCAGCCGCTGTCATCGCCGGGCCTGTCCCCGCGATCCCGATTGAAGGACCCAGTCTATCTAGTCGGGCTTACCGGGTCTCGCCACTGCGTGGCCGCCCAATGATGGCCCTGCGGGTTACTTGCACTCCTCCGCGACCTTGTCGAGTGCCTGGGCAATACCTTTGAGCGAATATGTGTCGGTGGTTTTCGTGCCCCGCGCCGATTCACTTTTAACCACAAGGTCGGAGCCTTTGCGCATGGTGTCCACCATCTGCGCCTCTTCGGCGGCGTTCTTCACCCAGGCGCCGTCGTTTTGCGTATACATCGAATACGTAGCCGAGCCGATCGCCGCGCTGGCATCCTGGCCGGGCTTTTGCGGGTAGCCCACGATGACTGAGACTTCGTTCTTTACCTTTTCCGTTGGCCGGGTCGACACGAAAGCATAGGAAGGATCCCGGCTTCGCCCGGTCGGCGCGCTCGTGGTCGAGCTCGGCTTTGCTAGCGCAAAGCAGACCTTCTTGCCGCCGGGCATCGCCCGATAGGCGCCCCATTCGCCGAATTGACCCAGCAACACAGCCTGGTCGGTGGGGCTGGCCGGCTTTTTCTGTTGCGCCGATGCAGTCACATTCAATGCACCAATCGCGCACAGAGCAACACAAATGCGGAATAAGGGAGTGATGTTCATCGGGTCCTACCGGTAACGGAGATAATGACTGTCGATGCACGCCCCACCAGGAATCGCCGGATACTAGCGCATTATGAGGGAATGCAGGCAATGTGAAGGCGACAAAAGGCATCAGGCTGGCGGCGCCTTGCTAGGACTATGCGGCCTTGCTATTCGCGCTGCACCATTCCATCAGCCCGGCCGCCATGAAAGCCCTGCTCTGCACCCGCTACGGAACGCCCGACGATCTGACCCTCGCCGAGATCCCTGAACCTGTGGCCGGATCAGGCGAAGTGGTCGTGCGTATCGAGGCCGCGGCGCTGAACTTCTTCGACACGCTGATCATCGCCAACAAGTACCAGACCAAGCCGCCGCTGCCGTTTTCGCCCGCGGCCGAATGCGCCGGCACGGTTGAGGCTCTCGGCGGGGGCGTAACGAAGTTTGCGATCGGCGATCGCGTCATGGCTTATACCGGCTACGGTGCCGCACGCGAGCGCATCGCTGTCTCGGCCGACAGGCTTGTCAGGATTCCCGACGGCCTCGATGTGGATCGCGCGGCCGGTCTTTGCGTGACTTACGGAACCACGCTGCATGCGCTGAAAGATCGCGGCAAGCTGAAGGCTGGTGAAACCCTCGCGGTGCTCGGTGCATCCGGCGGAACGGGCCTGGCGGCGGTCGAACTCGGCAAGCTGATGCGCGCGCGCGTGATCGCATGCGCTTCGTCCGCGGAAAAAATCGCCTTTGCGCGCAAACACGGCGCCGACGATGGCATCGACTACGGCAGCGAAGATTTGAAAGAGGCCCTGCGCGGTATCACACAAGGCCGCGGCGCCGACGTTATCTATGATCCGGTCGGCGGGGCCTATGCGGAGGCCGCGCTGCGTTCCATTGCCTGGCAGGGACGTTTTCTCGTGGTCGGCTTCGCCGCCGGCGAAATACCCAAGCTGCCGCTCAATCTCGTGCTGCTGAAGGGCTGCGATGTGATTGGTGTGTTCTGGGGCTCATGGATTGAGCGTGATCCGGCTGCACATCGCGCCAACATGGAGCAGTTGTTGGCCTGGTGCGTGGAAGGCAAATTGTCGTCGCACGTGCACGCAGTTTATCCGCTTGCAGAAGCACCCGCTGCGCTCAACGCAATCGCGGCGCGGCAGGTCATGGGCAAGGTCATTTTGCGGCCGTGAACTCCGCTCAATCCGCTGAGGAAAGTTCGGCGAGCTTGTTCCGCGCCGCCGTGTGATGTTCCGGACGGATATGACTCGACACCAGATTGATGGTGGTCGCCAGCACGGCAGCATCGTCAGCAAAGCCGAGGATCGGCAGAACATCCGGAATAACGTCCGCCGGCAGCACAAAGTAGGCGAGCGCTCCGACCAGCGAGGTCTTCACCGCCAGCGGCGTGCCGCGATCGAACGCGCAGTAATAGGCGGCGAGCAGATCCTCGGCGAAAGGAAGCGACGCCGCGACACGCCGCGTTTTGCGCCAGAATTGATGACGAAACGCGCCTTCGTCGTCGTTATTCTGCCAGGACGTGGAACTTGCGAATCCCATGGGCCCCCATTTGGTTAGCGATTCCGTCCGCTGCAAGGACCGGCGCTTTTTATTATTATATCGCTGCGGCCGACAGCGCCTAGCCGGCAGCGATTTTGTCCATTGCCTCCGCCAGTTTCACGTCAAGGTCGGTCAGGCCGCCGGCGTCATGGGTCGATAGCGTCACGTCGACCGTCTTGTACACATTGAACCACTCCGGATGATGGTTCATTTTTTCCGCGACCAAAGCCGCGCGCGTCATAAAACCGAAGGCCTGGTTGAAATCCCTGAACACGAATTTTTTCGTGATGGCGTCGCGGCCTGCCGTCTCGGACCAGCCGGTGAGCCGTGCCAGCGCGGATTTGCGAGCATCTCCCGTGAGCTTTACCGCCATGACATGAGCCCTCTTGAGCCCTCTTGCAGCGAACGCATGACCCTCGAAAAGGGTCCGGGTCGATACTACCTTTTACCGGGCGGTCCCGACCATACGAGGCACCCATGTCCTGGTCATTGAATATTGGCAAGGTAGCGGGCACCGTCGTCCGCGTTCATATCACCTTCCTGCTGTTTCTCGCCTGGATTTTTGCAGCGAGCTACGCCTCTGGCGGCGCCGCGACCGCGTGGGACAGTCTTGTTTTTATGGTCCTGCTTTTTCTCTGCGTGCTTTTGCACGAATTCGGCCACATCTTCACCGCGCGCGCCTTTGGCGTACCGACGCCCTATGTGACGCTCTTGCCGATCGGCGGCGTCGCCCAGCTTGAGCGCATACCGGAGGAGCCCTGGGAAGAATTCCTCATCGCTATCGCCGGCCCAATGGTCAATGTCGTGATTGCAGCCGCGCTGGTATTTTTGTTTGACGCAAATCTGCAGCCAGGCGCAGCGGCAGCCGTGGACAATCTCAAGATCCCCCTCGTCGACCGCCTGGCGTCAGTGAATCTTTTTCTTGCGCTGTTCAACATGATCCCCGCTTTCCCGATGGACGGCGGACGCGTTTTGCGAGCTTTGCTGGCGAGCAGGCTTGGTTATGTCCGCGCGACCGAGATCGCAGCCTGGATCGGGCAGTTCGTCGCCTTCGCACTTGGCTTCATCGGCCTAATGGCAAATCCGATCCTGATCTTCATTGCCATCTTCGTGTATCTCGCCGCCTCATCGGAGGCACACATGGTGGCATTGCGGGCGGCGTCGCGTGGCGTGCCGGTGAGCTACGCCATGATGACGCAGTTCGCCATGCTGTCGCCGGAGGCACATATCGATGAAGCCGTGCAGACCTTGTTGCGGACGAGCCAGGGCGAATTTCCCGTGGTGGACGGCGCCGGCAAGCCGGTCGGCGTTCTCGGCCGGGGCGACCTCATCCGCGCCATCAAAACACGCGGACCGGACGCCCGGGTGGCCGACGCCATGGCCGCGGGAATACCGACCATCAGTCACCGCGCCACCCTGGAACAGGCGTTCAAGCTGCTGCAGCAGAAATCGGTACCGGCAGTCGGCGTCACCGATACGTCGGGCAAGCTGGCAGGCCTTGTTACCAGCGAAACCATCGCCGAGATGATGATGTTGCGGGAAGCGCTCCCGAAGGACGTGCGTTTCGGGCCCTGGAGCCGCCCGGCCGGGGCTTAACCACAGGATTTCGCCAGTGTCACCAATTCGTCACGCAGGCGTCGGCAATCTGTCAGCGACCGCGACCAACTTTCCTGCTCAACGTGAGAAGCGGAGGTTCGGATGACAATTCGCATTGGCTCGACGACGCGCCGCAGGTTCCTGGCAACGAGTGCGGCCGCAACAGCTTTCACCACGATTGGGGGCGTCGCCCGCCCATTCATCAGCCGAGCCAACGACCGGCCTGCTATCACGCACGGCCTGCAATCCGGAGATATCTCGACCGATTCCGGCGTTATATGGGCTCGCGCCGACCGGCCTTCACGCATGTCGGTCGAAATCGCCACGACCGACAGCTTTAAGGACATCCACCACGCCGCCTTCGTCGACGCCCTGCCGGAAAGCGACTTCACCGGCAAGCTTCTGGTCGGGAATCTGCCGGCAGCACAAGACATCTTCTATCGCGTGCGTTTTCAGGATCTCGCCTCACCGACCATCGTCGGCGAACCGCAGGTCGGACGCTTCCGCACCGCGCCGAACGATCGGCGCTCGATCAGTTTCATTTGGTCGGGCGATACGGCAGGCCAGGGCTGGGGCATCGACGAATCGCGCGGCGGCATGCGCGCCTACGCGACTATGCTGAAGAATCGTCCGGATTTTTTCATCCACAATGGCGATAACATTTACGCCGATGGCCCCATTGCGGCAGAGCAGAAGATGCCGAACGGTCAAGTGTGGCGGAACATCGTGACCGAAGACAAGTCGAAGCCCGCTGAAACGCTCGCCGAGTTCCGCAGCAACTACAAATATAACTTGCTCGACAAAAACGTACTCGCGTTCAACGCCGAGATTCCGATTTTCACCCAATGGGACGACCACGAGGTCACCAACAACTGGTGGCCCGGCGAGCCGCTGACCCGCGCCGAGCATCAGCGCAAGAAGTATGTCGACAAGAATGCCTTGCTTCTGTCTGCACGCGCCGCCCGCGCATTTCATGAATATTTGCCGCTGCGCACCACGCAGATCGAGCCTGGCCGCGTCTACCGCAAGATTTCCTATGGTCCGCTGCTGGACGTCTTCATGCTCGATATGCGCAGCTATCGCGGCCCCAACGGCGAGGGCAAGGAAGACAGCTACGGGCCAGCCGCCTATTTTCTCGGTCCGGCACAAATCGCCTGGCTCAAGCAGGAGCTGGCCAATTCGCGCGCAACCTGGAAAGTGATTGCGGCCGATATGCCCATCAGTCTGCTCGTTGTTTACGACGTTGACCGCAAGTGGGGTGTCGAAGCCGCCGCACAAGGCGATAACGGTCCGCCCCGCGGGCGCGAGTTGGAAATCGCCGACCTTCTCTCATTTATCAAACGCTCAGGCGTACGAAATACGGTTTGGCTCACCGCTGATGTCCACTATACCGCCGCGCATTACTACGATCCGAACAAGGCCGCGTTCCAGGATTTCGAGCCGTTCTGGGAATTCGTGAGCGGGCCAATTCACGCGGGTACTTTCGGCCCGAGCGCCCTCGACAGGACCTTCGGCCCCGAACTCGTTTACATAAAAGCGCCCAGCAAGGAGCAAGGCCAGAACCTGCCACCCAGCGAGGGCCTGCAATTCTTCGGGCATGTCGCGATCGACGGCGCCAGCCAGCAAATGACGGTAACGCTGAAGGATATCGATGACCGGTCGCTTTGGGCGAAAACACTCGATCCGAAGCTTGGTTAGAAGCGCCGCCCCGCGATCCGTAGCGTTCTTTCGCGGATTTACCTCGCCTGCGCGCACGGCCTGATCGGCGGTTGCATCCGGGCCGCGCGTGACTATATTGCGCCGCAATAGCGTCCGCGTCGCGGGCCCCTGTGGGCCCGCGCTTTGATTTCTGGAACCTTCTATGGATCTTCGCAACGTCGCCATCATCGCGCACGTCGACCACGGCAAGACAACCCTGGTCGACCGGCTGCTGCAGCAGTCGGGCGCTTACCGCGAGAACCAGCGCGTGGTCGAGCGGGCCATGGATTCCAATGATCTCGAGCGTGAGCGCGGTATCACCATCCTGGCCAAGGCGGCCTCGGTCGTCTGGAAGGATACGCGCATCAACATCGTGGATACGCCCGGCCACGCCGATTTCGGCGGCGAGGTCGAACGGATCTTGAACATGGTGGACGGCGCGCTGGTATTGGTGGACGCCGCCGAAGGGCCGTTGCCGCAGACCAAATTCGTGGTTTCGAAGGCACTCAAGATGGGACTCAAACCCATCGTGGTGATCAACAAGGTGGACCGCGCGGACGCACGTCCAACGCAGGTGGTGAACGAGGTCTTCGACCTGTTCGCCGCCCTTGATGCGACCGACGAGCAGCTCGATTTTCCGATCCTCTATGGGTCCGCCAAACAGGGCTGGATGGCGACCAGCCTTGATGGTTCACACGATGACGGCATGCAGCCGTTATTTGACCTCGTGCTCGCCCACGTCAGACCGCCGCAGGTGGAAAGTGGCCCCTTCCGTCTGCTCGGTACCATTCTCGAGGCCAACCCTTACCTCGGCCGCATCGTCACCGGCCGCATTACCTCGGGGTCAGCAAAGCCCAACCAACCGGTAAAAGTGCTCGACCACGATGGAAAGCTGATCGAAACCGGTCGCGTCACGAAACTCCTCGCGTTCCGCGGTCTCGAGCGCGTGCCAGTGGACGAGGCCGAAGCGGGCGACATCGTCGCCATCGCCGGTCTTCCGAACGCGACCGTGGCGATGACAATCTGCGATCCGTCGGTGGAAACGCCGCTACCGGCGCAGCCGATCGATCCGCCGACGCTCGCCATGATCTTCCGCGTCAATGATTCTCCGCTCGCGGGCACCGAGGGCGACAAGGTCACCGGCCGCATGATCCGCGACCGGTTGCTGCGCGAAGCGGAAGGCAATGTGGCATTGCGCGTGCGCGAGTCCGACGAAAAGGATTCCATGGAAGTCGCCGGGCGTGGCGAATTGCAGCTCGGCATTCTAATCGAGACCATGCGCCGCGAAGGCTTCGAGCTGTCAGTGTCACGCCCGAAAGTGCTGTTGAAAGAAGATCCCGCGACCGCCGAAACGCTTGAGCCGATAGAAGAGGCTGTCATCGATCTCGATGAAGAACACTCAGGCATCGTCGTTCAGAAAATGGCCGAGCGCAAAGCCGACATGATGGAGATGAAGCCGTCCGGCGGCGGCCGCCTGAGGCTTGTTTTTCATGCGCCGACACGTGGACTCATTGGCTATCAGGGCGAATTGCTGACCGACACGCGCGGCACGGCGATCATGAACCGCCTGTTCCATGCCTATGCGCCGCACAAGGGCCCGATCCAGGGCAGACGGAATGGAGTCCTGATTTCCAACGACAAGGGCGACGCCGTCGCCTACGCCCTGTGGAATCTCGAAGATCGCGGGCCCATGATGATCGAGCCCGGCTGGAAGGTTTACAACGGCATGATCGTCGGGGAACACACGCGCGGCAATGACCTGATCGTCAATGTGCTCAAGGGCAAGAAACTCACCAACATCCGCACCACTTCGAAGGATGAAGCCGTCCGCCTCACGCCACCGATCCGGATGACGCTGGAAAAGGCGTTGGCCTATATCGAGGACGATGAGCTGGTCGAGGTGACACCAAAGTCGATCCGCCTGCGCAAGAAACTGCTCGACGAGAACGACCGCAAGAAAGAAGGGCGCAAGAAAGAGGCCGAGACGGTGTGACGGTGCGGGCGTCCGCTACCGCTTTTCTGCCGCCGCATAGTCCACCGCAATCCGGTCCGAATCGAATCCGTCGAATCACCTGGCGCCCCGACATCGCCCGCCACGGTCGGCCCGACCCCACGCGGCCGCCTGGAACTCGCCCGGTCTCAATTCAGTCAGACGCGTGAGCGTCATTTTCCCAGCATCGCTGCTGCAGTTTTTACGCCTGTGACCAGTAATCCACACCATTAACCCATCATTAACGATAGGGCTTGAAGGCCGTAAAGTTCGTTGCTTCTATCGCGCAATGACGACGACCCTCATAGAGATTCGCCGCGCGAAATCAGCGGACGCGGTGGACGTCGCGGAGACGCATGACGAGGCGTGGCGCGCGGCCTATCAGGGTATCATTCCGGGTAACGAGCTCGACAAGCTCATCAACCGCCGCGGTCCGGATTGGTGGGACTCGGCCATCCGGAAAGGCAGCCGCATTACCATCCTTCAATTCGGCGAACGCATTGCCGGCTACGCAAATTACGGTCGCAACCGCGCACGCAGCCTGTTTTATGACGGCGAGGTTTACGAGATCTATTTGCGTCCCGAGTTTCAGGGACTCGGGTTTGGCCGTCGCCTGTTTTCCGCCGCGCGTAAGGATTTGAACCAGAGCGGTCTGAAGAGCCTAGTGGTGTGGGCCCTTTCCGACAACGAGCCGGCGATGGAATTTTATCGTGCGCTCGGCGGCCGGGCGGTAGCGCGCTCCTCGGAACGCTTTGGCGCCAAGACGCTCGACAAGGTCGCCTACGCCTGGCAGGCGTAATCATACCTTCGGCGCCGGCAATCCTTTCTGCGCACATGCGGCGCGCAAGGTATTCAGCAGCAGGCACGCAATCGTCATCGGTCCGACACCGCCGGGTACCGGGGTAATCGCGCCAGCAATGTTCGCAGCTTCGCCATAGGCGACATCCCCGACAATGCGCGATTTGCCGCCTTCCCGTGGAACGCGGTTGATGCCGACATCAATCACGGTCGCGCCCGGCTTGATCCAATCGCCGCGGACCATTTCCGGACGACCGATCGCGGCAACGAGCAAGTCAGCGCGGCGGCAGACCGAAGGCAGGTCGTTCGTTTTGGAATGAGCAATAGTGACGGTCGCGTTCTCCGCCAACAGCAATTGCGCCACCGGTTTTCCGACAATATTGGAGCGGCCGATGACCACCGCCTCGAGACCGGCGAGCGATTCATTGACTGTCTTGGCCAGGAGCACGCACCCCAATGGTGTGCACGGCGCCAGGGCCGGCAGGCCGCTCGCGAGCCGGCCTGCGTTGAGCGGATGGAATCCATCCACGTCCTTGGCAGGATCGATTGCAGCGATGATTTTATGGGCATCAATCTGCTTCGGCAGCGGTAACTGAACCAGGATGCCGTTGACTTCCTCATCGGCGTTGAGCCTGGCAATGACACCGAGCAGTTCGGCTTCGCTTGTCGCCGAAGGCAGCTTGTGGTCGAAGGCATGCATGCCCGCTTCCGCCACTGCCTTGGATTTATTGCGTACATACACTTCGCTGGCCGGATTGTCCCCGACCAGCACAACGGCGATTCCGGGCACAATACCGCGATCACGGCGCAACCGGTGCACGGCATCGGCGGCTTTGCCCCGCAGATCGGCCGCAATTGTCTTCCCGTCGATAATGCGCGCGTTCACCGTGCTGTCATCGCCGGGCTTGTCCCGGCGATCCCGATTGATTCGATGCGGCCGTGCGTACCTGGGCGAGATGGCCGGGACGAGCCCGGCCATGACAATAACTGCTATCTCGTCTCAATGATATTCTCCAGCGCCGCAACAAGTGCAGGGCGGTCGCCCGAAATCACGAGTCGCTTGATCCGGCCCGTTGCACCGGCAGCCAGAATGACGTCACGCGGTGGGACGTCCATTGCCTTTGCAATCAGTTGCGCGAGGGCAGCGTTGGCTTCGCCGTCGCTTGCCGCCGCACGGACCCGAATCTTGAGGACAGGACGCCCGTCCGCAAGCACATCCACGCCATCGATCGCGTCGCGCCCACCTTTTGGAGTCAGCCGGATCGTGAGCGAGATGCCACTGGCCGTCAGCGACCAGGGCTTGCCCACCATGCGCTAGAACACGTTCGGATAAATGTAACGGATGATGACGTTTTCGAGAAACAGGATGAGCAGGATCAGGATCACAGGCGACACGTCGATGCCACCAAGGTTAGGCAACAGCGAACGTATCGGCCGCAGCAGCGGCTCGGTAATGCGGTAGAGGAACTCGGCGATCGTCGCAACAACCTGATTGTGAGTATTGACCACGTTGAAGGCGATCAGCCAGGACAGGACCGCGGCGGCGATCAAGAGCCAAATGTAGACCTGCAGGATCAACAGAATGATATCGAGTACTGCGCGCATGAGTGTCCGCCTGTTCGCAAACCGCGCGCAAAGTAGCGGGTCGGATGGCCTTGAACAAGCGGACCGGCAGCAGCGTGCCCGTATCCTTGACAGGCCAAACACCTGGTCCTAAATGGCGGCCCACTCGCCGCATTTTACCACGTAACGACGTTTGTCGTGGCCTCGGCGGGGCCGTAGCTCAGTTGGGAGAGCGCCTCGTTCGCAATGAGGAGGTCAGGGGTTCAAATCCCCTCGGCTCCACCAACCCTTCGCGGTTGGCAAGCCAAACCAGACCCACGAAGGTTGCCGTCGTAGCCCCCACCGGAGCGAAGACGGGTTTTTTGCTTTCCAGAGCGATCAGTCCTCGCCGGTTTTGCTCCGGAAATCGACGACCGCCTTCTGCAGCGGAATGACGATTTCGCAGTGCAGGCCTTGCGGCTCAAAGGCAAGGCGCACCGTGCCACCGAGCTCGGCCGCGATGCTGCCTTCGATCAACTTGGAGCCGAAGCCCCTTTGCGCCGGGTCGGTAACCGGCGGCCCACCGTGCTCGAGCCAATCGATGTGCAGAATCGGACGGTCCTTGTCGGTACGCACCGGCTGCCAATGAATTTCAATTCGGCCGCCAGGCACCGACAATGCGCCATATTTTGCGGCATTGGTCGTGAGTTCATGCACCGCCATCGCCAGCGTCAGTACGGCGCGCGGCCGCAACACAACGTCCTCGCCGCGCAGAACGACCCGTTCCGGACCAGCTCCGGCATAGGGCGCGAGACTCCCTGACAGAAGTTCGCGGAGATCAGCACTCTCCCAGTGATGGCTGGTGAGCTGGTCGTGAGCCTTTGACAAGGCGATCAGCCGGCCTTCGAAACGCTCGCGAAAAACGGCAGGCGTATGTGCCGTGCGTGCAGTTTGCGAGGCAAGCGACTGCACCGTCGCCAGTGTGTTCTTCACGCGGTGGTTCAATTCGTCCATCAGCAATTTTTGCCGCTGCTCCGCCGCCTTGCGTTCGGTGATGTCCTGCACCACACGCACGACGTAAAGAAGCCTGCCATCTGCGCCACGGACCGGCGAGGAGCGCACCGAAAGCCAGATCACGCGCCCACCCTTGCGAATGAAGCGTTTCTCCACCGAATAAAATTCGAGCTCGCCGGCGACCTGCTTGCGGAATCCTTCGCGATCGGGATCGGCGTCATCAGGGTGTGTGTGAGTGAACAATCTGTTTGTGAGGAGATGGTCGCGGCTGTAACCGGTGATTGCGCAAATCGCCTCGTTGACGCGCAGGAAACGACCGTCGGGCGCAACTTCGGAAATACCGATGGCCGCATGTTCGTAAGTCGCGGCGAGCCGCTGTTCTTGCTCGAGCGCGAGCAGGCGCGACCGTTCGAGCGCAGCGCTTGCCCGCTTGCGCTCCGTAACGTCGAGAAAGCAGTTAACCGCTCCGACGACCTCGCCTCTTGCGTTGCGCAGCGGATCGATGTTGACGGAGACAATCAGGCGGGTGCCGTCGGCATGCTCCACGATCCGCTCGACGTCTCGTACCGGCGTGCCGCTGTCCAGAACCTCGGCAACCATCGAACGCGCGACGGGTGTCCCATCGAGCTCGAAGAAACGAATGCTCTCCCGGAATTCTTCGTGGGTCTGGCCCGGCGCCGGCGCACTGCCCCAGACCGCCACGGCATGACGATTATATTGGAGGATCGTACCCTTCGCATCGCAGATGAAGGTCGCGATCGGCAGCAGCTCGAGAATACCGTCGGATGCGCGCAGCATCGCGCTCAGGACCGGCGGAACGGGCCGCCCGACAGAATGGCTGCGTTCGTTGGGATCAACCACTCGCACGCCTCCGCGTGGACATTGATTCCCCCTCACCCGCTTCAACGATCAGCTTGGATGGCAATTTGTCAATGGCCAGGCCAGCGGCAGCAGTCCGCGGCCGCCGATACTTTTTACGAGTCGGTTGGTGCACGCCCGATCCAGTGGTCGATGAAGGCGCTCAGCCAATTGCGTGAGGCCAGATCGTGGACGGCGCGGTCGGCGATATGCTCGTGGCGCTGTTTGGCGCCCGGTAATTCCATGCGATGCGCGCCACGCACGAGCCAGCGGTACATCATCGCATGCGTCACTTCCGGGTGAAATTGCAGCGCGTAACCGGAACCAAAGCGGAATGCCTGGACGGAGAAAGCGTCGCCTTCAGCCAGCAGTTCACTTCCGGAAGGCAAATCGAAACCTTCACGGTGCCACTGATAGACGTGGTCGGGCCAATCCGCACAGACGTTGCGTCCAGCCTCTGTCGGACGGATTGGATAATAGCCGACCTCGGCGTGGCCTTGAGGATGTGGATAGACCTGCGCACCAAGATGGCGCGCCATCATCTGCGCACCGAGGCAAATGCCGAGATATGGCTTTTTGTCACGCAGCGGAACGCCGATCCAGTCGATCTCTCGCCGCAGGAATTCTTCATTGTCATTGGCGCTTTGCGGGCCACCGAAGATAGCCGCGCCGGCATGCCCTTCCATCGTCTCGGGCAGAGGATCGCCAAATCGCGGCCGTCGAATGTCGAGCGGATAGCCGAGCTTTGCCAGCGTCTGGCCGACGCGGCCGGGCGATGAATGCTCCTGGTGCAGGATAAGAAGAACGGGTTTCAACATGCGATTCGGCGCGTTTGCACGCTGGTGACTACTAACCGCTTCACCGGCGTTTGCAATATGAGCGGCAAGGATGCGGCTATGTCCGCCGTGCTGACCTGCGCCGGCTTTGCCGCGAATCGACAAGCCGGAGGAGCCAGCTGCGCGGAATCATGCGGATCAACATGGTGACCAGCTTGTTGATGAGGCCTGGCACGATTGTCCGATGGCCGGCCATCAGGCCGCGATAACCTGCCTCTGCGACAAAGTCTGCCGATTGCGTCAGAATATTGGGCGCCAGGCCGTCTCGAACGCCGGCGCGCTCCGCAAATTCAGTCGGCACCGGGCCCGGACACAGAACGGCGACCCGTATGCCGTGCGGGCCAAGCTCGCTATGCAGCGCTTCCGTGAATGACAGCACGTAGGCCTTGCTGGCGTAATAGACCGCCATGCCCGGTCCGGGCAGAAATCCGGCCATCGAACCGACGTTGAGCACGCCGCCGCGGTGGCGCGCGAGGCTATCGACAAAAGCCAGCGACAACTCCGTCAACGCCCGCACATTGAGGTCGATCATTTGCAGCTGTTCGTCGCGATCCAGTGCGCCGGCTGGCCCGACCAGACCAAAGCCCGCGTTGTTGACGACAAATTGCGGCTCGGCGCCTTGCACCGTCAGAGCCTCGCCAATCAGCCGCGCAGCACCGGTTTTAAACAGATCGGCTGCGATGACGATTGGCCGGCGCGCGCCGGTTCTTGCGATTTCCTCAGCCAGCGCGCGCAATCTGTCTTCGCGCCGGGCAATCAGCGCCAGTTCGTGGCCGCGCTGCGCGAATACGCGGGCCAATGCCACGCCGATCCCCGCTGAAGCCCCGGTGATGACGGTGACTGGCCGCAAGCTGCTCATTCGTGCTGGTTGTCCTCAGGACGTCGGCCGCCTGGTATTCAGGCGGCCGATCATGGTGCAACACCTGTCTGGTGCTAGGCGACCTTGGGATCGAGTCCTTCGAGTGATCGTTTCGCCGGTTCGACACCCCAGAAATAAACCGCAGCGATCTGCACCAAAACCAGTCCGATCATCAGCCAGATCACCCCTGGAAGCGCATAGTTCACCATCAGATAGCCGACCACGAACGGCGAGACCACGGTCGCGGCACGCCCGAGCGTGTTGCAGATACCGTTCGCGCGCAGACGTATTTCGGTCGGAAAAAGCTCTGGCGTATAGACGCCGAACAACAGGGCGGTCTGGATGTAGATCGCAACGATCAGCACGGCTCCGACACTGAGCACCGTCACCGGATCCGAGTTCGCGTTAAAGCGCGCGTATATCCAGCCGAACACGATGGTGAGGATGGAGCCAGTGATGATGCTCCAACGGCGGCCGATGGCGTCGGAAAGATAGGCACCCAATGCGCAGCCGACCAGCGATGCTGCCGCGAGCACCACCGTATAGCCAAGCGAGTTGGCGATGGTCAGGCCCTGCCGCAGAAAGAACTGCGGCAGAAAGATTACGAAGCCGAAAATCAGCGTATTGATCGTGATCAGGCACCAGCTTCCGACCAGTAGGCGCTGCAGGATCGGCGGCCTGAACATTGCGGCTGCCGTGAGCTGGGGAATCGGCGCCGCTGTTTTCGGTGGCGGCAGCGGCCCAGCCGCCGACGCGACTTCTTTCTCGATGGTCTGCATCAGGGCTTCCGCCTCGGCGGTACGGCCTTGCGCCTCCAGCCAACGCGGTGACTCCGGCAAATTCTTGCGCAGATACCAGACGACCAGAGAACCAAGACCGGCGATGATGAACATCGGGCGCCAGCCCCACGTCGGGATGATCAGGTAACCCAGAATGGCGGTGACCGGAAATCCGCACACTGTAAGAAACGCCATGAATGCGAGCCAGCGCCCGCGCGTTGCCGGCGGCACAAATTCAGTCAGCGTCGAGTAGCCGACCACAATTTCCGCACCGAGCCCCAGACCCTGGATGAAGCGGCAGATGATCAGTTGCGTCATGTCTTGCGCGAAAGCAGCGGCGATTGACGCAAGACCAAACACCAGAAGATTGACCTGATACGTAAACCGCCGGCCATATTTGTCGCCGACAAAGCCTGTGACAAACGAGCCGATCGTCATGCCGACGAACGTCAGGGAAAGAAACTGCAGGTTCTGCGGCAGCGTTGAGAACTTGGTCTGCGTCGTTGAGGCAAGGACGCCTGCAGCGACATAAAGATCGTAGCCATCGAAGAACATGCCGGCGCCGACCAGCCAAAAAATGCGGTATTGAAACGATGAGATTGGCAGCCGGTCGAGACGTGCACCGGCATTCACTGCGGAAGCCATTGGTTCCTCCCCTCGGGACCGAATGTTGTGACCGGTCTGCGCCGGTTCGCGCGGGATCGTAGTCGAGACGGCGCAGAGGCGCTACGGCCCTTGCACCCGCACCGCGAGATTTTCGTGGCGCCTGTCGATAACAATCGATTGCGGAATTTAGTCCAGTCGGGGCTGCGGTGTCGGCAAATACGCTATCGTAGAGGCCTTACTGGATGGCCTTGCCCTTGCGATAGCTCTCCTCCAGAAGACGCAGGTTGTTCTCGACATATTTGTTGGTGGGATCCTTGCGCTGGGCCGCCACAAGCGCAGCGTGCGCGCGTTTGTAGTCGCCGCGCAACATATACGAATAGCCCTGGTTGTTCAGAATCTCGGCCGTTGGTCCAAGGATGCCAACCGCCTGACCATAGGCGCGGTCAGCAAGATCAAAACGCCGCAAGCGATCATAGGACGCGGCAAGGCCGAGCCAGGCCTCCGCGTCGCGCGGATGCGACTCGGCGGCGCGGCGGAAATGTTTTTCGGCGATGCCGTAATTGTTCGAGCGAAAATACTTCTTGCCGAGACTCAGTTCGTCGTATGGGTCGCTGCCGAGCAAGCCGGGCGCAGTTGGTCGCACGCCCAACGGCGGCGGCACCGTGCCGGTGGTGGTCTCATCGGTGGGCTTTTCCGGCTCGGATGCTTCGGCGTTCGCCTGTGCGGCGGAGGCCTCATCCGATGGTGGTCGGGACCCGAACAGATTGGAAAAGCTGGGGGAAAAACTGTTGGATGTGCTGCACCCCGCCAGCCAGAGGGCGGCGACGGTAACGACCAACCCTCGGGCAATTCCAATAAGCATGCCAAGGCCTTGAGGAGACGCCCGCGGTAACGGGACGCCGTCAAAGCTAGGGTAGGATGGTTAAGAATACCTTCATTGGGTTCCGCTGCTGGTATTCAGGTGCGCTGCCGGGCGGGAGGGACTGACCGCGTGACAGCGCGCACTTTCCTAGAAATAGCCCCCGACGTGCAGGCGCACGATCACAGGCAGTAGAATGACCACGAACAGCACCGGAAAGATGCAGACCATCATCGGCACGGCCAGTTTGGCCGGCAACGCATAAGCTTTTTCCTCGGCACGCGAGAGTCGCTTGTGGCGCATGTCATCGCTGTAGACACGCATTGCGTCGGTAATGCTCGACCCGAGATCGATCGACTGGTTGATCAAAGTGGCAAACGCTCGTGCTTCTTCAAGCGCGAGGCGATCGGCGAAATTCTCG
>DASYSQ010000156.1:0-16964 GCA_036003145.1 Pseudolabrys sp.
ATATGAACCGCGCGCGGGCTCGATCCCTTGCCGGTCTCCATCAGCCACGGCGTACGATCGCCATTGGTGCTCCACAGGCCGCGGCCTTTCCAGCCGGCATTCGGATCGTCGATGCGTCCGTCGAGACCCTTGGCGTAGAAGCCCATGGGGTACGGAATGCGCAGCAGGATCATCTTGCCGTTTTTCAGCGCTACGAAACCGTCGTTGAGGTTTGCGGTCGAAATCGGGATATTTTCGCCTAAACCGACCGTGTTGTGCTGATCGACCCAGGTGTAATAGCTCGCCTCCACGCTTCTATCCTCGAAGCCTTCAAATCCCGGCCCCGGATACTTGTAGAATTTCCACCCCTCCGGGCAATGGTTGCCGGTCGCATTCGGGCCGCTGAGCGGGCCCTTGCACAGACGGCGATCGAAGCTGACGAGATGACCGCTCGACTCCGAGCCCCACGCCACGCCGTTGGCATCGATGTCACCGCCGCGCACCCCGACGCCCGGTTTGGGCATCGCGAAGAACTCCGACAGTTGTGTCTTCGGGTCGAAACGCATGAAGCCGGCCTGACCGCCGAAGACGCCGACGGTGTACCAGATCGAGCCGTCCTTCGGATTCGGCATGACCGCGTAAGGACCGGAACCGCCGGTAATGCGTGTGTCCTTGCCGGTGTCGGCCGGTTGGCCGGGCTCGGTGTAGTCGTCGCGCTTGCCATTGCCATTGGTGTCGAGAATGAAGGGTGTCCAACCGACAGCTTTTTGCGCGTCGTGTGTTTCATCCCACACTTTTGTGTTGATCCAGCCTGCTACAGGGCCGGTGCCGGACAGCCACAAAGTATTGTCGGCGTCATAGCCGAACTGTGGATGATGCGTGCCGAAGCAAGTGTCGATGAAGTCATACTTCATCGTCTTTGGATCGAGCATTGCGACCTGACGGGGACTCTTGTCGATCGGGAAAACCTTGGCGTATTGGTTACTGGAACCCTTCTTGCACCAGTCCGGGTTATCCATCCCGCGCACGGTCGCCGCCAACCAGATCCGGCCTTGCGTGTCGAACATTGAGTTGTGGTTGTTAGCGCGCGTGTCCCACAGAACCTCGCCTGCCCAATACGGCGAATCCGCCGTCGGCGTGACTGCGCCGGCATGGCCCGGCCCAAGCGACACCGGCATTGCGGGATCGCGTACCGGCATCTTGAAGAACGAAACCTTGTTCGTCTTCGGATCGAGGATCGGCATGTTGTCGGTTGAATATTCCGGCGAGCCGTATAGCGGGCCATAAGCATTGACTGTCGGATTGCGGCGATCCGACGAAATCAGATCGTGCAGGTACTTGTCTGGTTTCGACCACTCCCACGACGTGATGACGATATTGCGCTCTTCGCCTTCAGGTCGCGGTGGCTTGGTCTTGGGCAATTCGCCTTTTGCGATGCGATCCGTCCAATCGCCGAAATATTTATAGGGCACGCCGCCGAATTGGCCCGCGATCCGGTTTGTCATCATCTCACCGGATTGGCCCGACAGGATGCGGCGCTGCCATGCTTCTGCGCCTGATTCGAATTTGCCGAGCGACGCCGGGATCATGCGCGTCGCCTCCTGACCGAGCTGGTGGCAGCCGATGCAGTCGACATTGTTCATCTGGCGCAGCCAGTTGTCCTGGGTGATGTTCTTGGGAATATCGGTCGAGCCACCGAAATCCGACGCCGGCGGTATCTTCAGCATCGCGTACCAATAGGCCGCTGGATAATAGTGGGCGGCTGCCGTTTCGCTGGGCGCGATGACTGCTGGGAGATTAAGAGTCATCCCCGGTTTGGTCCGCATCTTGGGAGAATCAACCAATCCATAACCCCGCACCCAGACGCTGTAGTTCGCGGTTGGCAGATCGGGAATGAGATATCGGCCCTGGTCGTCGGTGACGACGATGCGGGCAAATTTCGTAGGCAAATCGGTTGTTTCTGCAATAACCCAAACGCCGGCTTCTGGGCCTTTTGAGCTGGTGACAACACCGCCGATCTCCGCAGCGCGGACGTCCACAGTCTGTTGGGCGCGCAAGCCGGTCGAGCACGCCAATGTCAGGATTGAAAGCAAAGCTAACGCCAGCAAACTCCGAAGCGTTTCAGCCAAATGGAACATGGATCGCCTCCCTGGCATCGAAGCCGGCTCGTCGCCGGTTTTTTGTTGGCCACAAGTCTAACAAAGCTGCTGCGCAGCGTCCCGCAGATTTTGGTTGCGGATTTTTCAGCCTGCGAAACCACCGCCATCCAGGAAGGCCTGCTCTTCGGGGGTTGTGGGGCGACCGAGCGCGGCATTGCGATGCGGGAACCGGCCGAAACGGCGGATGATGTCGGCATGAATTTCCGCCCACTTCAGGTTTTCTGTGTCCCCGGTGGCCTTGTTGAGCGCTATGCAGCGTTCCTGGTCGGCGAGGTCTTCCGAATGCTCGAACGGGAGATAGAAGAAGCCACGCAATTCGTTCGGCACCTGGCTATCGAAGCCGCTAATTAGGGCACCGGCTGTAATGGCGCGCGCAAGGGGATCAGTGGCAAAGGCGCGCGCGTCGCCGCGGAACATGTTGCGCGGGAATTGGTCAAGCAGGATCAGCAGCGCCAGCGCGCCTTGCGCACTGTGCTCCCAATCGGAAAGCTTCCCGGTCGCCGCTGCTTCGTAGGTATCGAAAAACCGCTCGTGGATTGTCCTGTCGAAAGCAGCGTCCTTATTGAACCAACGGTCCGGTCCGGCTTCGCGCCAGAACGAGACGACCTCTGCGGCACTCACGACCATTGAAGCTCCACGCTATTTCGTCTGCGATGGATTCGAGTCATCGCGCAGGGCACGCCGCAGGATCTTGCCGACATTGGTCTTTGGCAATTCGTCACGAAATTCGATTTGCCTCGGCATCTTGTAGCTAGCGAGCCGACTGGCGAGGAATGCGCGTAAATCAACGGCAGTCAAATTGGGATCCTTCCTGACCGCAAACAGCTTGGGGACCTCGCCGGAATGCTGATCGGGCACGCCGACCACCGCGCATTCGAGCAGACCACCCTGGCTCATCGCCACCTCCTCGACTTCGTTGGGAAACACTTTGAAGCCGGAGACCGCGATCATATCCTTCTTGCGGTCGACGATGCGTGCGCGGCCCTGGACATCCATGACGCCGATGTCGCCGGTGCGGAAGAAGCCGTCGGCCGTCATCGCCTTCGCGGTTTCGTCAGGGCGCCCCCAGTAGCCCAGCATGACCTGCGGCCCGCGCGCGCAAATTTCGCCCTGTTCGCCGGTCGACATTTCATGGCCATCATCGTCACGGATCGAAATCTCCGTCGAAGGCAGCGGCAATCCAATGGTGCCGGTCCATTCGGTTATGTCTCCGCGATTGCAGGTGAGCACGGGCGACGTTTCCGAGAGCCCGTAACCTTCGACAATTGGCTTTCCGGTGGCTTTCACCCAGGCATCGGCAACGGATTTCTGTACCGCCATGCCGCCTCCGATTGCGGCTTTAAGCATGCTCCAGTCAATCTTCCCGAAATCGGGATTGTGCAGCAGTGCATTGTAGAGCGTGTTCACCGCCGGAAACATGTTCACCTTGTAGTGACTGAGTTCGCTGATGAGGCCGCGGATGTCGCGCGGGTTGGGAATCAGAAGGCACATGCTGCCTGTGCGTACACCGAGCAGGAAACACGCCGTGAGTGCGAAGATATGATAGAGCGGCAACGCGGTGACAATAATCAGGCGATCGATTTTGGGCGGCAGGTCGACCATCGGCTGATTCCACGCTTCCACCTGAAGCATGTTGGCGACGAGGTTGCGGTGCGTCAGCATGGCGCCTTTCGCGAGGCCCGTAGTGCCGCCGGTGTACTGCAGGAAGGCAACGTCACTCGCATCGATCACGGCGGGCTTGAAGCCGGACTTCCGGCCGGCCGCGAGAACGTCATTGAACCTGATGGCCGAGGGAATTGCGTAAGCCGGAACCATTCTCTTGATGTAACGAACGACCGCGTTGACCAGTGTGCCTTTGACGCTACCGAGCATGTCGCCCAGGGTGGCAACCACGATGTGTTTGACTGGCGTGCTCGGCAGTGCTTCCTGCAGCACCGCGGCGAAATTTTCTAGAACAATAATTACTTCGGCGCCGGCATCGGTGAGCTGGAATTCCAGCTCACGCGGTTTGTACAGCGGGTTGACGTTCACCACCGTACAGCCGGCGCGGAGAATGCCGGCGATTGCAACGGGATACTGAAGAACGTTCGGCATCATGATGGCGACGCGGGCGCCACGCTTCAGCCCGCAACTTTGCAGCCAGGCGGCGAACGCACGCGAGGTTTCGTCGAGCTCACGATAGGTCAGGGTCTTGCCCATGCAGAGGCACGCATCGCGTTCTGCATACGCCTTGAAACCTTCCTCGAGCATTGCCACCAGCGAGGGATATCGCGACGGGTCAATATCGGGGGGGACGCCCGGCGGGTAGTGCCGCAGCCAAAGCCGTTCCATTGGCGCTTCCCCTTCGCCGGCCTTTTTTCGTCTCACATGACGGCGATCGATTCGCCATCAGCATGATTCTAACCGGTCCCGCACGCAAGGCCGTAGACGCAAGGCCGCGGCGCTAACGGCCACCGAATGGGACGAGTGGATTTTCAGTCAATGCCGTGCGGTCCGGCCGGTCCGGAGCCGCAACGCCGAGAAAGGCGTCGAACAGGTTACGCACCGTGCGTTCCGGCAGATCGCGTGTGATGAACACGATCCTTGTCCGATGGTCATCGTCCGGCCAGCGATCGAGCCGCGCTGTCGGATGGAAGACATGCTGAATGCCGTGCACGACGACCGGTGTTTCAGGCATTTCGGCGAGCTTCACGATGCCCTTGATGCGAAGGAGATTGGCGCCATGGCTGGCGCACAACAGCTCAAGGAACATTTCCAGCGTACCTGCAGGCATTGGTTCGTCGGCGGTGATTACAAACGAGCCAATATGATCATCATGCCGGCTGACGTCATGGTGGTGATGATGGTGGCCGTCCGCATGAGCCTCGGCGGCGAGCCACTTCTTGACGTCCGGGATTTTTCTGTCGGGATCAAAAAGACCGGCGCCGAGCAGCCGATCGGGCGTTGCCTCGCCTTTCGCGGCGTCGAGAATGGGCGCGGCCGGATTTAGCGCCCGCAACCGCTGCACGATGCAGTCGACGTGCGAGACATCCGCGAGATCGGTTTTGGTCAGTACGATGCGGTCGGCGACAGCCGCCTGCTTGACCGCTTCGGCATGCGCGTCGAGCGTTGACTCGCCGTTGATCGCGTCGACTGCCGTCACAACACCATCCAGCCGGTAACGAAGCAGGAGATAGGGATGGGACATGGCGGTGTGCAGGACCGGCGCTGGATCGGCCAGTCCGGTTGTCTCAAGGAGCACACGTCGGAATTTGCAGCGGCGGTTGTCCAGGTCGCGCAGCAGCGTTTCAAGCGCATCGACGAGGTCGCCCCGCATCGTGCAGCACAGGCATCCGGACTGCAGCAACACCATATTGTCGCCGACATACTCGACCAACAGATGATCGAGCGACACCTCGCCGAATTCGTTGATGATGACGGCGGTCTCCGCGAGCGCGGGATCCTTCAGCAACCGGTTTAGCAATGTGGTCTTGCCGGCTCCGAGGAAGCCGGTGAGGACGGTCAACGGTATGGGTGTCGGCGGCTGGCGCCGTTCGGCGCTTTGGCCGGGGTCGCTCATTGATTGACCGAAGTCACTTTCGGTTTGGCCTGCTTTGCGGGCTTGGCGGTGGCCTTGCCGCCTTTGCCTGCATTCCCGGTCTTTGCCGGCTTTTCAGCCCCTTCGGTCTTGCCTTCAGTCTTGCCATCAGTCTTGCCATCAGTCTTGGCGACCACCTTCTTTTTCTTTTTCGGGGTAGCGCTTGCCGTCTGCGCCACCGTATCCGGATGGTCGGCAGGCCCCGTGAACACCACGACCGGAGGAGTTGTTTCCACAGGCGGTCCGAGCACGAATTTACCATTCGCCGGTTTCAGGCTGGAGAGCATGAAAGCCTGCTGGCCATTGTCGGATTCGCCACTGGCGCTTGTCGTGGATTCTTCCTGTTCCTCTTCGTTCTCTTCGGAAGGCGGCTTGCGACGATGGCCGCCGCACATTTCCTCGCGCAGATTGGGTGGCTGTGCATCGATCGGCGCCAGAGCGTCGACCGTGCCAAGCGAGGGCGTCAACCAGGACAACCCCGCACTGTTGAAGCCGCGCTCGAGCAATTGCGCCGCCTTTTGCGCGCGGACAGCACCGGACCAGGCTCCGAGCACAACCGCGATCAGGCGGCGGCCGTTGCGCGTGGCGGAGGCAACGACGTTGTAGCCGGATGCACAGATGAATCCGGTCTTCATGCCGTCAGCGCCCGGATAGCGGTCGATCAGCGAATTGTAGTTGCGCATCACGCGATTGCCGTAACGGATCGATGAGATGTGCCAATAGCTATCGTATTCCGGAAACTCGCGGATAAGCGCGCGCGCCAGTATTGCAAGGTCCCGCGCTGACGTAATGTGATTTTCCGCCGGCAGTCCGTTGGGATTGACGAAATTGCTCTGCGACATTCCGAGACGCCGCGCATTGGCGTTCATCAAGTCGGCGAAGCCCCCGATCGAGCCCCCGACGCCTTCGGCGATGGCAACCGCCATGTCATTCGCCGATTTCACCATCAACATCTTGAGCGCATTATCAACGGTGACATTGGTGCCGGCGGCGAAACCCATTTTGGTCGGTTGCTGTGCCGCCGCGTTGCGCGACACTGGAAGCAGTGTATTGAACGAAATGCGGCCTTCCTTGATGGCGCGCAGCGTTGTGTACGCCGTCATCAATTTTGTCACCGAAGCGGGATACCACGGGTAGGTCGCGTTTTCGGCGTGCAACACCTTGCCGGTCGAAGCCTCGATCAACAGTTGTGCTTCCGCTTGCGCGCGGCCCGCACCGGCGAGCGACAAAAAGCCGGCGGTCAGGCCAAGGATCACAATGCGAGAGCGATGGCTTGGAAAAGCAATCATGCTTGCGGTTCAGGGTCCCTAAGGCCTTAGAAACGTGAAAGTTCCGTAGGTGGCCGCGCTAGGCTATCTAAGCTTTGGATGGTAGGCAAAGCCGGTGAACCGTAGCTGAATATATATGGTGACTCTGGCATCGCCGAGGAAAACGACCAAAGTTCGGCAAAGGAGGCATCGATGACCGCCTGTATCGTTGGGTGGGCCCATACCCCCTTCGGGAAGCTTAACGACGAAACCGTTGAAAGCCTCATTATACGGGTCGCCAACGAGGCGCTGGCCGATGCCGGCGTCGGTCCCAAGGACGTCGATGAGATTGTGCTCGGCCACTTCAATGCGGGCTTTTCGGCGCAGGATTTTACCGCCGCGCTCGTCCTGCAGGCCTCTCCCGAGCTGCGTTTCAAGCGGGCGACGCGCGTGGAGAATGCCTGTGCCACCGGTTCCGCCGCCGTGCATCAAGGCATCAAGACGATCGATGCAGGCGCCGCACGCATCGTGCTTGTTGTCGGCGCAGAACAAATGACGACGACACCTGCGCCGGAGATCGGACGCAATCTGCTGAAGGCATCGTACGTGCGCGAGGAGGCCGAAATCGACGGGGGCTTTGCTGGAATTTTTGGCAAGATCGCCGGCCTGTACTTCCAGAAATGGGGTGACCAGTCGGACGCGCTCGCCATGATTGCTGCCAAGAATCACAAGAACGGTGTTGGCAATCCTTACGCGCAGATGCGCAAGGATCTTGGCTACGACTTCTGCCGCACCGAGAGCGAGAAGAATCCATTTGTGGCTGGTCCGCTCAAACGCACCGATTGCTCGTTGGTATCGGATGGCGCTGCGGCGGTCGTGCTCGCGGACGTCGATACCGCACTCAAGTTGAAGAAGGCCGTCGCCTTCCGCGCTGCCGAGCACGTTCAGGATTTTCTGCCAATGTCGAAACGAGACATCCTTAAGTTCGAGGGTTGCTCTCGCGCCTGGCAACAGGCTCTTTCCAGGGCTGGACTCACGCTCGACGATCTGTCGTTCGTGGAGACGCACGACTGCTTCACCATCGCGGAATTGATCGAATATGAAGCCATGGGCCTGACCGCTGAAGGGCAGGGCGCCAGGGCGGTCATGGACGGGTGGACTCAGAAAGACGGCAAGTTGCCCATAAACCCTTCAGGGGGATTGAAGGCAAAGGGCCATCCAATCGGCGCGACCGGCGTTTCAATGCACGCACTTTGCGCAATGCAGCTCACGGGCACGGCCGGCGATCTTCAGGTGAAGAATGCGCGACTTGGCGGCATCTTCAACATGGGTGGAACGTCGGTGGCGAACTACGTGAGCATCCTCGAGCGCATCAAATAAGGCTGCGAAGTGGCGGCAATCTATCTGTACTTGCGCTCAGTCAGGAGCGGCAGGAACGACGAGTCGAAGACGTCTTCCGGCTTCGGCTTTGGCGCTTTGAACTTATAGGCAAGTGCAATCTGTTCGATCGCGCTGGCAAAACGGTCGCGATCAATGTCGCCGTAGCCATTGGCTTTCACTTCGGGCGTGACGATGTTTTCACGGATCGCCATGTTGAGGCGCTCTAGTTCGACACTTTTCCTCGCTTGCGTATTGCGTTTGAGCACCGTTTCGATCGCGGCCGGCGGCCGTCCTACGGTTTCTCTCAAAGCTTTCGTGAAGGCCCGTAGAAAACCCTTCACGGCGTCGCCGTGTTCCTCCGCGAATTTTGAATTCACGATAATCGCACTGCCATAAAGATTGACACCGTAGTCCGCCATCAACAGCACCACGAGATCGTCGACCGGGACGCCCTTTTCCTTGAGATCGATAAAGGAGGAGAACGAAAGCCCCGTAATCGCGTCGACCTGACCGGCTGCAAGCATCGGCTCGCGTACGGGAAAGCTGACATTCTCGATCGTTACTTTGGAGGCTTTGATACTGTTTGCCTGCACAAAGATCGGCCACTGCGCATAGGCTAAATCGGTTGGCGGTGCGCCAAGCGTTTTGCCTTCCAGATCCTTGGGGTTGCCGATGCCACGGCTCTTGCGGCCGATCACCGCGAATGGCGGCCGATTGTAGAGCATGAATATGGCTTTGAGCGGTGCGCCTGGTTTGGCGTCGCGGAACTTGATCAGTGAATTGATATCCGCGAGCCCCATGTCGTAAGTGCCGGATGCGACGCGCTCGATCGACTCGAGCGAACCCGCCGATTCGTCAATGGTGACGTCGAGGCCTTCCTTTTTGTAGTAGCCCTTGTCCTGCGCCAACAGGAACGGCGCGGATGGCCCTTCGAACTTGAAGTCGAGCGAGAACCTGACGGTCGTTTCCGCCGCCATAGCGCCGGTCAGCAACATTGCGGCGGGAAGCAGCGCCACCCAGGCCCATCGCCTGGCGCCCATCATTCGGTTCCTTCTCCAGCGGCGCACGCGGCGCCCGTATGGCAAAGCGCAGCAAAGGACATGACGCTGCAAAGGGCAATACACGACCATGCCATCGCCGTACAATTTGCGACGGTATGACTAACGCAGTCGCTCGACAAATCGGGGATCAGCAGCCTCGAACGCGAGAATGACATATTTGGGATAGACTTGCGGAACGGATCGGAGGTTCACTCGATGCCGCCGGCAGGGGCTAACAGGCTTGCGAGCGACATTCCGCCGCTGCGGGCATCCTACGCCCCGCCCGACGAAACCATTGCCCGGACTCTCCTGGCGACGGCCGGCCGCTCAGATGATGCCGAAGCGCGCATCGATGCCCGCGCAAGGCGTCTGGTCGAAACAATTCGCGCCCGCGCTGGTGGCTTCGGCGGGATCGAGGACTTCCTGCACGCCTATGCGTTGTCCACGAAAGAGGGCCTGGCCCTGATGGTGCTGGCCGAGGCATTGCTGCGTGTACCCGACGCAGAGACAGCCGACCGGTTGATTGAGGACAAACTCAAGGCGGGCGACTGGACGCACCACGGGACGCGCTCGGCATCGCTTCTGGTGTCGGCATCAGCCTGGACGCTCGGATTAACCGCCCGCGTCATCCATCCCGGCGAAACGCCGGAAGGTATCGTTGAGGCACTGGTGAAGCGGCTTGGATTGCCGGCGGTGCGCGCAGCAACGCGGCAGGCCATGCGCTTGCTTGGTTCGCATTTTGTGCTTGGGCAGACAATTCAAGAAGCGCTGTCGCGCGCAGGATCTCACCGCGAGTTTCTGTATTCATTTGATATGCTGGGCGAGGCCGCCCGCACCCGCGCCGACGCTACGCGCTATTTCGAGTCTTACGCCAATGCGATCGATGCTATCGGGAAGTCTGCCGGCAACGAAGCTCTTCCAAAGCGGCCTGGTATCTCCGTCAAACTGTCTGCACTGCATCCGCGTTACGAGCCGTTGTCGCGGGACCGTGTCCTCAAGGAGTTGGCGCCGAAGCTGCTGGAGTTGGCGCAGCTCGCAAAACGGCACGAGCTGAATTTCACCGTCGACGCTGAAGAGGCCGATCGGCTGGAATTGTCGCTCGAAGTTGTCGCCACAGTATTGCGCGACTCATCGCTCGCGGACTGGGATGGTTTCGGTCTTGCAATACAGGCTTATCAGAAACGCGCCGGCGCAGTGATCGAATGGGCCGCAGCGGCAGCGGAGACGCTTGATCGCCGTCTGATGGTTCGCCTCGTCAAAGGCGCCTATTGGGACACCGAGATCAAGCGGGCACAGGAGCGGGGGCTTGCCGACTACCCGGTCTTCACGCGCAAGGCCATGACGGATCTTTGCTACCTCGATTGCGCCCGGAAATTGCTGGCAGCTCGGCCGCGGCTTTATCCCCAATTCGCGACCCACAATGCTTTGACCGTGGCTTGCGTGATCGAGGATGCAGGCGGAGCCGATGGCTACGAATTTCAGCGGCTGCACGGCATGGGAGAAACGCTGTACGAGGCCTTGCTTGGTGATCTGCCCGGCTTGACGTGCCGGGTTTACGCGCCGGTCGGTGGTTATTCCGATTTGCTCGCCTATTTGGTGCGTCGGCTCCTCGAAAACGGCGCCAATTCTTCCTTTGTGTCGGTCGCGACCGATCCGAACGTGCCGATCGAAGCTGTACTGCGGCGTCCGCAAAGCTGGATCTCCGATGAGTCTCATGCGCGCCATTCGCATATTCCGCTGCCACGGAATCTGTTTGGCGGTGTCCGGCGCAATTCGGCCGGCACGGAATTTGGCGATCCGGCCTCGCTTGAGTCATTGCTCGCTGAAATTCATGCGGCACCGCGAAGCACGAACGCAAAGGCGGTGATCGATGGCGTCGCGGTCGCCGGACGGGAGCGAACGGTCAAATCGCCGATTGACGGCAAGCCCGTCGGCACTGTGCAAGAAGGCGACGAGACCATTGTGGCGTCCGCTCTCGCCGCGGCCGACGCCGCTTTTCCGGTGTGGAACGCGACGCCGCTTGCGGATCGGGCGGCGGCACTCGAACGCGCTGGCGATCTGATCGAGCAAAATCGCGGCCGCCTGATCGCGCTCCTGCAAGGCGAGGGGGGTAAGACGATCGACGATTGCATTTCGGAAGTGCGTGAAGCGGCCGACTATTGCCGCTACTATGCCTGCGAGGCGCGCCTGACACTTGCGCCCAGGTTGCTGCCGGGCCCGACCGGCGAGACTAACGAACTGCGCATGCGCGGTCGCGGCGTGTTCGTCTGCATCAGTCCGTGGAATTTTCCTCTGGCGATTTTCAGCGGCCAGGTCGCGGGGGCACTTGCCGCGGGCAATTGCGTTGTCGCAAAGCCTGCCGAGCAGACGCCGCTCATTGCCTTCGAGGTGGTGAAGCTTTTCCATACCGCCGGCGTGCCGGTGGAGTCGCTTCATCTGGTGCCGGGTGACGGCAGGATCGGCGCCATGCTCACGGCAGATCGCCGTGTCGCCGGCGTTGCCTTCACCGGATCCACAGAAGTTGCACGGGTGATCAATCGCGCGCTCGCCGCGAAGGATGGTCCCATCCCTCCGTTGATTGCGGAAACCGGCGGCATCAACGCTATGATCGTCGACGCGACCGCCCTGCCTGAACAGGTAACCGACGACGTCGTTACGTCCGCCTTCCGTTCGGCCGGCCAGAGATGTTCGGCGTTACGATTGCTTTGCGTGCAGGATGACGTGGCCGACCGGGTGCTCGATATGGTCGCAGGTGCCGCGCGCGAGCTCAAACTTGGCGATCCGCGTGATCCGTCAACTCACATCGGCCCGGTTATCGATGCCGATGCAAAGGACAAGCTCGACCATTGGGTTGCAGCGATGGAATCGCGCGGCGCAGTCCTGTTCCGGTTTGAAGGGGATGTCCCGAAAGAGGGCACCTATGTTGCGCCTGTCATTGTCGAGCTCGGCAGTGCGCGCGAGCTCAAGGACGAAGTATTCGGTCCCGTGCTGCATGTCGTCCGCTGGCGCGCCGACGAGCTGGATCATCTCCTCGATGACGTCGCGGCGAACGGCACTGCGCTGACACTTGGTATCCATTCGCGCATCGAGTCCACGGTCGCGCGCATCGCGAAACGGCTGCCCCACGGCAACGTCTATGTGAATCGCAGCATGATTGGTGCGGTCGTTGGTTCGCAGCCGTTTGGCGGCGGTAGCCTGTCCGGCACGGGGCCAAAGGCCGGCGGGCCTCACTACCTGGGTCGCTTCGCAATCGAACAGGTCGTGACCGTGAATACTGCTGCGTCAGGCGGCAACGCCACGCTGCTGTCCGAAGACGAGTAGCGCGAGGCTCGCGCAGCGAGGCTCCGTCGAGTTTTGCGGCAGAAACGCCCCTTTTTGGACCCAATTCCCCTGTTAATCCACCAATAACCGTGGCGGCACTGAAGTACCCGTGCTTATCGGCGGGTATCACATGCGTTAACCGGTTTTGCGCGCAGATCGGATATTGTGGACGGTATGACTGATTCGGTCGCTCGACTTTATGACGCGGTGATTGCCGTTCGCGGCAGTGATCCGGAAAAATCGCGAACGGCCCGGTTATTGCGCGCCGGTCGCGCGAAGATGGCCAAGAAGCTCGCTGAAGAGGCGGTCGAGGTCGTCATCGATGCGATGCACGGTCAGCCCGAGGCGGTGGTAAGGGAAAGCGCCGACCTGCTTTACAATCTCGTGGTGCTTTGGGTGCACGCCGGTGTGCGTCCCGAACAGGTCTGGGCCGAGATGCGCCGGCGCGAGCTGATGTTTGGTATCGCTGAAAAAGTGCCAAAAGATTTGGCACGCGGCGCGGCACGACGTAAAGTGGTGACGCTGGAAACCCGGCGCATTCGCAAACGCCGCTGATCCGTCACAATTTTCCTCACGAGTACTTCTATGACCGCTGAGGCTGCAGAGCCGCGCACTTTGCTGCGCCGCCTTTATGACTGGTGCCTGGCCGCTGCCCATAAGCCACATGCCCTGTGGACCATGGGTGCTGTCTCATTTGCTGAGAGCTCGTTCTTTCCGGTCCCGCCGGACATCATGCTGATTCCAATGGCGCTCGCGCGTCCGGAGCGCGCCTACGTGATGGCGGCCTGGTGCACGGTCACGTCAGTCGCCGGAGGTCTGCTTGGCTACAGCATCGGCGCGCTGCTTTACGATTCTGTGGGCGCCTGGCTCATCAGTCTGTATGGCTATGGCGACAAGGTTGATGCCTTTCGTGAGGCCTATGCGCATTGGGGCGCATGGATCATCCTTTTAAAGGGCCTTACGCCGATCCCCTACAAGATCGTGACGATTACGTCCGGATTTGCCGGCTACAACCTTGGGCTCTTTCTGTTATTTTCCATTATCACGCGCGGCGCCCGATTTTTCCTGCTGGCGTTTCTGCTGCACCGCTATGGCGACCGTGCGCGACATATTATTGAAAAGCGATTAGGCCTGTGGGTTACGATCGGTGCCGCAATGATCGTCATCGGTATCGTAGCCACGCTATATTTGATTTAAAGTGCTCCTCAATTTCGACACCGGTCGGCCTTAAAGGTTGATCGAAAAGCGAGGCAAGTCATCATCGGCTTGCCGGATATGGTTTTGACCGGCCATGGGCTTCAAACGGGCTATGCGAATTCGTCAAATTCAATTGGCGAGGCCGTCCGCGTTCGTATTCTTTTTTGCGGCGGGGTTGATGCTCATGTCGGCATTGGCAGCCGCGCAAGACCAGGCGACGCCTGCTCAAAATAGTCGCGAGAGCGAGGGTTTTCTCGCGGGGGTCAGCCGCTGGTTCAGGGAGCAGACCGCGACTGTCAATTCATCATTTGAGGATGCACGCAAGAGGGTCGATGGCTTCAACAGTGCCGCGGGCAACGCGGCCAAAACGACAGTCGAGGGCGCCAAAGATGCAGCGGGCGCTATCGCGCGCATTCCGTCGGCCCGTGCAGTGAGCGGCCATGAGACATGCCAGCTGACGGCCAATGGTGCTCCCGACTGTGTCTCTGCCGCCAACATAATGTGCAAGGCAAAAGGCTTCGAGTCCGGAAAGAGCGTCGACATGACGACGGCAGACGTCTGTCCGGCCAAAGTCTATATGTCGGGGCGTTCGACCGGCCCCGAGTGCACCACGGAGACCTTCGTCTCCCGCGCCTTCTGCCAATAGCCCCTTTCGAACCGGCAAGCGGAGCTTGTGTCGCCGCCGGGGCTGTGTTTCCGTTTCGTGCATGAACCTCCATGCGAAACTGCTGGAACGCGAGGCTGCCGGACGGCCGGTCACTGTCGGACTTATCGGGGCGGGCAAGTTTGGCACCATGTTTATGGCGCAGGTCCGGCTGACGCGCGGCATGCATCTCGTCGGCGTCGCCGATCTCGATGTTGCACGTGCACGCAGCCAGCTCAGAAATGCGGGCTGGCCGGATGAAGTCTATGCCGCCGGCTCGCTTGCGGACGCGCACCAGAAGCGCACGACACTCGTCACCGATAACGCGGACGCGCTCATTGCTGACCCGCGCATCGAGGTTATTGTGGAAGCGACCGGCGTGCCCGGCGCAGGTATCCATCACGCACTTGGCACGATCGCTCACGGCAAGCACATCGTGATGGTGAACGTCGAAGCCGATGCAGTGGCAGGTCCACTGCTTGCGCGCCGCGCCAAGGCCGCAGGCGTCGTTTACTCACTTGCCTGGGGCGACCAGCCGGCGCTGATTTGCGAGCATGTCGACTGGGCACGCGCCGCCGGCTTCAAGGTGATTTGCGCCGGCAAGGGCACACGCTACGAGCCGCATTATCACAAGTCCAATCCCGACAATGTCTGGGATATTCTCGACAAATACCTGAACATCTCCGACCGCAAGTCGATCAACCCGAAGATGTTCAATTCATTCGTGGATGGCAGCAAGTCCGGAATCGAGATGACAGCCGTCTGCAATGCGACCGGATTGGTGCCGCAGACAGGTGGTCTCGGGTTCCCGCCGACGACTCGTTTCGAACTCGCCGAAGTCTGCAAGCCAAAGAGCGACGGCGGTACCCTGGAAAAGGCAGGAGTCACCGAGGTGACCTCGTCCGTCTACCGGGGCGGCCGCGACGTTCCGCATCACCTTGCGCTCGGCACTTACGTGGTGTTCGAAGGTGACACCGACTATGCGCGCCGCTGTTTCAAGGAGTACGCCATGTTGCCGGACAAGACCGGCAAATACGCCGCACTTTACCGGCCAATTCACATGATCGGACTTGAGCTTGGCATTTCAGTCGCCAGTGCGACGCTCCGCAACGAGCCGACCGGCGCGCCCACTGGCTTTCGTTCCGATGTGGTGGCGACCGCCAAACGCGATCTGAAAGCCGGTGAAATGCTGGACGGGGAGGGTGGCTTTTGCGTCTGGGGCAAGCAGACGCCGGCGGATACTTCGCTCGAACGTGAGTTGCTGCCGTTGGGGCTCGCTCACAACGTCAAGCTCAAGCGCGATATCGCCGAAGGCCAACCGCTTCGCTGGTCAGACGTCGTCTATGATCCCGATGATACGGCGGTGAAGGTGCGACGCGAGATGGAAGCAGCGTTCGGCCGGCGGAATGCCGCCGCCGAGCCGGTGTTATGATCATACGAAGACAGTAAGAAGCCGGGAGGAAAAAATGATGAAGCGTCTGCTGGCCGCGATTGCGGCAATCCTTTTTGTCGCCGCAGCGTCGCAGGATGTGCGCGCTGAAGGCAGCAAGCTTACGGTGATTGTTTTCCCTGGCGTACAGAACCTGCCCATGTTCGCGGCGCAGGCGAAGGGCTTCTACTCAAAGCGTGGCCTCGACGTCGACATCAAGTTCACGCCCAATTCGGACGAACTGCGTAACGGGCTGGCGGAAGGCCGCTACCAGATCGCGCACTCGGCAATCGACAACGCCTTCGCACTCAAGGATAAGGCGAACGTCGACATCGCCGTCGTGTCCGGGGGAGACAACAGCTTCAATCACCTCATCGTTCAGCCGGACATCCAGTCGCTGGCCGATATCAAAGGCAAGACGGTTATCGTCGATGCGGTCAATACAGCCTATGCCTTCCAACTCTACGAAATGCTGCGGCAGAACGGCCTCAACAAGGGCGACTACGAGGTCAAATCGGTAGGTGGCACGGGTTTTCGCCTGGACGCGATGACCAAAGACAAGGCCATGGTTGCCGCAATGCTCAATCCGCCATTTTCGGTTCGTGCCGAGAAGGCGGGACTCAAGGATATGGGAACCGCGGCTGCAGCGCTCGGCGCCTACCAGGGAACGTCCGCGTTCGTGTTGCGCCAATGGGGCAACGCAAATACTGATGTGTTGATCAAATATATAGAAGCCTACATTGAGGGAAGGCGCTGGAGTTTCGATCCGAAGAACAAGGATGAAGCCATAGCGCTGCTGGCGGAAAGGCTGAAATTGCCGGCGGACATCGCAAGCCTGGCCTATGACAACACCAAGAACGATTTCAGTCCTGACGGTGCCATCGACATGGCGGGCGTCAAGAACGTACTCAAGCTGCGCGCGCAGTATGAGGGCGGTACGCCTGGGGAGCCCGAGAAATATCTCGATCTGTCCTATTATCAAAAGGCGCGCG
>DASYSQ010000157.1:0-32525 GCA_036003145.1 Pseudolabrys sp.
GGCGATGTTTGCCATCACAATGTCGAAGTAACTCTTGCGATGCGTCGATCCACAGACAGCAAGCAGCGTCACGACGGCGCCATTGTGCGGCAGGCTGTCGAGCGTGCCGGAGCCGATGACGGCGATACGATGCATGAGCGCCGGGTCGATGCCGGTGTCGTGCGCCAGTTGCAAGTAGGTTGACCCCAGCGCATCAAGCGCGATCGTCAAGCCGCCGGAAGCCGAACCGGTTAGAGCGGCAAGAACGTTCGTTGCTATGGCAAGAGAGACGAGGGGCCCACCCGAGATCGAAAGAACCCAATCACGCACCATCGCAAAGGCCGGCAGCGCGGCAACAACAGCGCCAAACCCGACCAGGCTCGCCACGGCGAAAATGGGCAGCACCGAGGCATTGGCGCCCGCATCCATGCTGGCCCGCAGAGCGGTGAGACGCCGCCAGTTGAAGATGATGAGTGTGGCGCTGGCGGTAGCGAGCGCAACGGCAACGGACCAGACGCCAGCGACGCCCGCAAGCGACGTGCTGCCCCAGCGCTCTTCAGCCAGGAATGAAAAATCAAGACGTGGCAGGATCAGGAATGACATCAGCAAGTTGACGCCCACGACGACTAAAAGCGGAAGCATTGCGATGCCAACCGATGGCGCCGCATCGCTGCGCTTTCCATGAGATATCTCTGCGGGATCGAACTCATGCGCGGCTGTTGCGCGTTCGCGAATGAACTCGTCGTCGGCGACCGCCTTGGCGGCGACATCGGTCTCTCCACCAAAACCCTCGCCCGCCTTGCGTGCCGAGGATTCAGCGCGACCAAGCCACCACAATCCGAACGCCAACATAATTGCCGACGCGATGATTCCCAATCCAGGCGCTGCAAACGGTGTGGTTCCGAAAAAGGGCATCGGAATCGTGTTCTGAATCGCGGGCGTTCCGGGCATTGCCGACATGGTGAATGTCGACGTCCCAAGAGCAATTGCTGCGGGCATCAGTCGCTGCGGGATGTCTGCTGCCCGAAATAATTCTCGTGCCATGGGCGCCAGGACAAAGAAAGCCACGAAAAGGCTTACGCCGCCGTAGGTGACCAGCGCTCCCGCAAGCACGACGGCGAGGATTGCACGCTGATGTCCGAGCTTGGTGCTCATGAAGTTGGCAATGGTCTGCACGGACCCGCTGTCATCCATGAGCTTCCCGAACAACGCGCCGAGGATAAATATCGGGAAGAATTGGGCGATAAATCCTGCGGCGCTGCCCATGAAGGTCTGCGTCCAGTGGGCGAGCAGGGGTTCGCCCGCGAGCGCCGCAGCGAGGATCGCTACGGCCGGCGCGAGGAGGAGCACGCTCCAGCCGCGAAAAGAGAGCCAAATCAGTAAGCCGAGGGAAACGAGAATTCCAACGAGGCCCATAGCATCAAACCTGCTCAAGTAGGACGTCCAGGTCGATTGAGGAACGCTTGCCGATATTCTGCCGACTGGCCTCCAGAAAGCCCTCCGCGGAACGCCGGCCTTCGTCGCGCAACATGCATAGAAAATCCCACTCGGCATTCAATTTGGAAGAGGCTCCAAGCGTGGCAAGGACTGGACTTGCAATAAGATGGATCCGCATGTGAGCCCACTGTGCTCCCTCACTGCTTCCCGGATCCGCGACTTTCCGCAACAGTGCGATCATTCGCAGCTCCTTCAATAGTGCGGAGTTGAATGAGACCTCGTTCAACCGATCGAGGATGTCGCGCGCAGAACGGGGCGTCCCTGGGCGTTCAACGGGATTAACCGCGACAAGGAGCGTGTCTTGCGATTTGCACTCGCGGATGAGCGGGGTAATTGTCGGATTACCGGTGTAGCCGCCATCCCAATAGGGCTCGCCTTCAATTTCGATCGCCTGGAACACTGTCGGCAGGCAGGCAGAAGCGAGCAGCACCTCAGGCGTAATGTCCGCGTTGCGGAACACGCGGCCGCGGCCCGTTCGAACATTGGTAGCAGTTACAAACAACCGGATCGGGGCGCGCGCGACCTGACCAAAGTCGACACACTCGGCGAGAATGTCGCGTAGAGGATTGGCGCCTTGCTGGCCAAAATCGTAAGGCGAGAACACGCGACTCGCGAGGTCAAAGGCCAGGTAAAAGGGTGACGTATCCAATGTCCACCGGCCCAGCAGAATATCCAACGGGCTTCGCCGGAGGGGACTGAATCGTGCGGAGTGCGAAACGCTTTTCCAGAACGTATCAAGAGCGGTCTTGGCCCCTTCGGGGCCGCCCGCTGTATACCCGGCGACCAGCACGGCGCCATTCATCGCTCCGGCGGACGTTCCCGAAATTCCATCGATGCGCAGCCACGGCTCCTCCAGGAGACGGTCCAGCACACCCCAAGTAAACGCGCCGTGAGATCCGCCCCCCTGGAGCGCAAGATCGACGAGCACTTCGCCACTGTCGGGTTTCATTTTTTCCTTGGTAGCCATAGCACCTCGCAATCCAAATTCGGCATTGGCCGATAAAGCGGGCGAGCTTGAGTCAACTGACGGTCGCCGGCTTTTGATCGGAAGGGGATTCGTTTCCCCCGAACCAAGTCACGTACAACGTCGGCAAGAACACCAACGTCAGAATTGTCCCAACCATGAGGCCTCCCATGATCGCGAAGGCCATCGGTCCCCAAAAAACCGTCGGGGCGATCGGGATCATGCCTAGAACTGTTGAAACCGCTGTCAGCATGATCGGCCGGAAGCGGGTGCTGCTTGCGTCAACAGTCGCTTGCCATACATTTTTGCCCGAACTTTGTTCGGCTTCGATTTGTCCGATCAGGATCACGGCGTTTTTGGTGATCATTCCGAGCAGTGCCAAAATACCGAGGATGGCGACGAACCCGAGTGGTTTTCCGGACAACAAGAGCGCCGCGACGACGCCGATCAGTCCCAGCGGCCCAACGCTGAGGACGATGAAGAGACGCGAGAAACTTCGCAGCTGCACCATCAGGACGGTAAACATTATCAGCAGCATCGCCGGCACGACGGCGATCACCGAGGCCTGCGCCTTCGCGCTGTCCTCCACGACTCCGCCTACGGCGATCTGATAAGGCCGCGACAGGGTCTTCGACAGCTCCCCGACTGACGGCGCCAACGCTTCGATCACCGTTTCCGGGAGGACGCCCGGTCTGACGTCGGCCTGTACCGTCAACGTCGGGATCCGGTCGCGACGCCAGACCAAAGGCTGCTCCTGGTCATATGAGAAAGTTGCAAATTGGCTGAGCGGAACTGTCCGCCCGTTTGGCAGCGGAACCTGGATGGAACGCAGCGTGTCCAGCGAGACGCGCTGCTCGTCGGTCGCGCGCATGACGACGTCGACCAGATAGATGTCATCGCGAACCTGGGTGATGGCGCTACCCGAGATGACCGTATTGAGCACGCCCGCGAGCGCCTGCGAGCTCAACCCAAGCAGGCGCGCCTCGTTCTGGTCGATCCGGATCCGCACCTGCCGGGCCGGTTCGAACCAGTCAAAATTGACGTGTACGACCTGCGGGTTCGTTGCGACGACCCTGGCCAGTTTCAGGGCGGTGTCTCGCACCTGCCCGATCTCCGGACCGCTGACGCGATACTGCACCGGCCATCCGACCGGTGGGCCGAGTTCCAGCGTGGACACGCGGCTGGTCAGGCTGGGGAATTCATTAGCCAGCACCTTCTCGAGCTTGTCTCTGAGCCGGTCGCGCGCGTGAACGTCCTTGGCGACGACGACAGCCTGGCTGAAGAAATTGTTCGGCAGCTGGACGTTCAGCGGCAGGTAAAACCGGATGGCGCCGCGGCCAACATTGGTGCTCCAGCGCGCGACGTCAGGGTCGTCCTTAAGGACGTCGTCGAGACGACGCGCTATGGTTTCGCTTGCAAAGATCGACGCATTTTGCGGCAGCGTCATATCCACGAGCAGTTCAGGCCGGTCTGATGACGGGAAGAACTGATTGGGAATGAGCCGTAGCGCGAATATGGATGCGACAAACATCGCGATCGAAAAGGCAAGCGTCAGCCATTTTGCCCGCAGCGCCCAAGTGAGGAACGTCCGGTAGGTTCGAAAAACCCAGCCGGGGTCCGACGACTGTGCCGCCTTTGGCGGCTTCAGAATGGCCACCCCCAGCAGAGGGGCGAACAGAACGGCGACGAACCAGGATGCGATCAGCGCGATGGTGACGACGGCAAAGAGCGAGAAAGTATATTCGCCTGCGCCGCTGGCTGCGAAACCGACGGGGACGAAACCTGCGATCGTTACCAGCGTGCCGGCAAGCATCGCGAAGGCGTAGGTGCGAAAGGCGAATGTCGCGGCCTCCACCTTGTCGTCGCCCAGCGCCAGCCGGGTCAGCATGGCATCGGTGGTCGTCATGGCATCGTCGACCATCAGAGCGAGCGCGATGATGAGCGCGCCCAGCGAGATGCGCTGCATATCGATGCCCGTCATTTGCATGACGGAAAAGACCACGACGAGCGTCAGGGGGATGGCAGTTGCGATCACCAGACCGGGGCGGATTCCGAGGCTGACGAAGCTCGCCACGAGAATGATCGAGACCGACTGCCACAGCGACGTCATGAACTCGGAAATGGCGCTATCGACCGTTGCGGCCTGGTCGGCCACGAGTTTCGCTTCTATGCCGATCGGCAAATCCGTGGTGGCCTCGGCGACTGCGCGCTGGATATTCTTTCCCAGAGCCAGGATGTCGCCTCCCTCGCGCATGGCAATGGCAAGGCCAATGGCTGGCTGTCCGTTGACGCGAAACAGCGGCTGAGGAGGATCAGCAAAACCGCGTCTGACCCGCGCGATATCGCTCAGGCGCAACATGCGCCCGCCGACCGCAAAATTGACGTTCGCTACGTCCTGCTCGGACCGGAACGCTCCCGACACGCGCAGCGACAGTGTTTCGTTGCCGGTTTGTATCGTGCCGGCCGGCTGCACGACGTTCTGCGCCTGCAGTGCCGCGATCAGGGCAGAACGGTCAACGCCAAGCTGGGCGAGTTCTTCAATCGAGAATTCGACAAAGATCTTCTCATCTTGCGCGCCCAGAATTTCAATCTTCGAAACATCGCGTACGTGAAGCAGCTTCGAGCGCACGCCTTCGACGTAATCGCGAAGTTCGCGATGCGTAAAACCGTCGGCGGTGAAGCCATAGATGATCCCGAATGTGTCGCCGAACTCATCATTGAAGCCCGGACCGACGACGCCCGCCGGTAAGGTGTGACGCATATCGCCGATGCTCTTGCGGACATGATACCAGATGTCCGGAATTTCCCTGGCGCGGGTGTTGTCCTGGAGATTGACCAAGATCGTGGTTACGCCGGCGCGTGTGAAGCTGCGCAAAAAATCGAGCTTTGGCGTTTCCTGCAATGTGCGTTCGAGTCGCTCGGTGACCTGCTTGAGCATGTCGTCGACGCTGGCGCCCGGCCACGCGGCCTGCACCACCATCGTCTTGATGACGAACGCCGGGTCTTCGTTGCGCCCGAGCCTGACAAAGGCGAAAAGGCCCGCGAGCACGGCGATGACCATGAGGTAGACGGTCAGCGATCGGTTCTTGAGCGCCCATTCCGAGAGGTTGAAGCCCATACTACGGCTCCGACCCGAGCAGACGGACTTTCTGACCCGGGTGCAAGGCTTGTACGCCCGCGGTGACGACCACGTCGCCGGTCGTAAGTCCGCCGGAGACCGCAACCCTTGCCGGGTCGTAACGCAACACGTCGATATTGCGAATTGAAACGGTGCGGTTCGACGGATCGACAATCCAGACGGCAGGCTGACTGTTGAATTTGGTGAGTGCCGTTGCAGGGATGTCGATGACAGGGCCGGAATCAGTCTCCATGCGTCCCGTCACGGTCGCGCCGAGGCGCATTGCAGGTGGCGGATTGTTCAAACCGACCTTGACCGCAAAGGTTCGCGTCACCGGATCGGCCTGCTGTGCAACTTCGCGCACGCGACCGGTCGCCGTAACGGTCGGGTCGTCGGTAAGGTTCACCGTAATCCGCGGATCGCTGGGAGCTGAGCGGATGACTTGTGCGGGGACGTCAAAGACTGCATCGCGTCCGCTTTGGCGGGCTACCCTGATGATCATCTGCCCGGCCTGCACAACCTCGCCCGCGCCGGGGCCGACGGCAGTTACGACACCGGGCGCATCCGCTTTGAGCTCGGTGAAATCCACCCCGTCATAAGCGGTTTTCGCTTGTGCTTCGGCGGCGTCGACTTGCGACGTCGCGGTTTGCAGCGCCTGCTTGGCCTGGTCATGATTGGCTTGCGTGGTCCAGCCCTGTTTGAGCAGGGTGTCCTGGCGTTCGAAATGATTGCGCGCCTGTGTCAACTGACCCTGGGAAGCAACGAGATTGGCTTGCGCGGCCCGCAAGGCATTGCGCTCGTTCTGCGATTCCAGCCGCGCGACCACTTGTCCAGCCTCGAGCCGATCTCCGAGCTTCCTGTTGTTCTCAAGTACGCGACCCGAGATCCGGAAAGCGAGCGCTACTTCATCCTCCGCTTCGATGCGTCCGGTCAGGGTAACAGGCACGCCGACTTCGCGTTTCTCGACAGTCGCGGTACGAACCGGACGAGGTTCCGGCGCTGAGGTTTCTGTTTGTGGCGAGCAATCGGAAAGGGCTGCCAGCAACGTGAATGCGGCCGCGACAGTCAGCAATTCGCGAGCTCTTGCCTTCGCATGGTCAATGCACATAGGCATGGTCCAACACATCCCTTTTGATGGACAAATTCGGCGACAGAACTGCCGCCTCGATAAATGGATATTCGAGGTATCCAGGTCGATATGCTGCAAAAGAGACTAACGCAGCACCAGCGGTCGCAGATATTGGACCTCAGTCCCATCGCGCAAGCCGTTGCCAATTCGGACGAAACGAAAAAAAGTAGCGTCTACGAGATCAAATCTAAATTTGAAATTCGAAGCCCCCCTGAATTGGACCTCGGCCCAATATGCCGGCACGTTGCCGTCGATATAGTCAACGGACTCGGGGGCAATTGTGGCCTATTCAATCTTCTGAGCCCGCAATCGCTTTTGCATACGCGAATATACGGATGCCACGCAGCCAGCCGGGCCTTTTGCAAGGGGCCGGTCTTCGCTGACGTGGATGACAAATAGTCTCGCGTCCGCCAGGACAAACTGGGATCAGGAGGCAAATGTGTTTGGATCGTGTCGTTCCGTGAAGTTCGGTGTGGCTGTTCTAATGGTTGTGGCAACGTTGGCGGGAGCTTCAGCGCCAACTTATGCGGCAACCGGTTCAGTCCGTATCATTATCAGTAGGGCGGGCTTCGTCGTCGGCGGCGGTAGCGGCACTTTGCATTTCCAGGGGAAGCGTTATCCGTTGCGCGTCGGCGGTGTCAGCGTCGGCCCGTTTGGCGCTGCGCGCGTGGACCTATTCGGACGAGCCTATAACATGCGAACCGCGGCGAGCATCCACGGTATCTATTCGGCTGCCATCACCAGCGCGGCGAGCGGCAGTGGAGCAAAAGTTGTGCGATTGCAGAACTGGCAGGGCGTCGTTCTGGAATTGCGCGGACGCGGAGGGGTTAAACCGTCCGTCGACCTGAATGGCATACAAATATCTTTGCGTTAGGTGGGAAATTTCAGATGGCGCGCGGACCTATTCAAAAGCGGGAATGGCTGCAGCAATTGACCTATGTTCACTTCGAGCGCATCACGCTCCTCTGCATCATGTTCCTTGTCGGAGTCATTGCCGTCTATGCGACGATCTTGGCAACCATCGATCTTGCTTCCGACATATGGGTGAGCCACTCTTTTCTTGAGAAGGAGGCTTTGCAGGACACGTTTGGACAAATTCTGACCATCGTCATCCTGCTGGAATTCAATCATTCGATCTATGTCGCTTTGACCGAACGGGCGGGCGCCATCCAAACGCGCATTGTCGTTTTGATTGGCGTGCTTGTGGTCGCCCGCAAGCTCATGCTTCAGGATTTCGCTACTCTCGACGTCCAGGCGTTACTCGGCTTTGGCGGATTACTCCTGGCGCTGGGAGGGCTCTATTGGCTTCTATCCGACGCGGACCGCCGGCGTGCGCAGACCGCGTCGCAAGAGCAGCGTCCGGGCGGTTAGCCCAGGATCACCAGCAGCGCCAGACGGAACGCACCACCGGACGCCCGAATCGCCAGACGCGAACAGGCACCCAGCCGCAGCGCGGCCCGCCCGCATTCCAGTAGGGATTCCCCCAACCCGGACCCCAGCCCCAGCCGGGTCCGACGCCCCAGGCAAACGCGGGAGCGAAGCCCACGGCGAATGCCGGGCCCCAACCCCATCCGCCGCCGCGCCAGCCGCCGCCGCGCCAGCCACCCCAGCCGCCGCCACGCCAGCCACCTCCATGCCACCCGCCTCCATGCCACCCGCCGCCCCAACGCGCTTCGGCGCTAACGGGCGTGATGGCGATGAGACTGAAGATCAGCGCGACAGTTGCGAAAGCCTTCATGAGCCTAGACATCGCTGTACCTCCGGAAGGTGTGGCTACTTGTTCCATTGGCCCTTGGTGAGTCAGGGGTGCATGAGAATCGCGCTTTAGGCCTGCTGCGACAATTGGACCTAGGGCCATCGCGCAAAATGGGCAGTGCGGGCGCGAACATTAAGAAAATTCAATTGAGGCGAAAGGCTGCCGTAATGCGCGCTCGCCTATCTATCGCGCGATCACTCTGAGACCTCAGAGATTTCGCGATGGAGAACGAAGACATGAATCAAATATTCCGTGGCTCTTTGCAGCGCACGAGTTCGTCTGCGCGACGGCTGGCGCTTCTTGCATCGGCCGCCGGGCTTGTTGTTGCCGTGATCGCGGCTGGGCCGTCGAGCTTCAATGGATTGGGCCAGGTTTCCCTGGCCACGCCCGCGCACGCGGACAGCGCGCAGCGATCTGCCGGATTTGCCGATGTGGTTGAAAAAGTAAAGCCGGCCGTGATCTCGGTCCGGGTCAAGGTCGATGAATCGGAAACAACCGGCATGGGTGAGGGCAGCGACAACAATGCAATGCCGCAGATGCCGGGCGGACTCGACAAATTCTTCGAGCAGTTCGGCCGTCCCGGAATGCGGCAAGGAATGCCGCAAGGAATGCCGCACAATAAGCGAGCCGTCACTGGCGAGGGCTCCGGCTTCTTTATCTCAGCTGATGGCTATGCGGTGACCAATAATCACGTTGTCGATCACGCCAAGACCGTACAGGTTACGACGGACGACGGCGCTGTCTACAAGGCGAAAGTCGTCGGGACTGATTCGAAAACCGACCTCGCCCTGATCAAGGTTGAATCCGACAAGAGCTTCCCCTTCGTGAAGTTCGCCGACCGCGATCCGCGTGTCGGTGATTGGGTCGTGGCGGTCGGCAACCCGTTTGGTCTTGGTGGCACGGTCACAGCCGGCATCGTTTCCGCGCGCGGACGCGACATCGGCTCCGGTCCTTACGACGACTACATCCAGATCGACGCGCCCATTAACAAGGGCAACTCGGGCGGACCAGCCTTCAATATGGATGGCAATGTGATCGGCGTGAACACGGCAATCTTCTCACCGTCCGGCGGCTCGGTTGGAATCGGCTTTGATATCCCGGCCGATACTGCAAGAACCGTCGTGGCTCAGCTCAAGGAGCACGGGTACGTCGATCGCGCGTGGCTGGGCGTCCAGATCCAGCCTGTCACGGCGGAAATCGCCGACAGCCTTGGCCTGAAAAAAGCCGAAGGCGCGATCGTCGCCGAGCCGCAAGCCGACAGCCCGGCGCTGAAAGCCGGTATTGCGGCGGGCGATGTGATCACCGCAATGAACGGCGCGGCGATCAAGGACTCGCGTGATCTCGCCCGCAAGGTTGGAACGATGGCTCCTGGCACCAGCGTCAAACTGACGGTGGCGCGCAAAGGCGAGGTCAAGACCATCGACCTTGTCCTCGGCAAGATGCCAAACCAGCAGCAGGCAAAGGCCGAGACGGATACCTCGACCGAGGGCTCCCCACGCCTCGGGCTCAGCCTCGCGCCTGCCAAGGAAGTCGCCGGTTCGGGCGACCACGGTGTCGCGGTGGTTGGAGTCGATCCCAACGGGCCTGCAGCCGAGCGGGGTATGAAGACCGGCGACGTTATTCTGGATGTCGGCGGCAAGGGCGTTGCAAACGCAGCCGACGTGCGCAAGGCACTCAGCGAAGCGCGCACTGCGGGCAAGACTGCGGTGCTGATGCGGGTGAAAACCGCCGAAGCGGTGAGGTTCATTGCCCTCCCGGTTGGAAAGGCCTGAAGAAAAAGAAGTCTTTCACCGGTTGTTTGAGTGGAATGACTCGAGGGGCGGGACAAAATCCCTGCCCCTCATTTTTTCTGGAGTGTCTCAGTCGCCTGCCTGTCGTGTCCTGACAGAAGCAATGCAATCCATTGCGTCGATTCGTGTTTCGCGCAGATTGCGAGGACCGCAATCGCAATAGGCGCGCCTATGAACGCTCCGGAAATTCCCCAGAGGAAGCTCCAGAAAAATACGGCGAACAAGACGACAAAAGGAGAAATCGACAGGGCCGCGCCGGCAATTCTGGGCTCAAGATAGCTGCCAGTAAGGAACTGAATGAAATTCAGGCAGGCAAATACGGCAAAACTCAGCTCCCATGACCCCGACTGAACAAGAGCGAAGAGCGTCGGGAAAATTGTCGCGATGAATGGCCCTATGAAGGGAATATAGTTGAATACAAACGCGATCACGCCCCATGCCGTCGCCAATTCTATACCGGCAACCAGCGCGAAGCTCCAGACAACCACGCCGGTGAAAATGCTCATGATGCTCCGCACGACCATGTATTTCTGAAATTTGTCGGCAATATCTTCAGCAGAGATCAGTAGCAATCGTCGAAGGTTTGTATTTTTCAGACGTTCGATATTTCTTCGCGTGACGTCGACTTCCAGGAGTCCCAGCACGATGAAAGCAAAAGCGATAACGATGAAGGATATTAACTGGTAACCTCTTCCGCCGATCTCTCGGATGGCACCTATCATCCAGCTTGGATTGTAACTGTCGGCCATCATGCCGGTGATCGAGACGCCGTGCCCATCGAGCCATTCGGTCGCTTGCATATAAAGCGCATGAAAGCGGTCCGTATTATTCACGAGCCATTCAACAACGTGGCTGATCCCCCAGACGACGAGGAACACGAGCACGGCAATAATTGACAGCGTGACTACGATAGTAACGACGAGCGCGAGCAGCGCGGGAATTGTCTTCTGAAGAGTGCGTTGCAGTGGCCATGCGATGGCAACGACAAATATCGCAAATGTGGCGGGCGCAATGATGTCACGCGCAAAGTACAGTCCGGCAAAAACAAGAACGAAGGTGCAGAGTAGAAGCAATGTTCGCACGTCGCGATCTTGCTTCATGGGCAAAGCTCAGATCCTAATGTTCTTCGCCGGCGATGTGAGGAAACTCAACGGACGCTGTTGTTGTGCGAAGCAGAAGCCAAAGTCCGATAACGAGGACCGCAATCTCAACGAACATGGTGAGGAGGAGGGCCATGAGACTCAGTATATCAGCGGCAGAGACCCAGCTCGCCGGGCCACTTGTCGTTTGGACAACCGGAATGCCCGCCTGAGGCGCGCGAAGAAAATAAATGAGAAGCTGCGCTACTTCAAAAAACATCACCAGCATCGAAAATACGATGCCGATTGTACTCGCCATGACGCCGGTCCAAACGGTTCGTTGGACCGAAAACTCCGTTGGACGTCGCGCCGGATCGGCAAGCCGCGCCGCAAGGCGCGTGTATCGATAAAACCATACCGTGGTGAATGCCAGCACCAGGAGGCTGGCGATTGTCAGGTATTGAATCAGCGGGAAGCCACTGCGCGTTCCGGCCGGCCGGGGCGACCCGAACACAAAAGCATAGAGAGTGAGGACGACCGGGATAGCGCCGATCGCAATCTGCATCCAGAAGCCGAGCCGACCCAGGCGCGAAAAGGCCCGCGCCAGGCTGTCGTGTGCAGACGGCCTCAAGGCTTTTCGAAATACCTGCAGCATTTGTAGACTAAGTGTCCCTGACGGTTACAACACCATCATATCAAGAGGCAGATAGAGTGTCGTTGGCCTTTGGGGCAATCGTATTTCCCAGGCAATCGCGGATAGTTTCTTGCTCACGTTTTGGGAGACTGCAGGTGACCGAGCCAGATCCAGGACGAACTCAGGTGCGCAGGTCCTCGCGACAATGGATGAAGTACGCTATCACATTATTTCTGCTCACCGCCGTTGTCGTGACCGGTGCGCTGTCGCTTCATTCCCGCAATGAATGGTGGCAAAAATATCTAAGCTTTATCGCAGGAACCTGACCTGGGCCGTTAAAACCTGCATCTCAATCGTGGATTTCACGGCGCCGGCATTCGGCCTGGTTTCGATGGACTCCTTTGCGAAGGCCTGGTTCGAGTAGGAGGTACCCCGAGGTTGAGGCGCGGCTTCCTGTCCAGATCTCTCAGTTGGCTGATCAGGGGAATATGGTTTCTGTGCCGGGTCCTGCTCATTACATGGGCGGTCCTGGCCATCTACTATTCGAACCTGCCGCTCGCTGGATTGCGTCTTGCATTGGCGATGTCCTTTGCAGCACTTGCGATATGGCTGCTTTGGATATCGCGCGGGCCGCGTGCGCCTCTCCTTTTCATCGTATTGTTTCTGGGCGTGGTCGCCTGGTGGATATCTATTCCGCCCTCGCACGATCGGCCCTGGCGCCCGGAAGTCGCGGTGATGCCACGGGCGACAATCGATGGCGACCGCGTGCACATTACCGGTGTGCGAAATTTCGAATACTGGGGCCGGAATGATTTCACGGCTCACTATGAGGAGCGCGACCTACAGTTGTCGCACATGACCGGCCTCGATTTTTTCGTCTCCTATTGGAGCGAAGTGCCGGTTGCACACACGTTCCTGAGCTTCATCTTCGACAACGCTCCGCCGTTGAGTATCTCCATCGAGACGCGGCCGGAAATGGGAGAAGGCTTTGATCCTGTCGCTTCGCTCTTCAAGCAGTTCGAGTTGATTTACGTGGTAGGCGAGGAACGTGACCTTGTGCGCGTACGTACAAATTATCGCAAAGAGACGGTGTATCTGTATCACCTCAACTCATCGCCCGATGCTGTACGACGGCTGTTCATGATCTACCTGGAACGGATCAACGAACTCGCCGATCGGCCGGAGTACTATCACCTGCTGAGCAACAGCTGTACGATCAACATCATACGTTACGCGAATGCGGCCGGTAGAGCCGGCAGGTTTGACATTCGTCACCTGCTCAACGGTCTGATCGACAGCTATCTCTATCATTCGGGTCGGGTCAACACGACGCTAGAGTTCGATGAACTGAAGCGGCGCTCCCTGATCAACGAGGTCGCTCTGGCAGCCGATGGCGCACCCGATTTCTCGGAGCGCATTCGTGCTTCACTGCCGAAGATCGCACGTTGAGCTGCAGGAGCTCTGTATTTGTAGCCGAAAGTTGTTTTGTGATGGCCGCGCACCCAAAACCTGAAATGATTTCTGACTCGAACCGCTGGCATTTGCTATCCTATCCAAATGTTACTCGGCCGCGTGAAAAATAGTCACCGCGTCATCGCTGTTCTTGTTTTGATGATTGCGTCTTTGTTCGGCCTGCTATTGCTGCCGCCGATTCCGCAGGATCAAAACTACCACGATTTTGCCGATCAACGGACGCTCCTCAGAATACCGCATTTTTGGAATGTTGTTTCGAATACTCCTTTTATCGTCATCGGGGCCGTGGGGTTATGGCCGCTTCGCCGCGGTCCGGCGATCGTTATCCTTTTTCTGGGCATTCTGCTGACCGGTTTTGGGTCAGCGTATTACCACCTCGACCCCGATGACAGCACGCTGTTCTGGGACAGGTTGCCGATGGCGGTGAGCTTCATGGCCATCCTTGCGATTGGAATCGAAGAGCGGGTGGATGCAAAAGCGGGAGCCATTCTGTTGTGGCCACTCATTGCGACCGGCGTGTTCAGCCTATATCTGTGGCGCTGGACTGGGGACCTGCGGCTCTACGGCTGGGTGCAGTTCTTCCCGTGCCTGTTGCTGCCGCTGCTCTTCCTATTTTTTCCGCCGAAATATACCGGCACATCCTATTGGCTCGTCGCCGCGGCGTGGTTCGCCCTTGCGAAGCTGTTCGAGTTCTATGACGAGGCGATTTATTCGGTCGGGTCCATTTTGAGCGGTCATACTTTCAAGCACGTCGCTGCCGCCGCCGCCTGTTTCACGCTTCTCAGATATTTCCAAACCCGCCGTCCAATCCGGACCGCAAATCAGGGAATAAAGACCAGAAAAAGAAAAGTCGCAAAAACAACAAGGTGAACAAGTCCAGCCAGAATATTGGTCCGGCCCGACCCGAATGTGAGCAGACTCAGAAAGAGTGTAAGCGCCAGAAGCAGCGTGTCGCGCCCCGAAAGGCCGATTTCAATCTGCTTGCCAATAAAAACATTGGTGATCGCGACCGCCGGGATCGTCAGCCCGATCGTTGCGAGCGAGGATCCCAGGGCGAGGTTGAGGCTCTTCTGCAGCTCATTGCGCTGGGCTGCACGCACGGCCGTTATGCTTTCTGGCGCCAGGACCACGATGGCAATGATGATGCCGGCAACGGCTGGCGGGGCGTCAACAATGGAAAGGCCAATCTCCAAAATGATCGCGAATTTTTTCGCAATCAGGATAACGCCGCATAGCGCCACCAGGAGCATTGTGACGCTGACCGCGACCGCCTTGTTGGATGGATAAACGTGGTCTTCGCCGGGTACAGAATCAGAATCGGCGCGAAAATAATCCGTGTGTCGATATGTCTGGATAAACAGAAATGCGACATAGAGAACGGCGGTGACGATGCTGACAAAGACCAGCTGTGCGTTTGAAAAGTAGGGTCCAATTGCCGTGGCCGTATAGTTGGGAAGCACGAGCGTAAGAACTGAAAGTGCTGCGAGGACGCTGATATAGACGCTGGTGCCGGAGGTTTGAAATTCCTGCTCGTGATGACGCAACCCACCCCAGAGAATGCACAGGCCGACCAGGCCATTGCATACGACCATAATGACGGCAAACACAGTGTCGCGGGCGAGTGCGGGCGAACTTCCCGGCGTCAGCACGATCGACTCGATAAGGGCGACCTCGATAATCGTGACTGCCAATGTGAGAATAAGCGTGCCGAATGGTTCTCCGACGCGATGTGCAATAACGTCGGCATGATGGACGGCCGCAAAAACGGCGCCGAACATGATGACGACCATTGCTGCGGAAAGTGAGAGCGAGAACGGTGTTGGCGGTTGCGCACCGGCGTCGAAACCGATGACGGGCGCCAAAAATACAAATGCGATCGCCAGAATAGGGAATGCGATCGTCGTTGATGGGGTGTGTGTTTTTGCGGCCATAGCTATGTGGCGAGTGTGTAGTCTGTTGTGAGTCTAGCCCGCGAGGGTCAGATGCTCAAAAGAAATTCTGCAGGGCGTGCAGTGATCGTCTCATGGACGGATCCGTCGCAGGGGCCATCAATTGCGAACCATTTCGCGTGCTTATGTGTTCCGCGCCTGCCATGCCAGACGACCGAGCGCCGCGCCTTCGCAGATCAGCTCGATACCGAGTAGCACGCCAAGAACCCATATGGCTGTCACCGGTGTATTTGCCCAAAGATAAAACGCCAGCAGAATTCCGACTATTCCACTGCCAAAGACCCATCCCCAGTTCGGAAATGGCCGTATCGTCAGTGAGAAAATCACCTTGGAAATGCCCTCAACCATGAAAAACACGATCAGGAGAAGAGTGAGAGTGAGCAGACCTGCGCCCGGATTGCGCAAGAAAAGGATACCCACAACGACGGACAAGGCGACCGATACAAGCTGAAGCCAGAAATGCGGGACGTAACGAGCATCCATGAGACTGATCGCTTGCACGATGCCGCTGATAATCAAAAGCCAGCCGAGGAAAACCACAACTGCGACTGACGAAAAGACTGGAAAAATCAAGGCGAAAATGCCGGCCAGAATCATCAGTCCGCTTTGTAAAAGGTACCAGTGCGAGTGCCGCTTTATCTTTTCGCGCATCGCCTCCCGTATCACCTGGGCGGCGGACTCCACTGACATCGACATTTCATTCACCGTTATGAGAAAGGCCGATAAAATGCTCCTGGCAATATCACCGGGATTGGACCCCGGAAGTCTATTGGGCCGAGGTCCAATTGGGGATCGTCGAACTTGATGTGAATCTCCGTCTGCGAGAACCGAAGGGGTCTGCTACCAGATGAGGAAAAGTCACATGACGCATTGGCGAATAGCGATCGTTACAATGCTGGCATTCTCGATTTTACCCGTGACTGGCATGGCGGCGCCAAACGATAATTCGGACCGCAGGCTGTTTGCGAAGTGCAAGGCGCAACTGAGAAAATGCAACAGTCATTGCAACCTCGTGTATGAGAGAGGTCCTGCAAATCGGGTTTGTCGCGATCGATGTAAGGATACTTTGTACGTTTGCGAAGCGAAGCCTCGTTAGCCCCCCAACGTTATCGCCCGCAGTTCCACACGGGCCCTATGGGTGTCTGTGTCCAGCATGGTCCAAAGCCGCCGCCATTCCAGCGCCCGCGATAAAAGCCCGGCCACGCCGGGCCGTAATATTGCGGTCCGTGCACCCGGTAATAGTGTCGGGCGCGCTCGCGTTCGATCACTTCGGGAGGACGGTAGCCTGGCAAAAAGCCGTAGCCGTGCCAGTGGCGCGTCACACGGCGTTTACTCGCGTGTTGGTCCTCCTGCACGGGCGCGGACAGAGCGACGGGCCCGAACGAGAGCACAATCGCGACAGTGATCACGCTCAAGCGAATCCGTCGCATTGCACTCCAACTTATTGACAGTGGGTCGCTGAAGATCGTGGCGTTGTCGTCGAAGACTGCGAGCACGCTAGGCTATAGACGCCGGCAAAAAATAGCCAATCCTGTCTTGCTGACCACGCCGGCCTGGTCAGCGGGGCACCGGCGAATCTGTCAATTAGGCCAGCCCATTTCCTGCTGCCAGCGTTTAATCACGCCGATCGGAAATTCATGCACAGGGATTCCCGTCCGTCGGCAGGCTTCCGGCCACATATCCAAAAGGGCCTGATCCCGCTTGAGTAATTCGCTTTCAGGAATATTTACATCGTCGGAACTGGGCCACTTTTCTGCAGCCATTTTTAACAGCTCTAACAGCGGAGCGATGTCTCTTTCATTCTGTATGGACTCAGCGGACCGCTTCGGAGCGTCGGAGAACATGACGCCAATTTCTGTACATGTTCTCCAAATGGAACGAGCAGGTTTGCGCTTTCCATCGATAATGACATCAAACCTGTCAGGAATTCCGTAAGTTGTTGAAAGGCGAAGGCGGACACCCTGCAGTGAAAGGTCGCGCGCAGTGCATTCCAATGTTGGTGCCGTGCCGCTGAAAACAATTTGCGCCGCGATGAACACCTGTTTGCGGAGATACCGTCTTTGTTCTGCGGGTGCATTCATGGGCGTATCGCCTCGTAAAGACTTCCGACAATTGAACTCAAATAAGGGATAAAATTGGGGAATGTCTTAAGTTGTCCTGCCAAAGCCATCGGCTCTCATAAAGAGGCCGTTAATCACGATGCATACAGCGGCAGTGGCCGCAGCGCCGGCGATCGTGGGCGCTGCTGAAAACACGAAGGGTAACGGAGCGCGGATTCGAAGCCGGTGCGGAAACCCGCGTAAAAACTTCAAACGGGGCTGTCGTTCCCGCGCGATGCGTGAAGACAAAAGCGGGGCATCGCCGCGGTGCAGATCGCATCTGGGTCATTGGACGTGTTTGGTCGGGGCGGCGGGATTTGAACCCACGACCCCTTGTCCCCCAGACAAGTGCGCTAACCGGGCTGCGCCACGCCCCGACCGGAACGGCGCGGACTTTAGGACTGTCCGCGTCTGCTGTTCTGACTACCGAATTAGCCCGCATGTTGCAACCTGGTCGCTTAGGCGGCTCTCACAGCGGCTTCGATCTTCGCCATATCGGCGCGATCGGCCTCGGTGTTCTCGAACAAGTGGCCGTACAGGCCGAACGTCATGTTGATGGACGAGTGGCCCATGACGGTCTGGATACTGGATGAATCACGACGCAGCGGCATGGCGCCCTTCGGACAATCAATGCGCCACTGCCTGGACGTATGAGGACGAGCGGGGCGAGGGGATCCCGCTTCCCTGCCTTTGATTTCGGCGGCTCCATTTGGCCCCAGGCATCAGCGCGCTCGCGCACGTGAATCACGCCCGTCTTGCCAAGCATAAATTGCGCATAAAATACGAGGACATCTTTATCATCGCTTTGCAATTTGCTGCGGCTCGGGACATAAAAACCGCAGGGGCGAAGCGATTCTTACCGGACAAACTGTCCTTGGTATTTCATTAGATGCTCGCTCTTCCGACGTGTGTGCGCGCACACGCTTGGCCATGCTCGACAACATTATCCTGTTGACCGGACCGGTCGAGGAGTCGGCTTTGGCTGGCGCACTGCGGGGCCATAATCCCCGGCTGGCGATTCATGCCGCCCGATCGCTGGGGGACTTGGAAGCAATCGACTCCAATATATTGCCCCACTCCCGGCTGATCGCCTTCGTCACGCCGGTGGTGGTGCCGGCGCGAATTCTTAATTCCCTTGGCTTCGGCGCATATAATTTTCATCCTGGGCCACCGCACTATCCTGGCTGGGTCCCGGCGCACTTTGCGGTTTATGACAGGGCGACGACGTTCGGCGCGACGGTCCATGTCATGATTGAGCAGGTCGATGCTGGACCTATAGTCGCGGCCGAACTGTTTCCCGTTCCACCGAATGCAACAGCGCCCGACCTCGAGGCATTGGCGTTTGGCCAGTTGGCACACCTGTTTTGGCGGCTAGCAAGAGCATTGGCGACACAATGCGAGCCAATACAAGAGCTGTCGATCCAATGGAGCGGACAAAAAAGCACCCGCCTCCTATACGCGGCGATGTGCGACATCCCACTCGATATTTCGAAAGAAGAGTTCGATCGCCGCATCGAGGTATTCGGCGCAGGTCATTTTGGCATTTTCCCAACCATCAGATTTCATGGCCGTCAGTTTCGTTATGTTAAGTCGGATACGGTTGCCAAGCCTGCATCCCAAGTTTGCAGTGAACCTAAACAAGGCGTCCTGTAAATGTCCGCTTTCAGGGATAAAACGGACATGGCGATTGCACTGCGGAATGTTCGCGTATGACCCAAAGCGGACATTTCAACCGAGCCGCTGATCCGCTGCTGTTACGCGCGAAAAGGCTTGACTAGCTGCGCTTCCGGTATCCCCGCACAGTTGCATTGGGCAAAGCCCATTCCAAATTTTATGCAGCGATAGTGCCCCAACGGCCAATGTTCTGTGACACCGATCCTCCTCACAGTGTTGGCACGCGCGCGTCTGGCGGAGAGCCAGAACACCCAAACAACAATGCGTTATTCTGAAAAAGGCTGAGCCATGAAACGAACCGCAATTCTCCTCTCGATGAGCCTCCTCACAGCTCTAACGACGGTCCCAAGTGCAAACGCACAAACCGGCGCGCCTGCAATCAGCGAAGCGGAAGCAAGCGCCATCGCCGTCGACGCGTACCTCTACTTTTATCCGCTCGTCACCATGGATCTGACGCGCAAGCAGCTCATCAACACCGAGCCCGGCAAGGGTTTCGGCGGGCCTATGAACACCTTCGATAACATTGCGGCTTTCCCGGCCGCCGATATGAAAGCGGTCGTGCGGCCCAATTTCGACACGCTGTATTCGAGCGGCTGGGTTGACCTGACGCGCGAACCGATGGTGGTTTCGGTACCGGACACCGGCGGCCGCTACTATCTCCTGCCCATGCTCGACATGTGGACCGACGTGTTTGCCTCGCCTGGCTGGCGCACGACGGGCACAAAGGCGGACAATTTCCTGCTCGTCCCGCCGGGCTGGAATGGCAAGGTGCCGGCGGACTTCACGCGCATCAATGCGCCGACGCCCTATGTCTGGATCATCGGCCGTACGAAGACCGATGGCCCCGCGGACTATGCCGCGGTCCACGCCGTCCAGAAAGGTTTCAAGATCACGCCGCTGTCGAGCTGGGGCAAGCCAGCAGTCCCGGTGAAGGCGACTATCGATCCGAGCGTCGACGTCAAAACTCCGCCGAAAAAGCAAGTCGACATGATGCAAGGGCCAAAATATTTCGCCTACGCGGCCGAGTTGCTCAAGCTGCATCCACCGCATGACACCGACCAGCCGATCATTGCTCGTCTGAAACGGATCGGTTTTAACGCCGGCAAGAGCTTCGACGTCACCAAGCTCGACGCGGTGGTGCAGAAGGCAACCGACGATGCCCCGGCGGCCGCGCAGAAGCTGATGGAATGGAAAATCCCGACCCTGGCGCGCGTTGCCAACAACTGGTCGATGAACACCGATACGATGGGTGTATACGGAAACTATTATCTGAAACGCGCCATCGTTACGCAGATGGGCCTCGGTGCAAATCTACCCGAAGATGCGGTCTACCCGCTCAATCTTGGTGATGAAGCCGGCAAGCCGCTCGATGGCGCAAACAAATATGCCATCCGCTTTGCCAAGGACGAAACGCCGCCGGTCGATGCGTTCTGGTCGATCACTCTCTACGATCCCGAAGGTTTCCAGGTTGCAAATCCGCTCAACCGCTTTGCGGTGAGCAGCTGGATGCCTTTCAAGCGCGACGCAGACGGATCGCTGACGCTTTACTTCCAGAATGAAAGCCCCGGCAGCGAACGCGAGAGCAACTGGCTCCCGTCGCCCAAAGGCCCATTCAATCTCACCATGCGTCTCTACGCGCCGAAGTCGGATGCGCTCACCGGCCTGTGGAACCCTCCGCCGGTCACTGTGGCCCAAGACCGAGCAAGCACCGGGGCTAAATGAGGGGACCGGACGAAATGTGCGCCGCGACGAGGGCGGCTAATGTCCGCTATTGGGGGTAAGAGCGGACATGGCGTTTTGCACATGTACGCTTATGACCCAAAGCGGACATTGCCCACGTGACGCCCAACCCCTGCAGTGTGCTAGTTTGAGCCGGTACTTGCCCTGTCCTTGAGCATCGGGGGGAAGCTAATGAGACGACGCGAGTTCATTAGGCTTCTCGGCGGCGCGGCTGTTGCGTGGCCGTTCGCGGCGGGTGCGCAGCAGCCCAAGAAGACTCCGCGCCTGTGTTTCCTTACGTTCGATCCGGGTACGCTGGCGTCGACCAGATTTAAGCCGTTCTTCCAAGCCCTGCGCGATTTGGGTTATGTGGACGGGCAGACCATCATCATCGACTACCTCTCCGCGGACGGCCAGGGTGAGCGCTTTCCCGCTCTCGCCGCCGAGTGCGTGCGACTGAAAGTGGATATTATTGTCGTAACCACCACTCCGGCTGCTAAAGCCGCGAAGAACGCAACTGGCACGACACCCATCGTCATGTACCCACTAGGCGACCCTGTGGTGACCGGGCTGGTCGCAAGCCTTAACCGACCTGGGGGCAATGTGACTGGCTTGACGTTCATGGCTTCCGGGCTTGCTGCCAAGCGTCTCGAATTGCTGAAGGAGGCCGTCCCCAAAATCTCTCAAGTGCTCGTGCTGTCTTATCTCGTTGACCCGATTGCAGCGCCTCAATTGAAAGAACTGGAAGTTGCGGCCGCCTCTTTGGGAGTGAAGCTGCTGGTCCGCGACATCCGGACCGCCAATGACATTCCGGCTGCATTCGACGCGGGTGCTAGAGAGGGCGTTGAAGGCGTACTTACAACGGCCGAAAGCATATTCGCTGCTGAGGGCAAACGAGTGGCACAACTGGCGACCCAACACAAATTGCCGGGACTGTACCCTTACAAGCTAGTGGCCGACGCCGGTGGTCTGATGGCCTTTGACTCATACACGTCTAGCTTTCAGGCGCACACGGCTACCTATGTCGACAAGGTTCTGAAGGGCGCCAATCCGTCTGACCTGCCGGTTGAGCAACCTACGAAGTTCGAACTGATTATCAACATGAGGACCGCTAAGGTGCTTGGACTTACCATCCCGCCATCGCTGCTCGTCCGTGCCGACCAGTTGATCGAATAGCGGACAAACTAAGTTTTATCCCGATGTCCGCTGTTGGCACAAAGCGGACATCGGGATGCTCGGGCGAAGCGACTAAATTAATGCCCCATACGCTTCCCCCGATATCTGCCTGCCGGACGAGTCAAATTTCATTGTTTCACAGGCGCGGCTGCAAACCCCGTTGAGATTCGCCTCATAGAAAAATGACTAGTTCGTTGGAATCGGAATCCCAGACAATGTGGTCGAGTTTGAACTCGATCTTTTCGATCTTCTTTGCAGCAAGATGCCAGTATTCCGATAGCGCCTTCTTTCCCTCTATCAATGCATTGCCGACAAAACTTGCGGCTTTTTGACTGATGAATTTTGCGTCCTCAACATACTGCTCCAGTACTCCATCGACGTCCCTTTTATTCCAGGCTCTGATCCAATTCGTCGCGAATGCGTTCGCCTCAATTCGATTCATGCAAGCTCCATGGGTATGACCCGCGCCACTGATATCGGGACAGAATGCTGGCTCCCGAAAACCATTTGCAGTCGGTCTTGAAGCCTAGACAAATGAAATTGTCTGTGAAAATCGATGAATGTTCTTGATGGACACAGTCGGGGTTCGCCGTGACCCCGGTGCTGACACCTTGTTAAATAGGGGACTGGACTCAAAAGACCCAGGTTTTTCCGGTCTACGCGGCGCAGGTTATGCGTCGCAGGCTTCTTGCTTCAGCCGTTAGCGCAAGATGTAGCCGAGCATAGTCCACCAAATGCTGCCTACCAGCACCAACAGCAAAAGGTTGACGGCGCTCATGACGGCGCCGGCAACCCACCACTCCTTCAAGGTGGTGTAACCCGAGCCGAAAATGATCGGTGCGGTGCCAGTTGCGTAGTGAGTCAACGACATGTTCAGCGAGGACGAGAACGCCAGCAACAGTCCGAGCAACATCGGCGGTGTACCGAGTGCAATGCCGGCGGCGAAGAAGGCCGTGAACATCGCCGTCACATGCGCCGTAGTGCTGGCAAAAAAATAGTGAGCGTAGAAGTAGACCAAGACCAGAATGGCGGCCGATGCCTGCCAGGTCAGTCCTAAATGGGTGATGCTGCCTTGAATCGAAACCGAAAACCATTTAGTCAGGCCAAGACTACCAAGGAATGTGGCCATCATAACCAAGGCCGCGAACCAGATCAGAGTGTCCCAAGCGCTTCTGGCATTGAGGACATCTTCCCATCCCAGTACGCCGGTGATGAGCAGCAGTGAGATGCCGATCACAGCCGTGGTCGTCGGGTCGACACCAAATACGGGACCCAGCAACCAGGCCGGAAGATCGGCCCAGAACGCCAGCATCAGGGCGAGAACCCCGAGCGTGATTTTTTCCGGCGCTCGCATCGGACCGAGTTTAGCCAGCTCGGTCCGCGCCAATTCCCTGGCGCCGGAAGTTTGTTTGATTTCTGGCGGATAGAGGAAATACAGCACAAGCGGCATCACCAGCAGCATGCACAGGCACGGCAGCAACGCAGCCAGCGCCCACTGGCCCCAGGTGATGTGAATCGACGAACCGGTAGCCTGAGCGATCAGCGCTACTAACAGGGGATTCGGCGCGGTCGCCGTGATGAACATGGCCGAGGTGATTGGATTGACGTTGTAGTTGACCAACGCCAGGTAGCGGCCGATTGTTTTTGTTGTGCCGAGTTCGGGGCTCGAGCCATAGCTGGCGGCGATCGAGCGCATGATGGGATGGATGATGCAGCCGCCCCGCGCAGTATTGCTGGGCGTAACCGGCGCAATAACCAGTTCCGACAAGACCAAGCCGTACGCGACACCAAGTGTCCTTTTCCCCAAAAGCATCACGAAGTAGTAGCCGATACGCCGCCCCAACCCGGTCTGGAGAACGGCCATTGCCACCATCACGGCAATCACAATCAACCAGATAAGTGGATTGGCAAAGCCGCTGAGCGCATCCATCACGGCCGCCGCCGGTTTGCCGGGATTGGTAACTCCCGTAACCGCCACCAAGGCTATGGCGACGATGGATATTGCGCCGAGCGGCATCGCGTTGCTGATGATGCCGACAATGGTGCCAACAAATAATGCAAACAGGTGCCATGCGTTGAGTGACACCCCTGCCGGGACGGGAATGACAAACCAGATCATAAGAGTGAAAGCCACCACAACGGCGGTCGGAAGCAGTTTGGGCAAATCTAGATTTCGCATGCAGGATCCTTGGATTTTGGGCAGCCCGGTGAGCGGTGCCGAGGGCGTATCCGCGAGCGTGCCCTTCCGGGAATCGGTTATTCGCGGGCACTGCCGCACGGGCCAGTTCGTCGCATCGATTGAGGCTGTGCGCTTGCCGTAGCCGCTGGACTGCCGGCAATCTTGAAGAAGCCCTATGTCCGCTATTGGGAGACATCGGTTGTTGCACTGCTAATGTCTTCTTTTGACCCAAAGCGGCCATTGCCCGCTTTCGATATACTGGTGCGATCCTTTACCGGCCTCTAGGGGGCGGTTATGAGACGACGCGAGTTCGTCACACTTCTCAGTAGTGTCGCGGTCATCTGGCCGCTCGCGGCGCGCGCGCAGCAGACAGGGCGCCTGCGTCGCGTCAGTGTATTGATACCCTTTCCTGACGACCGTGGGCCATTGGTGAAGGACTATCTTTCGGCGTTCAGGCAACGTCTTCACGAACTTGGCTGGGATGAAGGCCGCAACATCCGGTTCGATTATCGTTTCACAGATCAGGTACCTGAACGGATGCGCGCCGGCACCGAGGAGCTGATCACACTTGCGCCAGACATCATTGTCGTCTGGGCCAATCCGGCGGCTGCGATTGTGCAAAAAGCGACGCAGACGATCCCGATCGTGTTTGTCGTCGTTTCCGATCCGGTTGGAGGCGGCTTTGTTACGAACTTGGCGCGTCCGGGCGGAAACATCACGGGCTTCCAGAATTTCGAGACCGCCATCGGTGGAAAATGGCTGCAAGTGCTCAATGAGATCGCGCCCGGCGTTAGCCGCGTGGCATTCGTCCACAGTCCAGACATTTCCGCCCATGTCGCGTTCATGCACACGGCGGAAGCAGCCTCCAGCTCCCTCGGGATGACAGTTTCATCGGTCGGCGTGCGCAGTGCGGCAGAGATCGAACCTGCGCTGCGTGCGTTCGCGAAGGAACCGGACGGCGGCCTCATCGTGGCGCCGAGCCCCCTCAACGCCACCAACCGGGAACTGATCCTTGCTCTAGCGTCCGAATTGCGTTTGCCGGCGATCTATCCGTTTCGTTACTTCGCTGAGAACGGTGGCCTGGCCTCCTATGGTTTCGATACGATCGAGCAACATCGCGGCGCCGCCTCATATGTTGACCGCATCCTCAAAGGCGAAAAGCCGGGCGATCTGCCCGTGCAGGCACCGACGAAGTATAGCCTAGTGATCAATCTCAAGACCGCAAAGGCGCTGGGCCTCAACGTGTCGCTGCAATTGCAGCAGCGCGCCGATGACGTGATCGAATGAAGATGGACTGTCCGCTATTGGCACTTAACGGACATAAGGTAGTGCACCGGACATGTCCGCTTTCGGGGTAAGAGCGGACATGGCGTTTTGCACTGCAAATGTCCGCCTATGACCCAAAGTGGACATTGGCCACCCCATTTCCAGTGCTTGTTTGCGCCGCTACGATGCTTTGTTCTGAGCCTCGAGGGGGCCATGAGACAGCGCGACAAAGCAGCTAAAACGCGACGCCGCAAGTCGTCGACGCTTAAGCGACGCAATGCGGGAAAGGCCCTGCGCCGCTACGCTCTCTCACCTGCCGGCGAAGAAAAAAATGTTGCGCGCCTTAGCCGTGAGTTGAGCGAAGCGTTCGAACAGCAGACCGCGACTGCCGACATTCTGAACATCATCAGAAACTCACCCACCGATACCCAGCCGGTATTCGACGCCATAGTGCAGAGTGGCCTGAAGCTTTTTCCGGACGCTCTCATCAGCCTCGCGCTTAGGTACGGCGATATGATTAATGCCGCGGCCATCGCTGAGCGTGATCCCGAGCGCGCCGAAGCGTGGCGACGCACAATTTCTCGTACCCCCTTCACGCGTGAGTACATGCACGGTGCGGCCATGCTCGATTGCAGGGTCGTGGATATTCCCGACGTGAGGAGTGCTCCGGCCGAATTGTCCGCCGGGGCCCGGAACTTTCTGACCAGTGGTTACCAGGCGATCACGATCACGCCCATGATGCGCCGCAATGAGGCGATCGGCCTGCTCAGCGTCGTGCGACGTACGCCCGGACCGCTTTCGGATAGACAGGTTTCGCTCTTGCAGACGTTTGCCGCTCAGGCCGTCATCGCCATCGAAAACACTCGGCTGCTTAGCGAGTTGCGTGAATCTCTTCAGCAGCAGACGGCGACCGCCGATGTGCTCAAGGTCATCAGCAGATCTGCATTCGACTTGCAGACGGTGCTCAACACGCTGACCGAGTCCGCCGCCCGACTTTGCGCCGCCGACAGGGGCGTGATCTTTCAGCGTGACGGGGACTTGTATCGGCTGGGTGCGAACTACGCGTTCTCGCCCGAAGCGGAGCAGTACGCGCTCGAGCACCCTCAAAGCCCCGGTCGAGGTAGTACGGTCGGTCGAGTCGCATTGGATGGGCGGGTAGTCCATATACCGGACGTGCTAGACGATCCCGAATATCAAGCGACCGGCTATCAGAAGACATTTGGGTTCAGGACTATACTCGGCGTGCCGCTCCTACGTGAGGGAACGACGATCGGTGTTTTTGCACTCACCCGCGATGAGGTGAATCCGTTTACTGAGAAACAAATAGAACTCGTGACGACCTTCGCCGACCAGGCCGTGATTGCGATCGAGAATGTTCGACTATTTGACGAGGTACAGGCGCGCACGCGCGATTTGACCGAGTCTTTGCAGCAGCAGACCGCCACCGCCGACGTGCTCAAAGTCATCAGCCGCTCGACCTTTGATCTCCAAACAGTTCTGCAAACTCTCGTTGAATCGGCGGCCCGGCTCTGCGATGCCGATAAGGTCAACATTACACGCCAGAGAGATGGGGTTTTCTACCGCGCCGAGGCCTACGGCTTCTCTCAAGAGTTCATGGATTACGTCAAAGATGTGCCAATCAAGGCCGAGCGGGGCTCGGCATTCGGGCGCGCGCTTCTCGAAGGCCGGGCCATTCATATCCCCGACGTAAAGACTGACCCAGAATACACTTGGGTTGAAGCTCAGAGATTGGGCGATTTCCGTACGGTTCTCTCTGTTCCAATGCTACGCGAGGGCGTTCCGACTGGCGTCTTGAGTTTGACGCGCACGGACGCTCGCCCGTTTACTGAAAAGCAGATTGAACTAGCCACGACGTTTGCCGACCAAGCCGCTATCGCCATCGAAAACGTGCGCTTGTTTGAGCGAGTTGAGGCCCGCACGCGCGAACTGGCGAAGTCTCTGGAGGATTTGCGCACCACGCAAGACCGTCTTGTCCAAACACAAAAGCTGGCATCGCTCGGCCAGCTCACAGCCGGTATCGCGCATGAAATCAAGAACCCCCTCAATTTCGTCAATAATTTCTCGGCGCTCTCTGCCGACCTCATTGATGAATTGCGGCAGGCCCTCGCTGGGGCCAACCTCAACAACAAGCTACGAACAGAGATCACCGAGATTGCGGATACTCTGCAAGGCAACCTCGACAAGATTGTGCAGCACGGCAAACGCGCCGATACCATCGTCAAGAACATGCTGCTGCACTCCCGCGAGGGCTCGGGTGAGCATCGGGCCGTCGATATCAACGCTCTCGTCGAGGAAGGCCTCAACCTCGCCTATCACGGGGCGCGCGCCGAGAAGCAGGGATTCAATGTCAAGCTGGAAAAGTCGTTTGATCCCGACGCCGGCGAGGCCGACGTTTTCCCACAGGACATTACACGAGTTTTGCTCAATTTGATTTCCAATGGCTTTTACGCAGCGACCAAACGCAGAGCGGCGACGAATAGCAGCGACCACGAGCCCACCTTAGCGGCAGCGACCAAGAACCGCGGTGATCGTGTTGAAATAACTATTCGCGATAACGGCACGGGCATCCCTGCGGATGTGAAGGATAAGATATTCAATCCATTCTTCACAACCAAACCCGCCGGAGAAGGAACCGGGCTGGGTCTTTCAATCAGTCATGACATCGTCGTGAAGCAACACGGTGGTTCAATAGAGGTCGAGACACAGCCAGGTGAGTTCACCGAAATAAAGATCGTTCTGCCTCGCGCAGGAGCGCTTCCCCAATAGCAATATTGGCCAAAAGTGGACGCCCAGCTCATCACCCATGCATGTCCGCTATCGGCATAAAGCGGACATGACCTTTTGCGTTGCACATGTCCGCTTTTGGGGGGAGGGGTAAAGCGGACATCAAGATTTGACGCCGCTATGTCTGCTTTTGGCCAAAGCGGACACGCGCCAGTCAAATCAGTGCTATTTGCTCTTGGAAACTGGAACGAACGACTTCGTTTTAGGGTCGATACGGTGTGGTCGACGAGCGTGCTCGACGTCGTCGGATAGTGCAACGGCCAGAGCATCGCTATTCTTATGACGCCGACTAGCGTGCCGCCTCGCTTCCGCAGTTGCTTGGTCCTGCGTAACTGGCTTCGCACCACGCATTGTAGTCACCGTGTGAACGTGCCTAATCGTTCCATCATCGGGATCGTACAAGGCAACGACTTGTACATGATCAACCGATAGATGATTTTTTCCTGCAGAAAACCCAAATCCAGTCATTGCTGCCCCACAAATTTAAAAGCTTCCTTTGACGACACCCGGCCAGAAAAAGACATTGATCGTGAAGTCTGCCTCACAATTTTGGACGTCGATTTCATAGGTAAGGCTTGTCAATCCATTCCGAATTACAACCTGCCTCGGCGGCCCAGATATAGAACCGACAAAAGCAAAAGTTTCACTTTTGGGCAGCGGTGGGTTTGAGCCGTCGGTCGTGCACGCAGTAAAGTAACCGGCGGCGTCCATCTTCGTACCGTACAAGTAAGAAAATGAACTCACCGAAAGCTCAGCGATCACTGCTGTCGGGGAAGGCAAATTAATTGTACCCGAACCCGTATATTCCCTGTCTGCCCCTCCCGCCCAAAGCGAATAAGTTTGCACCATCATTCCGTCCATAATGGCTACCTCTCGAAAATGGATAAAACCTACGTAGTGAACCTATCGCTAACCCGTCTTGAGGCGGAGGTAGAGAAGTAAGGGCGTCCCGCAGAGCATGATCACGATAACGCTTCTGCGCTTCTAGATCAGGCCGCCACTTGTTATCCAACCAATCGGGCTTGTCACATTGCGCCCCAAGACCGGCGCGTATGTCCCCTTAGAGCTGCGAACTCGCCTCGGTGAATGTCCGCTATTGGCACTTAGCGGACATCGGCTAGTGCACTGCACATGTCCGCTATTGGGGGTAAAGCGGATGCGACCGATGCGGTTATCGAGTAAAAGACGCGCAAGACGCTGCGCATCACTCCCACTATAGCTGCTGTTGTGACTAATAAGCTATGGTCGCTAAGGGTATTGGGTTGAGTGAACGTTAAATTAGTAGGAGGGCAGATGCCCTATCACGTTAGAATAACTACCGACACCGATGGCCTCATAAATGATGCCAAGCCGTACCCCACCTTGGCAGCCGCAATGCAAGTTGCCGGTTTATCGCTAAAGACAGGCGGCGCAACGACTGCATGGATTGAAGACGACGACGGGACGGTTTGTGCCAACACCGACGACGTGAAAATGCATTGCGGGTTGACGTGAGTGCAAATTAGAACGCCATCAATGAATGGCGGGACACGGTGCCGTCCAATGTCCGCTAATGACCCAAAACGGTCATACACGCAGAGGCGGTAGGTCGTCCCCCAAGCAAGTCTCGGCCTTCTTAACCTCGATCACCTTCGCCACGAGTTATACTTTTCGACTACGAGCTCGCAGTTCAGCGGGGTCTAAACTTTAATTGGAGTTCCTGGTCTGATAAGTTGGCCTCAAAGTGATACGGAGTTCCGATCATGTGCGTACCAAGAGGTGCAGCGAGGTCACTATGATGATTGTTAGTTTGCGAAAACATTCAGTGTTCGCTTTGCTCATCGGCGGGATAGCTTTTTCGATCACGCTAAGTGGGTCAGCATTTGCCCAAATAAAAATGGATATGTCGAAAGGCCAGCCGGTAGATCCAGCAACTTTGGAGGAAAGAAAGAAAGTTGATCAAGAGTACCAGTCAAAACTAAAAACGATTCCTGACCAGGCGCAGAAAAAACCTGATCCTTGGGCTAATGTCCGTGGCTCCAATTCGACCCAAAAATAATAGGATGGGTCTAGGTGGCGCCTAGCTTAGCCACCGCGACTTTGAAATCTGCCATCGCTTGCTCGCGTGTCGGCGGACAAGGCGACGCTGCGAAGGGGCTTTCTTCTTTGGCCACAGGTCGTCTCCAGAATGTCCACTATAGGCACTTAGCGGACATGGCCTGGTGCGCTGCACATGTCCGCTTTTGACCCAAAGCGGACATTTGCTAACGCGGCGGTTGCCCCAAAGGGCAATTTCAACCGGCAAAGTCTCGCGTCACAATCCCAAATTAATTTCCGCCAATGGTGTCGATTTGGTTCGCTGCTCGACGAGCATGGCCAAACTTAGCGGACATTTCGGGGCTAATGATCAAGGAGGTCCGCATGCTGTCGGTTCGCGAACCCATTCTCAAGCCCGTTGCGATCGCAGACCTGCGCCCGACCCAGATGACGGTCGGCATTCGGGAGGTCAAGGAGAAGCGCAAGCGCTGGAGTGACGAGAGCAAAAAGAAGGGAGCCGACTTTCTCGGCAGGCATATGATCCCGGTTGTGCTCGGGCCGAAGGATCGCCACTACGTCATCGATCATCACCACCTGGCGCGAGCCCTGCATGACGAAGGCGTCGAAAATGTACTGGTTACCGTGGTGAAAAACCTCAGGACGCTGGAGCCCGAATCGTTCTGGTTCGTCCTAGACAATCACAGCTGGATGCATCCGTACGACGACAAGGGCCGCCTGCGCCCTTACAAGGATTTGCCGAAGACCGTGGCCGAGCTCATTGATGATCCGTTCCGCTCGTTGGCGGGCGAACTGCGACGCGCCGGCGGCTTCGCCAAGGACACGACGCCGTTCAGCGAATTCTTGTGGGCGGATTTTTTGCGTCGACGGCTCAAGCGCAAAACCGTTGAGGCCCACTTCGAGGACGCCCTCAAGCAAGCCCTGGAATTGGCCAAAAACGAGGAGGCGAGCTACCTGCCAGGCTGGTGTGGTCCGGTCTTGGAGGATTGAAGGCACGCACACACGCGCTGAGGGCTCGACGAGCCGTGCTAAGCCGGTGCGAGAGGCTAACGGACAGCGGCATCAACCGGAGGAAAGAGCAGCTCATGGCACAAGCAGAGGCCGAGGGAGCATTGAGCCATCTGAATCACGAGATCGTCGCGTCGCTGAACGACTTCCACGATCCGAGCCAAGAGTGGCGCCGTCTCTTCTCGGAGCTGCTCGGAACGTTCTTCCTCGTCCTCGTGGCCGCCGGTGGCGGCATGATGGGGCAGGCCTTTCCCGGCACGATCAGCCGTGCCGCCGCGGTCGTCGCACCCGGTCTGATGGTGATGGCGATCATCCTCTTCATGGGCAAGGTGTCCGGCGCTCACCTCAATCCCGCGGTCAGTATCGCGTTCTCGCTGCGTGGCGACTTCCCATGGCGTCGCGTGCCCGGATACATCGTCGTGCAGTTGATCGGCGCGACGCTCGCGGCACTGTTCCTGCACGCGGTGATCAATGTGTCGGCCAGCTACGGGTCGAACTATCCCGCGTCGGGATACTCCGCGTCCGATGCATTCCTGATGGAGGCCGTGCTGACCCTCGGGCTCGTCAGCGTCATTCTCGGCACGGCGTCCGGCGCCCAGAACATCGGGATCGTCGGGGCGATCGGCGTCGGCGCGTACATTGCGCTCGCCGGGCTGTGGGGGAGTCCGATCTCGGGAGCGTCGATGAACCCCGCGCGCACGTTCGGCCCGAATTTAGTCGCAGCCGACTTCACGAGCTACTGGGTATATGTCGCAGGCCCCCTCCTGGGTGCAGTTCTGGCAGTGGGTGCAGCATGGGTGCTCCGCGGTGCCGGCGGCGGCCGCGCAGGCTCAGCGGCGGCACAGGGAAACCTTTTCACGGAAGTCGAGCACCCGAAGAAGGGGTGACGGCGCAGGTCAGAGCTAGTCGCTGTCCTTGCTCAAAATCAATTGCCATCGAGCAATCGGGGAAAACCTCAAAGCAGCCGCTGGTGGGCGCTGATTGGATTTTCGCTAGGAGAAGGCCGTCGTTCGGAAATGACGACGGCTTTCGCATGCCCGCTATTGGCACTTAGCGGACATCCCCGGTTGCACTGCACATGTCCGCTTTTGACCCAAAGCGGACTTTCCGCGTCCAGAGAGTGTTCTTGATCGAGCTAGATTAATTGGGTCGGACACCCCACATGAGGTTACTACTGACACGGCCCTATGGCGCAGG
>DASYSQ010000158.1:0-3439 GCA_036003145.1 Pseudolabrys sp.
ACCGCACGCGCGAGCGCATCCGTTCAGGCGACAACCATCACAGTCCGTATCCGGATGCGTCGAGTGCGGCGTACATTGACCCTCGCACGCTGAGCAAGGCAGTGGACGATATTCTGCCAAAGGATCGCGTGGTTGCATCGGACTCGGGGCATTTCTGCGGTTGGGTTCCGCGCTATCTCCGTGTTTCCAATCCGAAGGCGTCGTGTCTCAGTCATTCGTTTCAGTCGGTGGGTCTTGGGCTGGCGTCCGCGATTGGCCTGGCCATCGCAAATCCCGGCAAGCTGGCGGTGCTCGGTGCGGGCGATGGCGGCTTCATGATGTCGATTGCCGACCTTGAAACTGCAATCCGTCTCGGACTGCGGATGTGCATCCTGATCTACAACGACAGCTCATATGCGGCCGAAGTCCATTACTTCCGGCGCCAGGGCTATTCGATCGATCTCGTGCAATTTCCGGAAACGGATTTCGCTGCCATTGCACGCGGCTATGGCGCACGGGCGGCGACGGTACGGACGGTTGCCGATCTGGATCCAGTGCATGCCTGGGTGGGTGAGGGAACGCCCGGTCTTTTCCTGATCGACGGCAAGATCAACCCGGATCTCGAAGCGGATTGGCACGCCGAACATTTTCCGTGACTGTCTCCGTCTCTCGTGCCGTGTTCCATGGCTACAAATACGGCTTGAATGACGCAGATTGACATTGGTCGCAGCCGCAAGCAGTGAATTTGGCTCGTTTCGCGCGCTTTCTGCCGCGTGAACTGTCCTTGCGTTACTTTTTTGAGTTGCGGGAACAAGGTGCGGAAAAACCCGTTGCCCTGAAGAGACGGCGACGTCATCAACCTACACAGCACAGACAGGGCGCAGAGCGCCGAGGGAGACGGCAATGGCACGAGATACAGCAGATTTCGTCCAGCAAAGCAGCGAACGCGCGATGCAGGCGGCCAATTTCGGAACAACCTGGGGCCGGGAGTTCGCAGAGGAAAGTTTCAATCAAAGCAGACAGGCCGTTGACGCCTTCCTGCGGGTGTCGCGCAAGATGGCGGAGGATTTCGAGACCCAGGCCACCGCCATCCGCGAGCACATGACGTCGCTGACCCAGAAAACCATGTCAAACACGATGGAATTCGGTCAGAAACTGGCGAGCGTTAAGGAACCGCAGGAATTCGCACAATGTCAGAGCGAGTTCATGGCCCGGCAGGCGCAGACCATTGCGGACCAGACGAAGGAGTTCGGCCAGAAGATGCAGAAGGCAGCGCAGGCTTTCACCAGCAATGCATCGAATGCGATGGCTGAAGCGAGCCGCAGGACCGAGGAAGCGGTGTCGACCATGACCTCGCGGGCGGAACAGGCCTCGAAAAGACAGCGCGCGGAGGTGTGAGGTTCGGCACCGACCCTCCGCTGGCATGGCAGGGTTTAGCCCGGCCATGCCGAGAGGTATGCCATTGCCGTGGTCGTCCAAGCGGAATCGCCGGAACAAGTCCAGCGATGACGGTGGCTTGTGTCTTTTGACGGGTTTGACGGGTTTGCCAGTCATTCCCGGAAGGCGCCGGATTCCGGGTTCGCTCGCGCCCCCGAATGACCGGAGAGACAGGGTTCCGGACGCGGAACGAGCCGCGTCCCGGACTGACGGGGGACGGTTAAGAGACTCTTAAAGTGACGTGTCAGCCAGTTAAGGTTCGTGCTTAGAGGAAGGGAGCGGACCTAACTACCGGCCCTGGTAGGCCGGAGTGTGCACGACCAGGCCGTCCAGCGCTTCCGTCACCTTGATCTGGCAGGAAAGGCGGGAGGTCGGTTTGACCTCGAAGGCGGCATCGAGCTGCTCTTCCTCTTCCGCCGAGGGTGGGCCGACGACCGCAAACCATTTCTCGTCGACATGCACCAGGCACGTGGCGCACGTGCAGCTACCACCGCATTCGGCAACGATGCTGGCGATCTCATTGCGCAGGGCGGTTTCCATCACGGTTGAGCCGAGCTCGGCGTCAACTGTGTGCCGGGAACCGTCGTGCTCGATGTAGATAATCCTGGGCATTGGTTGGTCAGGTCTGATCATTTTCGCTCGATCCCCGCGTTCGCGGGGATGAGCGGAGAAGAGGAGGCCGCGCCAAATACTCAAACGTCATGCCCGGGCTTGTCCCGGGCGACCACGTCTCGTGGTAGGCAACAAAAGAAGACGTGGATGGCGGGCACTTCAGGCGCGAAGACGGCGCTTCGCGCCTTTCGGCCGACCATGACAGCGGAGAGGCTGTGTGCACCAAACTCACGCCACGCCCAGTTTCTTCTGCAGGCTGGTGGACGAGGTCGTGTACTGGAACACCAGCTTCTTCTCCGGATAGACGTACCGGTGAGCCTTCTGTGCCATCAGCGCGGCCTCGTGGAAGCCGGAGAGGATCAGCTTGAGCTTGCCCGAGTAGGTGTTGATGTCGCCGATCGCGAAGAGACCGGGAACGCTGGTCTCGAACGTGCCGGTGTCGGCGGGGATCAACTCTTCTTCCATCTTCAGGCCCCAGTCGGCCACCGGGCCAAGCTTCATGGTGAGGCCAAAGAACGGCAGCATGCAGTCGACCTCGATGCGCGCGAGTGAGCCGTCATTGCCCTTGATCGAGCAGGCGCTGAGCACGCCCTCGGCGCCCTCGAGCGCCGTCACCTGGCCGATCTTCAAATCCATGTTGCCGGCGGCGACCAGCGCACGCATCTTGTTGACGCTGTCTGGTGCGCCGCGGAATTCGTCGCGCCGGTGCACGAGCGTGAGGCTCTTGGCGATCGGTTGCAGGTTGAGGGTCCAGTCGAGGGCGCTGTCGCCGCCACCGACGACGAGCAAACGCTTGTCGCGGAACGCATCCATCTTGCGCACGGCGTAGAAGACCGATTTTTCCTCGTATGGCTCGATGCCCTGGATCGGCGGGCGCTTGGGCTGGAACGAGCCGCCGCCTGCCGCGATCACCACGCATTTCGCCTCGAAAGTCTTTCCGGCATCGGTGCGCAGACGGAAGAGCGGCTCACCGATCTTTTCCAGCGTGGTCACCATCTCGTTGAGATGGAAGGTGGGATGAAACGGCTTGATCTGCTGCATCAAGGCGTCGATGAGGCCGTGGCCAGTGATGTAAGGAATCCCGGGGATGTCGTAGATCGGCTTCTCCGGATAAAGCTCGGCGCATTGGCCACCGACCTTGTCGAGGATATCGACGAGGTGCGCCTTGATATCAAGGAGGCCAAGCTCGAACACAGCGAACAGGCCGACCGGGCCCGCACCGATGATCAGAGCATCGGTCTTGATCGTCTCACTCATAACTCATCCTCTCACTCGCCGACATGCACCGCGTTTCCGCTGTCATGGCCGGCCTTGTGCCGGCCATCCACGTCTTTTCGAGCTGAGCCGCTGAAAGTCGTGGATGCACCGGAAGTCGGGCTTGCCCGACTTCCGGACTTGGTATTTGCCGCAA
>DASYSQ010000159.1:0-54334 GCA_036003145.1 Pseudolabrys sp.
CGCCGCTACCGCACCGTGATCACTAGGCCGTTGAGGTCGGCGGCAACGATCAGTCCGGCCTGCCGTCCCGACAGAGTAAGTACCGCGCCGTTTTGGTTGGTCAGCACGATCCCGCCCACGCCCCGGCCGATCGCTGCGCCCGCGCCAGCCGCGCCATAGATGCCGTTAACATCAGACGGCCTTCGGATGTTGCTGACGGTGCCGACAAAATCGGTTGCTGAAGCGCCGAAGGTAAAACCATAGCTTATCCCGCCGATCGAGAGGGGATAGCGCCGGCCGTGAAACAGCAGCGTCCCGCCGCCGGCAGAACCGCCGATGACAAAGCCAGCCTTGACCACGTTGAAGCGGATGCTGCCGCTGTCAGCGTAGGCGGCGGTCGCAAGCGCTGCCGCGGTGACGGTCAAAGCAGTCAGCGCGCCGCGAATGGCGTATGACAATCGCATGGGCAATCCTCCTTGGATGTCGTTATGTGAGATCACGACCGCGAGCGACAATCGCCGCGGTAGCCCCGAGGCTTACAATACGCTAGCGCCGGAACCATACCAGCGCACGAGCTGATTTGCCGTTATGTCCGCTATTGACTCAAATGACGGCTGTATCGAAGCACACAGTCAATGAGAAAGGCCCCGCCGAAGCGGGGGGCTTTCAACTCACTGAGCTTGCTTAGGCGCCTGGCCGGTGGTCGTTGACTTGGCCTTAGGAGCGCTCGCCTTGGCGTGCTGAGCTACGCAGTTATTGACGAAGTCACGCCGCTTCATGAAGTGGATGGCGGAATACTTTTTGGCTGCTTGAGCTTTGCATGAAGCCTGGACATCCGCAGACACCTTTTGCTTGTTGCCAGCGGCTTCTGCTGATACGGCGAAAGACGCAACAAGCGCTGTTGCCAGCGCTGAAATAAGTAGCTTCTTCATGTTCATCTCTCCTCTGCCCCCAAACGCCAAAGAAACGCTGGATCGTGCGTCTTCGTTCCGAATATTTTCCTGTCAGTTTGTTCAGAAATAATTGGGCCAATCGAATAAGACTGGCGATGTCCGCTATTGGCACTTGGAGGACATCGGCTTGTGCGCTGCACATATTCGCTTATGACCCAAAGCGGACATTAAGCGTGGCGGCGATTACCGAAGTCGAACGGGTTGTACCTGGACCTCACAGGCGGTTGATTTTGGCGATGCGCCGGATCACCTCTGCCGGCGTTTCATTGTCGGCCTTGGCCTTGAGCGCCAGTGCCTTTCGGGCAGCCGGCCGATCAAGACAGCGCGTGAGCCAGGCCTTGAGGTTCGGTATCGCAGAAAGGTCCATGTCGACAGCGCGGCTAATGACGGCGGCGACATTGAGATCGGCCACCGTGAAGTTGTTGCCGAGCAGATATTTTTGCTCGGCCACTGCCACGTCGAGAACCTTGAACGGGGCCACCAGAACCTTCAGGGCCTCGTTGCGTTTGATGCCATCACGCTCGGCCGGCGGCAGGCGGACGGCGTGTAGCGACCAGATGTTGACGCCGCGATCGACCTCGGTGACGGCCCACAAGCTCCACTGCCAAGCGCGCGCCTCACTCTCCAGCGTGCCGGGATAGAGGTTGCCATTGGAGTGCTTCTTGGCGAGATAGAGCGTGATCGCAAGCGACTCGAACAGCACGAAGCCGTTGTCCACGATGAAGGGCAGGCGCCCGTTTGGATTGATAGCGAGAAACTCCGGCGGGCGGGCGCCAGCAGCGCCAATCTCGATCGGCAGGTGCTCGTAGTCGAGACCGAGTTCATTCGCCATCCAGAGCGCTCGGAACGCACGGGTGCGGGCGATGCCGTAAATGCGCAGGCCGGACAAGCGGTCTCCCAAGTTTTGCAACGGAGCATAGCGACACCGGCGCTGGTCGAATAGCGGGGCTTTAAGCCCGTGACCCAGAGGAAAGCTTAGACCGCGTTATTGGGGAAAGCGTATGCTGACAAACACATTCCGTAATTCGATCGCGTTCTGATTATTTCGATTTTCGTAATCACGGCCTGACATTAGGCAACGCACTTCGCGCTTTAGGCCCATGGTCAACCCGTTTTGAACCCTGCGACCCCCGGTTGCCGGGTGGCGGCCGCGGGGCCTATCCTTCCTTGTGACAAGCAAAATAATGTCGCCGTCCGGGAGGGGCTCATGAATTGCCGTGCACTTGTCATTGCCGTCGGTTTGGCGTTCACGATTCTAGTTTCGGGCGTTGCCTTGGCCCAGACGCCGGCCACCGCTCTGACAGGCCTTGTCGGCTCCGCCGAAAATAACGCGATGGAAGGAGTGCTGGTCAGCGCCAGCAAAACGGGATCGCCAGTCTCGATAACGGTGGTGACCGACAAGGATGGGCGCTATTCCTTCCCGGCGAGTAAACTAGCACCGGGTCAATATTCTTTGGGAGTGCGCGCGGTCGGCTATGACCTCGACCCCACAAAGCAATCGCGATCACAGAACAGAAGACGACAACAGTCGATCTCCAGTTGCGCAAGACCGAAGATCTCGCCGCGCAACTGTCGAACGGCGAATGGCTGGCAAGCATCCCCGGTACCGATCAACAGAAAGGTCAGCTGCTCAATTGCGTCGGTTGCCACACGCTCGAGCGCATCGTGCGGTCTAAATATGATGCGAATGCCTTTCTGACCCAAGTGCTGCCGCGTATGCAGGGTTATGTAAACCAGAGCATACCTGCGCATCCGCAATTACGACGTGCCGAGCGCCGCATGGAGGAACGCGGTGATCAGCGTGTCCAGGTCTACCGGACGGCGGCGGAGTATCTCAGCACAATCAATTTGAGCACCGGTCCGCAATGGAGCTACACGCTCAAAACATTTGCGCGCCCAACCGGCCGGGCGACGCGGGTCATCTACACGGAATACGCTTTGCCACGCGAGACGATTTCTCCCCATGACGTGATCGTCGATGCGGACGGAATCGTTTGGTATTCGAGCTTCGGCGAGCAAAATCTGGGCAGGCTCGATCCCAGGAGCGGAAAAGTCACCGAATATCCGATTCCAGAACACAAACCCGGCTTTCCGACCGGAGGACTCGGCCTGCGCGCCGACAAGGACGGCAACCTGTGGCTTGGCAATATGTATCAGGCAACGATCATCAAATTCGACCGCAAGGCGGAGTCATTTCAATTCTGGCCGCTGCCGCCCGAGCAGAACATCGATGCCGCGCAGGTCAACATGGTGAGCCCGCAAAGTTCGCATGTCGACGGCAAGGTCTGGGCGCAGAACAACGGCTTTGCCGGCGTGCACCGTCTCGATATCGCCACGGGCAAAATCGAAACGTGGGAACCGTTCAAGAACGCGCCTAAGGGCGAGCCGCATAATATCTATGATGTCATCCCTGACTCCAAAAATAACGTCTATTTCACCGATTTCCGCCACCAGCACATCGGGCGTATCGACGCCGCGACGGGCGAAGTGACATTATTCGAGGCCCCTACGGCTCGCTCCGCGCCACGGCGCGGAAGCATGGATGCGCAGGATCGCCTCTGGTTTGGCGAGTACCGCGGTGACCGCATCGGAATGTTCGATACCAGGACGGAACAGTTCAAGGAGTGGAAGCTCACCGCGCGGTGGGCATCGCCCTATGATGTCATTCTCGACAAAAAAGAGAACGCATGGACTGGATCGATGATCACGGACCAAGTGACACGGCTAGACACAAAAACCGGCGAGATGGTCGATTATCTGCTGCCGAGGTCCACAAACATTCGTCGCGTTTTTGTAGACAATACGACAACGCCGGTTAGCTTCTGGGTTGGCAGCAATCATGGTGCGTCCATCATCAAAGTCGAACCGCTGGACTGACCGTCCGACAGTTGTTGCGACCAGGTCCGGCGATAGAAATTGCTGACGTCCGCTATTGGGGGTAAAGCATTGCACATGTCTGCCTTTGACCCAAAGCGGACATGCGGACCGCCCTATGATAGAAAGATGCATGCGGAGACAGTTTTACGAGCAGCCCATTGCCATGCACGCACCTCTGACCTCGTCACCCACCGTCCAGCGCCATGAAGAAAATAGACGCGCCCTGCGCCCGTTCTCCATAGCAGTGTTCGCGGCAGTGCTAATAATGCAGGCGCCAAACGCTCATGCGCAGCATAAGTCGGCGACGGCGGGGCCGACCGAAGAACAAAAAGTCAAGGCGCAGGAGAAGCGGGCCTTTGAGAAAAATACCGACGAGGCCTACAAGTCCACGATTAACAGAATTCCGGACGCCCAACAAAAAGTCGATCCCTGGGGCAATATGCGCACGGCTCCTCAAAAATAGCCGTTACGCTGAGACACTTCCCCGTGCCGACGAGATGTCCGCTATTGGCACAAAGCGGCCATCAGGCCAGCGCGACCGAATGTCCGCTATTATGGCTAAAGCGCAAGGAGGCCAAAGCCTCCGCCTTGGCGTCTAGGCGGGTCGCAGAAGCGAAATCGGTTCAGCGACCCGCTCGCACATTGCGAAGGCGATTCACTTTACAAACACCACCCGCGTACCGACGTGGACGCGGTCGTACAGGTCCATGATGTCTTTGTTGTGCATGCGGATGCAGCCCGCGGACACGAGGCCGCCGATCGAGCCTGGATTGTTGGTGCCGTGGATCGCGAGTTCGCTGTCGACCAGCACCAGCGCCGCGGCGCCCATCGGGTTTCGCGGCGAGCCACCCTCGATATAGAAGTCCGGCGAGCGTTTACCGCGCAGCGACGCAGGCGGCTTCCACGCCGGCCTGATGTGTTTGCTGGCGATCCGCGTGGTGCCAAACCATTGCTGGCCAGAGCGGCCGACGCCGACCGGATACTTGCGCGCCTGATCCTTGCCGGTGATGAGATAGAGGCTGCGTTCCCCGCTCTGTACCACGATGGTGCCGGGCTTGGCATCGCCGGTGTATTGGACCTTTTCGGGGGCGGCGTGCGCTGGCAAGGCCACGAGGATGACAGGGGCGGCGGCGAAAACGAAAAGGCGAAGGAGGCGAAGCAGCATGGCGGTGCTCCTGCTTGAACGCGATCGGTGCGGTAGAAAATAACCTGGTTCACCCGTATGCGCCTGCCAAGATCGCCGATTTCGTTAATGCCCGGAAGTCCCCCATTCGTTTGTATTGCTCGCAGATAAAGTAGTCGAACAAAGCCGCAGCTAGCTGCTGCGGACATGGCAGCCTGTGGCATTTAGCGGATATTTCGCCAGCGCCTGTGAATGTCCGCTTTCGGGGTAAAGCGGATATCTCTCCCGCATCGCAAAATGTCTGCTTCTGACTCAAAGCGGACATTGGCTCCCAGTGTCCTAACTTGGGCTAATGGGATATCCTGTCTTGAGCCGCGGGGGCAGCGATGAGACGGCGCGATTTCATCAGTTTTTTGGGCGGTGCAGTCGCAATTCCAGTCGCAGCACGCGCGCAGCAAGGCGAGCGCGCGCGCCTCGTTGGCATGCTCAACATCCTCGGATCAGACGATCCTGAAGCAAAAGTTCGGCTTACAATTTTCCAGCAAGCTCTTCAGCAACTGGGATGGCAGGTCGGCCGCGACCTCAATATCGAAAATCGCCAGGTTGGCGGCGATATCGACCGCCTTCGCCGTTACGCCACAGAACTGGTCGCGCTCGCACCCGACGTGATCGTCAGCATCGGCAGCGTGTCGGTTGGCGCAGTGCAACAAGCTACGCGCACTATTCCAATTGTCTTCGTGAACGTTCCCGATCCGGTCGGCGCGGGGTTTGTCCAAAACATGGCTCACCCGGGAGGTAATACCACTGGTTTCTCGAATTTTGAGTACAGCATGAGCGGAAAATGGGCCGAATTGCTGAAGCAGACCGCGCCACGGATTACGCGAGCATTGGTGCTTCGTGATCCTTCGTCTGCGGCGGGTATCGGACAATTTGCGTCCGTTCGTTCGGTTGCACAGTCCCTCGGTGTTGAGCTCACGCCGTTAGACGTGCGCGACACAGGCGAAATTGAGCGCGGCTTCGCGGCCTTTGCGAGCGCCGGGAACGGCGGCGTAATCGTTACCGCGGGTGGTACGGCGGCTCATCGCAAGCTGATCATTGGCCTTGTCGCTCGCTACAAAATGCCAGCGGTTTATCCTTATCGCTATTACTCGGTAGACGGTGGCCTGATTGTTTATGGCCCGAATACGCACGAGCCTGTCCGTCGGGCCGCGGGATATGTCGATCGTATTCTCAAAGGTGAGAAACCAGGCGATATGCCGGTGCAGGCGCCGACCAAATACGATTTGATTATCAATCTCAAGACCGCAAAAGCGCTCGGCATCAGCATTCCGCAGTCGTTGCTCGCCACAGCTGACGAGGTGATCGAATAGCCGAGCATGTCCGCTATTGGCACTGAGCGAACGTCCGGCAACGGAACAATTCCGTCAAGCCATTTAATTGGGTCCGGAACGGTTGCTCAGGTGTTGGAGGCACTGCAGAAGGGCTGCGTTCCGAGCCGCTTGGTCGCTCTCGGCGACTCCGGATGCTAGCACGTGTTCAAAGCCATTCATGACTTGCCAATGCCATTCCGCGCCGCGTTGATAAACGCGGCAGTCAAATGTCGGTTCTGTCAAAGCAAGCCCCAGTTCGTAGGCGGGAGCGCATCCGGTCGGCGCGTCACACCTAACAAAGCTACTAGCTGTGTTGATAACTGAAGCTATACGGGCAAAGCAGTTCGTCTGGTAGCCGATTGACCGCATAGTAGATGCCCCCGCATTGCAGGGTGTAAACAAAGTTGCGCTCCAAAATACAATTCAGCCCATTTATTACAACTGCTGTCACATCAGGATTATAAAAATGCGGACGGATTTGCGAGTGGAACGGTGAAACGAAACTCGGTTCTTGAACAATTCGACGCAATGTCCGCTTTCCGAGGTAAAGCGGACATCGCGTTGACTGGCCGCCATCTCCGCTAATGAGTTTTGTCTTGGCACCCAGCTGCGACGCTCACAGCGCATTGAGAAAGTTGACCAAGTCCGTTTTTTCCCGATCTGTGAAGCCGATTGTAAAACGCTGATCATAAAAGTTGATGACGTCCAACAACGTGGCCGCCGACCCATTGTGAAAATAGGGTGCCCTAGCAGCCAGCCCTCGAAGAATTGGCCCCTTGAGCTTGCCAATGTCAGCGCAATCACCTGAGATCAGTGCACGACCCGGATCTGTCACCACGAAGGTTTGGCCGGCCAAAGGTCCCTGAGTACATTTGAGTGTGAACACCGGCAGCGCCGAAATGTCGAGGGCGGGCGGTCGATCAGCCCCAGCATTAGCGACACCAATGTTCAGAGGCGCCTTTACCGAATGATTCCCGACATCGGGCGTGTCGTGACAAGTTCCGCAGAATCCAGGGATGCTCGATTGAGCCAGGGCATCATTGAGGCCTGTCACTCCTGTGATATTGATCTTGGTGGTGTTAAATAAGCGCTCGCCGCGGGCAATCGACGCGCGGTACTTGGCAATCCCATCGTCTTCATCCTCGTCCATGGTTTGTAAGCCCTGCCACATCGGAGAGTTGAAAAGATCGAAGATGTCGGGGTCGAAAGCGGCGCCCGTAGGGTTTTGATTCAAAGGATCATTGATCCCGATAAAAAAATCGCCAAGCTGGTCTGACAGCGCGATCGGGCCACCGTGCGCGCCGTCCGTGTTCAGTCTGCGCGCTTTGTTGTCAAAGGCTTGCGCAGTAAAGAGAGCAGTCTCGAAGTCAACGATCTGAGTTTGTTGCCCTGACGTTGGAGGCTGTACGGCTTGAGCATGCCCCTGCGTGGCGTGGATTGACTGACTGGCCAAATTGGGCTCACGCCCGTCCCACATTATCGTCGACAAAAAATTGAGATTTGTCGAAGGTAACGGCCGCCTGTAAACGGACACGAAGCCTTCTGTCTTGCTAGTCAGTCCGGTTGCGGGATTTGTCGTGCAGTCGTAGGGGTCGTCAACGTTAGTCACTTCGAACTGCGGATTTGCCGGCATTGCCAAGCCGATTCTAATCAAGCCTTTTTCAATCAACAACTTATAGGCTTGGCGTTTGTCGCCGATCGTCTTTACGTTATCGGTAGGACATGTCGCGCCATCAACCAGGCGGAAAATCGGATCGCTGCCGCCGCTGGCAGCAAATCGCTTCTGGACGCCTGCTGCGCTCACAGTCCAGCCGTTCTGCGGCTGATGGCACGTGAAACAGGTCCGCCCATTGGTGCCAATGTTCTGGAAAAACGCATTGCCGGACGTGAAAGTAGGAGCCCCTGATTGATAGGTTTCCACAACCCCGCTGGGGTCTTTGTCTTTGCTCAGTGTCGGAATGACTTTCGGCTTCGCATCCGAGCCGCTGTCAATATCCTTGAACCGCCGCATCTGCAGCGCGTGACGGATCGCTGGCGCTGCCCAGTCGGTGGCCTGGGAATTGCCGCTTTGCGCTGACGCTGGCTGCGGGAGGCCGCAAAGTAGACCGACACATGCGCCGCTGATCATCAACAATTTCGGGGTACTCGGCAGCCACAGATGGACATAATTGAAAACAAGCCGCGTGCGCATTGGGCCCCTCCAAATTAGTAGAAAGTCGACCCCCAAAAACATTTGAATCGCTTTTGGTCTCGGATCAACCAGCGGCGTTGACCCAATCTTGTGCGTTGGTTCTGGGCAATGCTCGCCAGGCAAGTGGCCACGGCGCCTTAGCCGGTCTCGTACAAGGCAATGATTGCAGTCCACATATTCAAACGGATCACAAATCGCTTCGCTCGGAGACGTGGAAATTCGTGATGCTAGTGAAAACAAAATGGCCAACGTCCGCCAGCTTCGTTCCAAAGCAGTACTGACTAGTTACAAATAGTTATTTCAAAGGAATCAGAATCTCGAGCCTCCGGCGCTTGGGCTCTGAGCGTTACTTCAGTCTGCATCTCACGCTTGACCATGTCATTTGATTAACTGATGCTTAACCGCATTCAGATCGCCGCTTAAACCATTCGCGCGTGCGGCGGTGACGTGATCGAGGAAGTAGCCATGGGAAAAACGCTCCGATTGATGAAAAAGTTTGCGGATGACGAAAGCGGTGCGGCGCTTGTCGAGTACACAGTCTTGCTCGGAATCATGCTCGTTGCAGTCGTCGCTACGATCGGTCTCGTGGGCGGATGGGTAAATAGCAAATGGGCTGCGCTCTGGACCGCGCTGTCTGCAAACTAAGCGAACGCCATTCCGAGATCGACGAACTTGGCGCCACACTTGATGCGCCCAATAACATGACCCGCGCATCGCACCACGGCGCTGCACGAGTTACAAAAACAGGGGAGGTAACGGTGCCGAGAAAAAACTTACTTATTCTCGTGCTCGCAATTGTCATGGGTGGCATAGCCGCGTTTCTCGCCCGAAATTGGCTTGAGAGTCATGCCCGCGACGCGTCGGCGTCTCAATCCATCGGCACCATCGTTGTTGCAGCAAAACCACTTCTGTTCGGCGCTGCATTGACCGCAGGCGATCTAGTCGAGGTTCCCTGGGCAGCGAAGACGTTTCCGGAAGGCGCGTTCGTCTCGAAAGACAGCCTATTTAAAGATGGTCGGCGCGTGGTGCTGTCGCCGCTTGCGGCGCACGAACCAGTCTTGCGCTCGAAGATCACCGAGCCTGGTCAGCGCGGGACACTTTCTTCACTCCTGGAGAAAGGGCTGCGCGCAGTCACCATACGAGTTGATGACGTGCGTGGCGTGGCCGGATTTATTCTTCCCGGCGACTATGTCGACGTCGTCCTTATCGCCGAGGTGGGTGCAGCCCGGCGCGAGAACTATTCCGAAATTTTACTGCAGCACGTAAAAGTCCTCGCCGTCGATCAACTTGCGAGTGAACGGCAAGAGCAGCCAACGGTCGCCAAGGCAGTCACGCTCGAAGTCACACCGGAACAGGCGCAGAAAGTGTTGCTTGCGACAAATATCGGCAAACTCTCTCTGATTTTGCGCCGGCCCGCGGAAGCTACAATTGATCCGGCAAGACGCGTGACCGAACAAGATCTTGGAAACGCGATCGTTCGGCATGGAGAGCCGGTGCGCGCGCCACCTCCCGCGCCAGCCGCCGCCCCCGTTGTGCGTTCCTCTACAGCAAACGTTGCCGTTGTTCGCAATCTCAAGCGTGAAGAGTACACGGTGATGCGCAGTGAATGACACGCCAGTCGAACTGAATTCTGTTTCTTAGGGGTGGGGGAAAACATGTCACGAGGACAGCTTTTTATAAGCCCGATTCAACATCGGCCTGCCCATCTGAATAAATGTTTTTCAACCGAGCCTCGGACATCGCAGGCTTTTCTGCAAATTGTTACAATGGCGTTTCTGCTTTTAGCAGGACTTTTACCGGCCGATGCACAGGGGCCGGGCGTCTGGCAAGTCGAAGACGCGCCGGCGCGACATGTTACGTTGACGCTCTTCAAGAGCAAAACTTTCCGCCTCGACAGAGTTTTCACAACAGCGGTGGTTGGGTCTCCCGAGATTGCAGACGTGTTCCCGTTGACCGACCGATCACTCTACATCTTGGGCAAAAAGGTCGGCACAACCAACGTCTCCGTCTATGACCAGAATCAGAAACTTGCGGGCGTCATAGATCTGGAAGTGGCAATCGATTCCCGCAATCTTGAGCAAAAAATAAATTCGAGCACGGGAACGCGAGGCATCCATGTGTCATCGATGAACGGTCAGGTGGTGCTTAGCGGTGTGGCCACCAACGCGGTTGCAGCCGAGCGTGCCGTAGCCGTGGCGAAAGCCCTGTCACCAAATGGCGTCGTCAATGCCATGAGCATCGGCACTGCCCAGCAGGTGCTGCTCAAGGTACGCTTCATTGAAGCTTCGCGTGACGCTGGGCGGGCAATCGGGGTTAATTGGTTTGGCAGCAACAGGACCGGTTCAACCGGCTTCAATACGGGCCAGGGCGGATTCACTAACAATACGCCAAACAACACTCAACCCGGCGGACTACCCTTGTTCCAGACCGCCGGAACCCTCGCTGGCGTAAGTTCGCAGCCGTTCGGCGTCGTACTTGCTCATCTGGTCAATGGTGGGACCAACATTGATGTCCTGGTGACTGCGCTGGAGAACAAAGGGCTGGCGCGCAATTTGGCCGAGCCAAATCTGATGGCGTTGTCCGGTGATACGGCTCAGTTCCTGGCAGGCGGTGAGTTCCCTGTGCCAATTGCCGCGACTTCGGCAAACGGCTTGGTCACGCCGACGATCGAGTTCAAGCCATTCGGCGTTCGGCTGTCATTCACGCCCACCGTGCTTGCGAACGGAATAATTAATTTGCGCATCGCACCGGAGGTAAGTGAGCTGGACTTTGCCAATGCGGTCACGATCTCGGGGACGACAATTCCGTCACTGGTCAAACGTGATGCGGTGACGACGATCGAACTGCGCGACGGTCAGAGCTTTGCAATTGCTGGGCTACTGCAGGCTAACGATCTGCGCAACCGCAACCAAATTCCCTGGCTTGGATCGGTCCCGGTTTTGGGCGCTCTTTTCAACAGTTCGAGTTATATCAAACACGAGACCGACCTCGTCGTCATCGTCACACCTCATCTAGTGCAACCGGCCGCGCCAGGGCAGGAGTTGGCAACGCCGCTCGACCGGTCGCTGCCCAGTAACGATGCCGATTATTTCTTAGGTGGCTACCTGGAGTTGCCAAAGGTCTACGAAGAGTTCGTGGCTCACGGCGGTGACCTGCAGGGACCTTACGGTCACATTATTCAGTCGGAATCAGGTCCGGCTGCACCCGTGGTCAAACGCTAAGTGTACGTGGGACATTGTCATGAAGGTATTCCGGCAGACTATCCTAATATGCCTCGCTGCAACGGGTAGCGGGTGTATCACTGAGTATCCCAACCCCGCGACGCCCTATGTGCAAAGGATTGATACCGTAACCTTTGGTGCTGGCGATGCTCAGGACGTCAACACTGCGACGCAAATGATCGACCCTTGGCCGCCTTATGTCGGGAATCGCCGCATTCCTGGCAACGGGTCTCGTATGGTCGGGGCTGTAGAGCGCTATGAAGGTGGAAAAACGCAGACGCCAGGAGGATCGACAAACGCGGCGAGCAGTTCGTCCCCAACGGGGGCTGGCGGCGCGCCGCCGTTGTATCCTCTCTCTCCGATCACGCCGGGCGCGAACCAGTAGCCTTGTTCATGGCTTTCCAGCGTTGGTGCAGAGCCCAAGGTCGCACATCGGAAAACCCGGTGAGGGCGAAATTCGCTCTAAATCTCACCCCAATCAATCGCGTCGCACTTTGTACAAAGGCATTCTGGGACGACACCAGTGGCATCATCTTGCCATACGTCACGGTGATGTTGGTCGTAATTATGGGTGTCGCGCTGCTGGCGCTCGACGGCGCGCGCTATATGAGCTTGCAGACGCAACTTCAGAACGGTGCCGATGCATTGGCTCTTGCCGGTGCTGCGGAGCTCGATCGATTGCCCAGCGCTGAGGTGCGCGCACTCAACGCAATTAACAACCTCGTGGCTAATTCGACTGTGTTTGGCACCGGTGTCGATCGGAATGTCCGTGTTTCTCAGGTCCAATTTTTCAGCCAACTGCCAACGAGTGACGCAGCACCATTGACGGCCGGCACTCCTGCAGGCGATGCGACGGCGGCCCGCTTCGTGTCCGTGGCAGTGCGACCAGTCACCTTGCCCACGATCCTCCCTGTGTTGGGTGGTGGACTTAAACCGATAACGGCCGGCGCGTCGGCCGTGGCGGGCTTTGATCAAGTCGTATGCCAGGTCACGCCGCTGTTTGTTTGCAACCCTTTCGAACTCCCCGGCATGGGTTATGAGCAGGCGAGCCGAGTACTTGAGGAGGCTTTCGGGGATCGAGGCGTACGGCGGCGGTTAATAAGGCTTCGTCAATACGGTAATTCGCTCGAACCATATGTGCCGGGCGACTACGGATTTTTGCTATCGCCGTCGCTTGGCGGTGAACTCACAGAACTCACTGATGCGCTCGCTCGCGATCGCCCTGGCCTGTGCTTTGCGCAGAAGGGCGTCAACTTCAGAGCGGGTTATGTCGCGACAGTAGGCGAGGCCATGAATGTGAGATTCGATATCTATGAGCGGTCAATGGCCGCACGGCGTAACGACAATAGCTACCGACCAGCGGTCAATGTCCGCAAAGGGTACACATCGGGGGGCGCTGGTTCATGCACCTCCAATGCAGCGAACAATTGGCCGATCGGTAGCCCGCCTCAACAAGCGACCGGCCTGCCGCTTGACAGGACTTGGCCCTACATGGACGGCGGAATGGGCCAGGGGAATTGGGATTTCGAAACGTATTGGCAGGTCAATCATGGTGCCGATGGAAGGCCAATTCCCGCGATCAACGGATCAACGGCCAGCAACGCGAATCCACCGAGCCGCTACAGCGTTTATCGGTATGAGATCGACGAGGGGTTTGTTGCCGATCGATCACCGGCCGGTGAAACGGGGGCTCCAGCCTGTTTCGCCGGAGGTGAGATAACGGACGCGCCGGATCGCCGTGTCATTCACGCGGCAGTCGTGAATTGCCTGAGCCTGGGACTTGCGGGTTCGGCACAGTCCAACGTCCCGGTAGCGGCGTTCGTCAAATTCTTTCTTACACTGCCCTTACAGCGATCACAGACCGATCTTTATGTCGAAGCATTGGGCTTCGTTACTCCTGGCGACATCGTGAACTACGACATGGTCCAGCTCTACCGATGAGTATCGTGAGTAGGTGGTGGGCAAATCAACGCGCGGCGCGGTCGCTGCCTCGGGACAGCGAGGGGTCAGCATTGGTGGAAGGGGCGGTCATCGTCCCGCTCCTGATCGTACTTCTACTCGGAGTCTACGAGTTTTCCTGGTTCTTCTATCAGCAGCATGTCATTTCGAGCGGCTTACGCGATGCCGCGCGTTACCTTGCTCGATCGCACGACTCTTGCGGTTCCGGTCCAGCGAATTGGGCCGCAGTCGAAGAAAGTGCGAAAAATCTGGCTGTGAGGGGCTCGATCACGGGCGGGTTCTCGCGCGTGAAAGGCTGGGCGCCAGTGATGGTCACATTGCGTTGCCATCAGATAGACAATCTACCGCCGGCGAGCGGTCTGGCCGCCTACCGTGGCGGTTCGGTCGTATATGTCATCACAGCTTCCACACAATTTATAGAACCCTCGCTGGGGTTCTTCGGCTTGCTCGGCCTGCCCTTGCCGGTCATTTCCGTCGCGCACTCCGAGCGCGTCATCGGCCCTGGTTGAGGACCATCGGATGAATGTTGTTCGTTTCGTGCGAGACGAAGCAGGCGCCGTCCTGGTCGAAGTGGCGGTCGTGATGACGATCATGTTCGTCTTTATTCTCGGCTCGATCGAGTTTCTGTTCGTATTCTACCAATGGAATGCGGCGGCCAAGGCGGTTCAGGTTGGAACGAGGATCGCGGCGACGTCAGATCCGGTGGCTGCCGGGCTCAGGTCCATAAGCGTTGCGGTCACTGGTACACTCTCGCCGCCCGGAGGGCCCATGCCGGGTTTCCAGGTAACCTGCAATGGAAGCACCGCGTCATGTACCTGCAACGGCGCCCAGGTTTGTCCTGGAGGCGGCGCCTACAATGCAGAAGCGATGAACACCATTGTCTTTGGGCGCGGCAGTTCGTCATGTTCAGACGCGACATCGTCTTACGACGCGGGAATGTGCGATATCTTTTCGCGCGTCACCCCAGCCAACGTCGTAATTGTCTACGCACAAACAGGGCTTGGCTTTGCTGGCCGTCCGGGAGGCCCTGTTCCGACCGTCACAGTGTCTCTCCAGAACCTGCCGTTTCAATTTTTCTTCTTGAGTGGGCTCATGGGCTTCACCAATTTGCGAATTCCTGCTTTGACTACGTCCATAACTGGCGAGGACCTGTCCTCGACTGCACCGGTATTCTGAGACAGACGCCCCAGCATGACTGTGTACATTCTAAATGCGAGCAATGACGCACGGCGGGGGGCGATAGTTGAGACACGCCTTCGGGAGGCGATTTCTGATCTCGTCAAAGTTGATCGCATCGAAGACGTAGTACGCCGGGCCGCGAAAGAGCCGGGCGATCGCACCTACATTGTGCTGGTATTGCCCACTCAAGACAGATCGTATGTCAGTGGTTTTCTTGACGTTGTGTCGCAATACAGTGCGCAAATGTTTTTCATCATGGTGGGCGATGAAATTTCGGCCACCGAGTACAAGGCGCTCTTGCGTTCGGGGAGAGCAGATTGGGTTTCCGCCAACGCTGAGGCAAGTGAGGTTGTAGACATCATCGCGCGATCATACGCGAATGTTAGTGGCCACGAGGGGTCAAATCGTAAAGCGGTCGTTACATCTTTGGTGCCGAGCGCGGGAGGGGTTGGCAACGCCACCCTTGCTTGTGAAATCGGCGTGTCCCTCAGCCGATCCAGGCAAGCGCAAAAAAGGTTGTGTATTGTCGATCTGGATTTTCAGGGAAGCCATATATGCGATTACCTCGACGTTGAGCCACGCCTGCAGATTCAGGAGATCTCAAGCAATCCAGAGCGGCTTGACGCGCATTTGTTTGATATTTTCATCAGCCGTCATCCCAGCGGCCTGCACGTCTTTGCCGCGCCACGCAGCAAATTCGACATGTGCGAACTCAATGTTGCTGCTCTTGATCGCTTCTTCGAGATGGCGTCAGCGCGTTACGATTTGATGCTTATCGACTTGCCGCCGGCTTGGTTCGCGTGGACGTCACAAGTCGTGTTTGCGTCGGATGGAGTGATTGTTACCGGGCTCAACACCATACCGTCGTTGCGCCAGACAGTTGAAACCCTTTCTGCAGTTCGCGAATCAGGGCGTCCGGGTCTGCAGATTGCGGTGGTTGTTAACCGGTGCGAGCGCAGCTTAGTAAGAGGCATTGCGCGACGCCGTCACGTCGAGACTCTATTGGGAAATGAGCGCGTTTTTTATGTCGGCGAAGAACCGATGGCTACGCACAGCATCAATTCCGGGTCGCCCATGGCGTTCACGAATTCATACCGTGCTATTCGCAAGGACATTGCATCGTTAGGAGCCTTTTTCACTGAATTAAAATCATCAGAAGTCTCCGCCGGCTGAACGTTTTCTGGCCTATGCAGGTACGCGCAAACAGCCGAGCATAATTACGCCCACAAGTGCCGCAGCGATTGATGGTGCGAAGGGAATGCGCGTTCGAGCGCCGCCGTTACTTTTCTTCGTTGCTGCGCCTTTAATTTTGACCACTGCCGTGTGAAGACATGAAAAGACGAGCAGCAAAATAGCGAAAATCAATGCGCAGTGGAGTCCCGTCCATAGTAGCGCGACGGTCAGAAGCTTGACGTCGCCACCGCCCATCCACCCGAGAGCATAAAACCAAATGAGGAACACTAGGATCAAAGTGGCGAAGCCAATGTTCCATGGCACTTCAGACCAACGGCCCGAAATTGAAGCGTACAGAACAAACAGTAACGCCAAGGCTACTATGAGATTGTTGGAGATCGTGAAAGTCCTAAAATCGGTGACCGCCGCGTAGAATACGACAGCTGCGGTAGCGACCAAAACCACCTGCGACGCAAACAAACTATCAAGCACCGGCACGGATCGCTCGGATGTAGTAGACGTGCGAAATAAGAAAAGACAGGAACGATGCGACAAGGACAACGAGAAGCAATAAATCGGAAGTGGATGTCATGATCATCGCTGGCAGCGATCCCTTGGGCCATGACCGACTGTATAGACAGTCAGCGTACAGCACGACGCACGCATATACGAAGCTAAGATTACTGGCGGTCGCGAGAAGAAGTGGGCGCTTGTATGCGATGCCGCAGATCGCAAGAACGAATAAGGGAGCGGCGACAATCCACAGTTGTGAACAGGTTGCGGTTTCAAACGTCTCTATCGCGTAGCTGCTTTTTTGAAATGCCTGGAACCAGGCGAGATTGATGCGCCAGAGCGTTTCGGACGTGGGCCAGCGCGCAAGTGCACCGGCAGCGAGTTCAGCACAAACGACCGCACTAAATACCGCTAAAGGGCCGATCAATTGAAGTTTTGCCAGCCGGGCCATGGGTCCGAGGCTGTATCGCCAACGCTCTTATTTTCAGTAAAAAATTTCCCGAAGTGATGGCCAGGAAGGCTGAACCTCCTGTCATTCACGTAAAAGTTGCGGCTAAAAAGCGCCGGCGGTGTTCCCCACCAGCTAGTCCCTCGGCACTAGTTCATTGGCTCAAACTAACTCCTCGGAATTATTTACATTCGTTAATGAGGTCCTAACGTCGAAGCGTCGTTATGACGCAATTCAAAAAAGTCTAGGGAGGCTTGAATGAGAAGTAGCATCAAGGTCCTCACGTTCTTCGCCATATTGGCTCCGGTTCTCACGCCAGCGATGGCAGAGTCGCCCGATAGCGATAATTTCGCGGGCACTGCGGCGGTTACCCTTTCGGGCGGGACTCCGGCTGCAAAACCACTGGCATCTTTCGATATCAGTTTTGTTGACCCGACAATTGGCCTGTATGCTTTAGGCGACCGCACCAACAACGCAGTCGACTTGGTGGACACTCACAGCAACGCATTTTTGGGATTTTGCGGACACGGTCAGTTCGTCGGCTTCACCGGAAATAACGATACGTCCGGTCCGGATGGCGTGCTCATCCGCGACCATAGGGAAATTTGGGTCGGGGACGGCAACAGTACGGTCAAGGTGTTTGACGCGGCTGGCTGCGGCGAGACTACGCCGCCCATGCATACGATCAGTACCGTGCGCGGTGCTCCTGGGGCGCCGCTACCTGGTCACTCTGCTGCAACAGACAAGCGCGCAGACGAGATGTGTTACGACCCTCGTGACAATCTGATCATGGCGGCTAATAACGCTGCGGATCCCCCATACGGCAATTTAATCTCGACCGAGACTTATTCGGTGGTTGGGCAAATTGTGTTTGACGGCACCAACGGTGCGCCGAAGTCCACTAACGGGGCGGAGCAGTGTCAATGGAGCCCGCGCACTGGAAAGTTCTACATAACCATTCCCGGCATCGAAACGCCAAATACCGGTCATGGTGTCGTAGCTGTGATCGATCCTCACAGTAAAAAAGTCGAGACAGTCTTCGACATTCCTTTGGCAAAATGTGACACACCCCAGGGAATGGCGGTTGGCCCGGATCACGACATTCTCGTCGGCTGCAACGGACCCAACTCAACAACTCATTCGTCGGTGATCATCGACGAAAGGAACGGCCACATTCTCGCAGCAATCGCGGATGAATCCGGCCCCGACGAAGTATGGTTCAATCCGGGTAACAATCACTACTTCCTGGCGCGGTCAGCGCCCGCAAGTGGCGAACAGGCCCTGGGCATCATCGATGCCGAATCTAGGACAGCGGATACAAGTATTCCCGTAGGTCCGACCGGCAAGAATGCCCATTCAGTCGCGGCCGACTCCGTTACCAATAAGACATTCTACCCGATCCCCGGTGGCATCGGCGGAACCGACAGCCGTTGTTCCGCGGCCGGCGGCAGCGATACGAGCGGGTGCATTCTCGTGGTGACGGGCAAGAATGATCGGGACGACAAGCGCGATCACGACAAGGATTGCGTTGCTGAAGGCGCGCCGGTCATTTTCGCGTCCGGCGACGATCACGACGCGAAGTTCATGCGGAGACGCTGCGACCACGATCGCCGCTAAAGCCGAAAGACGGAGGGCCTATGCAGCCTTACGCTGTACTGGCTCTCCGTCAGTTCCACTAGGGTTGGCTGCCTCTGCACCGGACGCGGGCTTCGGCTCACGCTGTAGCTCGTGCCTGGTGCCGGAGGCGGCCTGAGCCTGTTCCGCGGATAGGAGGTGTGCGATGAGTTTTCTACCCAGTGTTCCTTCGCGCGCAGTGGAACGACCTGCTCCCATAAAAGCGAACGGCCACGCCGGTTCTCACCACGTTGATACAGCGGTTCCCGGTTCCGAGCCATTCCATCGTGGCCTCATTGATCAGCGTCCTGCGCTCATCGAGGAAAAGCTAAAACTGCACGCGCGCATCATTGATGAGTTCAACCTCACGGTTTTGGAAAAGTTGCCGCGAGCCGAGCTCGTCAAACAGGTTCACTCGTATGTTGCGAACTATGTTCGCACCGAGAAGATATCGCTCAATCAGAAAGAGCTCGAGATCTTCTCCGAGGAGATCATCGACGAAATGACCGGTTACGGCCCGATTGAGCCACTGCTCAAAGATCCGACGGTCACCGATATCCTGATCAATACTCACAAACTCTGTTTCGTGGAGAGGTTCGGTAAGCTTTACGAAACCAAGGTCTATTTCAAGGACGAGGCGCATCTGCTGCGCATTATCGGCAAGATCGTCGCCGGGGTTGGCCGCCGTGTGGACGAGTCCTCGCCGATGGTGGACGCGCGCTTGCCCGATGGCACTCGCGTAAACATTGCCATTCGGCCAATCGCCATTGACGGGCCGCTGGTATCAATCCGCAAATTTTCCGAGCGGCCATTCGATATGGAACGCCTGATCGAAATGGGGACGATCAAAAGACCAATGGTCGATGTTATGAAAGCGGCTGTCAGCGGCCGTATCTCGGTACTCATCAGCGGCGGGACCGGTAGCGGTAAAACCACTCTTCTTAATGCTCTGTCCCGGCACATACCCTCGCATGAGCGCCTAATTACGATTGAGGATGCGGCCGAATTGCAACTGCAGCAGCCCCATGTAGGCCGGCTAGAGACGCGTCCGACCAATGCCGAGGGAAGGGGAGAGATTCGCCAGAGGGAGTTGGTTAAGAATGCGCTGCGAATGCGACCGGATCGCATCATCATCGGTGAGTGCCGAGGCGAAGAAGCATTCGACATGTTGCAGGCCATGAACACTGGCCACGAGGGGTCAATGACAACCGTTCATGCTAATTCGCCGCGGGATGCTCTCAAGCGGCTAGAGCAGATGGTTGCGATGGCAGGCATGGCGATGAACGTGGCTAGCATTCGAAGCCAGATTGCCTCCGCCATTACGCTGGCGGTTCACCTCCAGCGGCTGCCCGACGGGAAGCGCCGCGTGACGAGTATAAGCGAGATCACTGGAATGGAGGGTGACGCCATTCAGATGCAGGAAATTTATTGTTTCGTGAAGGAGCACACGGACGCCAGCGGCGGTATTCACGGTAGCTTTCGTGCGACCGGCGCACGACCGAACTTTCTTAAGGAGCTCAAGGCCTATGGTATCGATCTCCCCGCGGGCAATTTCGATCCGGCGCTCCCGCTATAAAGGCATGACCGCGAATAAAACTGTACTGTGTTCCATTTGTTCGCTCCGGCCAATACAGGCCCGGTCTTTTAGTGGTGAGAGGTGTGGCTGGTTATGAATGAGTTCTGGATTATTGTCGGGCTTGTATTCGGCGCCACCTTGCTGGGTGTGCAGGCAATTTATGGACCGATTGCCCGTTCGCGCCACGCGGCTAAATCAACCGACCGCAGACTAGCGCAAAGCGCTGAACAGAGCGGCCGCAGCGAAGTTGTTAACGCACTACGCAACCAGCGCGGCATCGCCGAGTTCAGTAGTCCACTCCTACGTCGCATTAATGACCTGATCACACAGAGCGGCCTCCAAGTGACTCGCAACACGCTCATATTTACAATGTTGGCTGGGAGTGCCGTTTTATTTGTTATCTGGGCGCTCGTTTTCGGCCGCGGCATCGCTTCGGGCTTTCTCGCCATTGCATCTATGTTGCTTGTCACGTTTGCATTCTTTCATAGGATCCGGGAAAGGCGTATCGCGCGTTTCGCAGAGCTTTTGCCTGACAGCATTGATGTCATGGTACGTGCCATACGTGTAGGATATCCTCTTCCTGCTGCGCTGAGCCTAGTGTCACGCGAAATGCCCAATCCCGTAGGCTCTGAGTTCGGCGCGACCGCTGAAGAGATATCCTTCGGCCAAGACATGCGCACCGCGGCTGAAAATCTTTACCACCGAGTTGGTCTAAAGGACCTGGTGTTTCTCGTTGTGGCCATCAATGTACAGACGCAGACCGGCGGTAATCTCGCAGAAATCCTGGCGCGTCTGTCCCGCCTTCTGCGCAATCGTACCAAACTGCAACTCAAGATTCGGGCGCTGAGCGCAGACGGTCGTATCTCGGCGCTTGTACTTTCGTTGATGCCGTTCGTTCTGTTCGCCGGCATCACGCTGATCGCTCCGAACTACTTTGCTGAGGTACGTCAGCATCCAATAGTTGTGCCCGCATTGGTCTACGGCGCGATTTCGCTGATTGCCGGGAACGTCATCATGTATCGCATGGTGAATTTTAGGTTCTAGTGCAGCATGTCGAACATCATACCGGTTGCAATTCCAATTCTTGTATTTGGCGCGGTAGGCGCTCTGGTTTTTCTTCTTGGCCAGTATTACGTGGCGCAGGCAAAGACACAGCGACGGTTACAGACTGGCTCCACCGAGTTGCGAGAAGCTGAAAACTCACATGGCCTCCACACATACATCGCCCACTACTTCGACGAACGACGATTTCATCTCGGGAGAGAGCGCCGTGAGAAGTTGCGGCGCGAATTGTTGAAGGCAGGGTACTTCGACGCTTACGCGGTCAATTATTATGTCTTCGCTCGCATTGTGGTCATTATTCTGCTGCCCACGGTCGGATATCTAATCTCGCAGGTGCTATTAATCGGAGCGCCACTTCTCGGGAAGGTAGCTTTTGTCGCGATCTGCGCGCTGATCGCTATCTTCGGTCCCGATGCCTACCTGGCTCGCCGGCAACGCATCCTCTCACAACGATACCGACTCATTTTCCCCGACCTGCTTGACCTCCTCTTGGTCTGTGTCGATGCAGGCTTGGGTTTAGAAGCCGCTTTCGCGCGCATCACCAATCAAATGGTAAAGCAGAATCGCGAATTGGGATTGAATCTAGAAATGATGGGCGCGGAGATCCGTGCCGGACGCAGTATGATTCAGGCGCTGGAATCTCTTTCTGATCGACTTGGCCTGGATGAGGCGACGTCGCTTACAACGATGCTACGACAATCAATTGAGTTCGGCAGTGACGTCAGCGACTCATTGCGCGTTTTTAGTGACGAGATGCGCGAGAAACGATTGCTGCGCGCCGAGGAGACTGCCAATAAGCTTTCGGTCAAGATGGTCCTGCCACTTGGCGTATTTATTTTCCCCGTTGTGTTATTAGTCATCATGCTGCCGGTAATAATTAAGCTTCTGTCCATTCTACGATAAGAGAGCCGAGGCGAAGACGCTGGCTGAAGATGGGGAGAGGGGGAAATCGTGTGGTTGTCACGCAGTTAGCCTTTTGTGCGGCCTCGAACGGGACCCGTATCGTTCGGGCGGTTGAGAAACAATGACCGGGCGCGTACGGATATTTTGTCTGCTCGGAGCCGGACTGCTAGCGGTCAATGTTGCCGGCTGCGTAACTGATGGCACATGGCCGTCGGTGCCTGATCCAGTCGCTGCCAACTCGCCATCGACTATCGAAGAACCAGCGGACGTTAAATATTATCGCTCCGATGAGCCGTTACGTCTGGCGCTCCAGCACTTTAATTCCGGCCACTACGGCATTGCCGAACGCTACTTTCGAGACGCCGTCGAAAAAGCTCCGCGAGACGCAACTGCTTGGATAGGACTTGCGGCGTGTTACGATCGAATTGGCCGTTTCGAGCTCGCCGATCGTGCGTATTCGATGGCCATCAAATTGGTTGGCGAGACCACGGATATACTCAATAACCAAGGATACTCGCTCATGCTCAGAGGCGATCTTAAGGGCGCACGTCTGAAATTCCTCAAAGCATACCGCCGCGATCCTTCAAATCCGACAATTGTGAACAATCTTAGGCTGCTCGATGAGAGCGCGCGCTTCATTCGACGCGACTAGGAAAGGCGTGAGGCTTATCGCGCGCTGAGACCAATTGATAGGTGCGGGGCAGATGCAATGAAGTCGCTGAATCTGCGAGTGACTGCTGCATGGCTTCTTCCCGTCGTGACTATTGTCCTCGCGGCCGGAATTTTTGTGGCCGACACGATTACTGATCTGGAAATTGCGTTTCCTGCCTTTTACACCGCCATTGTGCTGCTTGCGTCCCGCTTTTGCAGGAAAAACGGTGTAATCATTGTTGGCGCTGGCTGCATCGGGCTGACATTACTGAGCGACATTTTAACATTTGATGCCGCGCCGTCCGAAGCAGGAGTTGCGAACACGGTGATCGGACTGTTGGCGATCGCCGCGACTACATACCTGGCAGCTAGGTTCGAAGCGGAAAGAGAGGCGGTATATGAAATCCGGTCGCAACTCGCGCATGTCACCCGCGTTGCTACTCTCGGGGAAATGACGACGTCTCTTGCTCACCAGGTCAACCAGCCGCTCGCCGCGGTTGCAATCAATGCCAACGCTTTATTGCACTGGCTTGACGATCGGCCTCCCAACCTCGACGAAGCAAGACGAAATGTTGCCCGCATAGTCAAAGACGTGGATCGGGCCAGCGAGGTCATCATACAGGTACGAAATCTCGCTAAAGGCTCGCCCCCTGAGAGAGACTGGCTCCGAATAAATGAAATCGTACTTTCGACTGTGGCCCTCCTTGATAGGGAGGTCCAACAAAGTGAACTCGTGTTGCAGACCCAGCTTTCTAACGACCTGCCCCTTATCCGAGGGGATCGAATTCAATTGCAGCAGGTAATACTCAACCTCCTTTTAAATGCTATTGACGCCTTAAGTTTGGTTTCTCAGGAACAGCGAAAACTTGTCGTCAGCTCTGCAAAAATTGATACGAAAAACGCGCTGATATCAGTCCAGGACTCCGGCGGGGGTTTTGCGCCGGAAGATCTCGACCGGCTGTTCAATGCCTTCTATTCTACAAAGCCTAACGGCATGGGCATGGGTCTTGCCATCAGCCGTTCGATCGTTGAGAGTCATGGCGGGCAAATATGGGCGAAACCGAACGCGTCAGGTGGGGCGGTCTTTCAATTCACCCTGCCAATTGATGCGGGATGAATTCATGAGCTGAGGCAGTCGCGGCGATGTGATTAACTGGTCGTGATGAGCTGGGGTGAGTACTTGTGAACGAAGATAAACCCGTTGTGTTTGTCGTCGACGATGATCCCTCTGTCAGGGATGCCCTGGACAGCCTTATTCGATCGATCAAAATGAACGTGCGGACATTTGGTACCGCAGAAGAATTTCTGTTAGCCAAGAGGCCCGACGCGCCGAGCTGCATCGTTCTTGATGTCAGGCTCCCCCGACTCAACGGATTGGATTTTCAACGCGAGCTGGCGCAACTAAAGGTCGATCTTCCGATCATCTTCATAACCGGCCACGGCGATATTTTGATGGCAGTTCGAGCTATCAAGTCCGGCGCGATCGAATTTCTGACAAAACCGTTTCGCCATCAGGATTTGATCGACGCCGTCTATGTCGGAATTGACCGTGACCGTGCCCGGCGCCAGGCAGAGGCCGTTTTCTCAGAATTACGAAATCGTTTCGCTATGCTCACATCGCGCGAGCGGCAAATCATGCTCGAGGTGGCTAGCGGCCGGCCCAATAAACAAATTGCTGCCGACCTAAAACTCAGCGAGTTTACCGTTAAGGTCCACCGTAGTCACCTTATGCACAAAATGAAAGCTCAGTCGGCGGTGGATTTGGCCCGGATGGCCGACAAACTTCAAGCCAGTACCAAAAACGGCGTAACACTCGACACCAGAGTGTAATCGTCAATCGGCAATATTTCGGATAGGCGTGTTCCATTGCGAAAGTATGGCAATGGCAAGCAAGCCGACAATTGCTGTCGTGGAAGACGACGACTCGATGCGCGAGGCAATGTTAGACCTCCTGCGGCTACTGGGGTTTGTCGCAAAGGGATTTTCTTCGGCCGATGCTTTTCTGAAATCCGATCGTATTCACATCACGGGCTGTTTGATTTCAGACGTGCAGATGCCGGAAATGAGCGGGTTTGCACTCTATGGCCATTTGATTGCCATCGGCATTCCAATTCCAACAATCTTGATAACCGCTCATCCTGACGAAGCTGCTCGCACGAGGGCTTTGAACGCGGGGGTGTCAGGCTATCTCATAAAACCATTCAGCGAAAAGGATCTGCTGGAGTGTATAGACTTGGCTTCCAAACACCCTGCGCTGCTCGCGCCGATAAATCGACCGCCCAAGAAACAGAACGAGTGATAAGCAACAAGCGCTGTTGATCGCGGTCAAGATCCGGCACCGCGATGTCCGCTATTGGCACTTAGCGAACATCGCCGAGTGCAGTGCACATGTCCGCTTCTGACCCAAAGCGGACATTGGATACTGCGTGAAGCCGCTAGTACCCGCGCCGGCGGATCTTTTTTGCGGTTTTCCGCGCTGCATAGCGGGCATCGCGCTCGGCTTTTTGCTCCACTGCCAGCGCCGCATCGCGCTCGGCCGCTTGAGCCTTAGCGAGCGCCTCTGCTTTCTCGGCCTCGCGGTGTGCCTGCGCGGCGAGTTCGGCGGCACGCGCCGCTTGCGCGGCTAGTTCGGCCTCACGGACCTTCTTTGCAGCTTCGCGCCCGGCAGCGCGGGCGGCGCGCGCCTCATTCACGGCAATCCTCTTAAGGCGCTGCTGTTCGACAGCGGGTTCTTGGCGAGCGGCGCGAAACTTTTCCAGCATCTCTTTTTTGACAGTGGTGGCATTACTCCGACGCTCTGTAAGGTCGGGACTTCTGAAGCTACTCATTTATTCTCCTTGGGGGGAAATCGAGGCCCGCGATATATGGCCTTTTATTACGGCATCCACAATGTCGCACAATATTTAATGTCTGCTTTCGGAGGTAAAGCGGACATGACTATTACATGGCAAATGTCCGCTAATGACCCAAAGTGGACTTCCAATTTTCTCATCATTGGACATCAATGAGCAACTTCCGGCCATCAATGTTGATGACAAAAGCATAGAGTGATCGTTTTCTTGGATTCAGCTGAATTGATGTGGATCAATGGCGCCAGTGCGGAGAGTTCCGGCACGTAACTTCATTCGCAGCACCGTAATATCGTCCGCTATTGAGTAGACATAGCTTCGATTTTCTGAAGGGCTTCCGCACAATTCTTCGAAGCCGTTGACCTGTTCGCTAGCAGACATGCAGCGATCCGACCTTGGCCAGGCACCGTCTTTCCGCAAACGCCTGTTATCTCGGCCTTACAGGCATTTACTGCGTCTCTCAGATTGTCTGCCGAAGCTTGGAATTTCGCCGCGGTCTCTTCCAGTTCGTATGCACACTTCGCGCTTATCTTGTCCTCATGGGCTTGCATACAGTAGAGCAGACGCCCCTCTCCCGCTGTGACCGTATTGCAGTATTTGTTGATTTCATCACCGCAAGAATTCTCTAGTTTTGCAATTTGAGCTGCCAATCGTTCCTGGATCGCTTTCGCGATATCGGTCTGCGCGGATGCGGAGCCGAGCGACGAGAGGACCAGCAAGGGCAAAAGTCCGAGCGTGGCCAGTAAATGCATTTTGATTTTCATTGATCGTCCTCTGATGACTAGCTCCGAACATTGCCGAGCGGCTTCGCCGAAGTTGCCGCAGGGTTGCGATGGAGGATGAGGGATCATCTGCGACGCGCCACCTGTGTATTGCTCATATCCTCATTGCACAAACTGGAGCGTGAGACCGGAAACTCCAAGAGACAGGTTGACCCCAACCGACCCTTCGACTGAAAGGGGCTGCAGGGCGATCGACCGGCCCGTTCCACCGAACAGAAGATTAGCGCCTACGCCCACTCCCACGCCGATTGCACCGCTCGCCCCAACATAAGTGCCGGCAAGTCCGCCACGCATCGGACCCTGTGTGGGCGCGAACACGGCCCACGCCATGGCGCCGCCCGCCGTGATGCCGATGTCGAGGCCAATTGAGTTTATAACGCCTACATAGGTTTCGGGGGGATAAGAACCACTAGGAGTGAAACGACATGTCACCCGCTGCCGGGATCCAATAATCAGGCCAATCGAAGGTGACATCGTGCAGCTGAGCCTGCCGACGTTGGTCCCCTGCGGCGTCTGGGCAACTGCCGGCGAAATGTAAGCTGTGGTGAGCACAAACAGCACCAGCGCAATACGATGTTTGAACATGACTGGCTTTCCCACCCTTTGGAATTATGCGCTGGCAACGTAGAATTGGGTTATCGGAAATACCAGCACATTTTCGAACATCAGAGACAATGACATAAATCAAAAACCTTGGCTTCGCCAATGTCCGCTATTGGCACCTGGCGGACATCGGCTTGTGCGCGGCACATGTCTATTGTTGACCCAAAGCGGACATTGACAAAAGAACCATTTATCGAGGCTCTGACCGTTCGCCTGTCGTTGAACTGCGAGGTCTCGCGGATGCGTTGAGCACGTCAGGTAGATGCCGACGGCCAATCTTTAAATTTCAAGCCGCCGGCGAATAACTTTCGGATTTCAACGCGACGACACTCACCGGCAAACGACCAGCCATAGCAGAACGACAATCGGCAGCGGGACGTCAGTCAACCAAGATATCTAGCTTCGAACCATCGCATACACCGTCTGCTGGTACCAACAGTGGCAAACCTGCCTGCTGTTTCTCTTGATCCAGATCAATCATTAATACCCTGTCAGCACGCAATTATTGAAGCTGAAAGACCGCCAAGAATGGCGCGACGGAACTCCGAAACTGACTACAGAAATCAAACGATGACTCAAATCAATGCGTTGCAACGATTTTGGGTTTGACCTTTCGCGGCGAACTACACGTCTTGTTCTGATGAGGAGCGCAATGTCTACGCCGACGCCAGCACGAAAGAAACATCTAGCGCGAGTAAACGCAATCAAACGGTCGGTTTATGTCGACGGGCATAAGACAAGTGTGTCGCTTGAGAATGAGTTTTGGGATGGATTGTGTGAGGTTGCGCGTCACAAAAATCTGACGGCTTCGGCGTTGGTAGCAACGATCGCCAGCGATCGAAATCGCAACAATCTCTCGTCTGCAGTCCGTGTGTTCGTTCTCAATCATTTCCGAACGCAAGGTGGGCAGAAAATGCTTTCAAACGATCCCGGCCCGGACACTCCTGCCGCAAGCAAGACCCCCTTTCCCGGCAGATAGCGGACCAACACGAGCATCGGCGATAGTTACCGTATCTATATACTGAAAAGTGTCACTTTTTGGGGACACTCTCACAGATTACATGGCCTTGCTGAATTCCAGCCCTTCTCAGCGCCCACATATTCCAACATTGTCCAACGTAGAGAATACGACTCGTTGTACCAGGGGGTAGAAATCATGCGTTTAATCGTTTCTGCACTGATCACCGCCGCCATCGGTTTGGCTGCAGGTCAAGCATCGGCCGCCGATCTGCCGCGGAAAGCGCCTGCCTACATACCGCCGGCGCCGCCCCCGATTACTTGGACGGGATGCTACATCGGCGCCAACGTCGGCGGGGCATTTGGCCACGCCAGTGCAACATTCAATGTTGGAGAAGTGTCGACAAGCGGTTCTGGCTTTGCCGGGGGCGGTCAGATTGGTTGCGATTATCAATTCGCTGGCGCCTGGGTGATCGGCTTCCGTAATATGTTCGACGGGGCAAGCAACAACCGAAACGCAACAATCGGTTCCGGTCCACTCGCAGGTTCCGTCGTCAACTTCGACAATCGATGGTTCGACACCCTGACGGCCCGCCTCGGCTATGCGGTGGCACCCGCTTGGTTGCTCTACTTCCAGGGCGGCGCGGCCTGGGCCGATAACAGTGTCGACATCACCCTCAATGGTATTCAATTTGGCCAGGGCTCTAACACCAGAACGGGCTGGACGATTGGCGGTGGCGTTGAATGGATGTTCGCGCCGCACTGGTCGGCGTTTCTGGAAGGCAACTACATGGACTTCGGCGGCAGCAGTGGGACCGTATTTGGACCCGGCGCCTGTGTGGCTGGCTGTACCTACAGCACCAAAAGGACCCCGAGCACCGTCCTCGTCGGCGTGAACTACAGGTTCTAGTAAAGGAAATTAGTAAGGGGCACCTCATGAAAAAATTTCTGGTTGTAATCTGCTCTGTCGTACTGGCCCTTGGCCTTGCTGGCTGTATCGGCAAAGGTAAGGCTCCGGTCGGCAAGGGCAAGGCGCCTGTGGTTCAAACCAGAGGTTAGGAACACTCGCAGCGTCGTTGGATTTTGCAGAGGCCGCCGTGAGGCGGCCTCTCCCTTTTTCGTGCCAACCAGGCATGTCTGCTATTGGTACAGCGGGGTGGCGAGCCGATGAATATTCCAATCCAGATACAGGCGTGCATGGAATAGTCTTCGCCTTGTGTCTGCTTTGTAGCGTGTCATCACCAACGTGCCGTGCTTTTGAGAATTAAATTGCCTGCGGCCTGCTAAGGTAGAGCAAGGACGGAAAAGTTGCATGCCGTCCAGGAGATAGTCATGTCACGACGATTGACGATTGCCATTGCGACCAGTTCCACGCTCGGCGTCTGGCTTTGCCAAAGCGCCGCTGTGGCTGACAGTGTCCCAAGTTGGGATGTAACCGCGAGCTGTCGTGGTGCAGCACAGGCCGGATATATGCAAGACACTGATGCAAACTTGAAACGCTGTCTCGATAGTGAACAGCGCACACGCGAGCAACTGAACAAAAACTGGTCGACTTTCCCGGCAGCGGATCGAATAAAGTGCGTTAAATCGCAGACGTTCTCGCCAACCTACTCGGAGCTTGCGACCTGTCTAGAGATGAAACGCGATCTCGCGAACGGTGCAAAGCCGGTCGACGCCGTCCCGCAGAGAAAATGAGGCACTGTTAGTAGCGATTGTCTGCCTTTGTAGCGGGCCGCGCCATGTCCGCTATTGGCACTTAACGGACCTTCCAGCCCTAACCGCCAATGTCCGCTTTCGGGGGTAAAGCGGACATCGGCGCGTTGGGTCTGCTAGGGTGGAGAATGAAACGAGGGGTCAACTGCCATGAGCACCACTATCGGATTCGATAAAGAGATTTTCCGCTGCGAAGTTTCTGACGAAGCGCTTGAGGCCGCGGCTGGACCGACGAACGAAATCGCGGTCCGCTACACGCTATATGCCTGCACTTCTGTAGATTGTGCCCTGGCCCCTGAATTTTACGCTGCTGGCCGTGGGTAAACTTCGCGGCGAATGCAACCGCTACATTCGGATCGTGGAACACGCAAACGTGTATTTGGCTTTCGTTGCCGCGCGCCACGTCATCGGTAAGTATCCAAGCCGTTGGTGGTAAATAATCCGGCCTTTGTACTGAAGGAGGCTTGCCATGGAATCGGGAGATATCGACCATGGTCGCCGCCGGTTTGTTGAAGTCGCTGCTGTCAGTGTTGCTGCTGCGGCTACCCTGAGCTTGCTTCCCAAGTATGCGGCTGCCGCAACCGAAAACAGCGCAATCCGCCCGTTCCGTATCGACGTTCCGGAAGATCAGCTCGCCGATCTCCGCCGGCGCATCGTTGCCACGCGATGGCCTGATCGGGAGACGGTCAATGATCGGTCGCAGGGCGTGCAACTCGCAGAATTCAAGGAAATGGTGCGGTATTGGGGAGCGGACTACGACTGGCGTAAAGCCGAGGCCAAGCTCAATGCCTTTCCTCAATTCATAACAACGATCGATGACGTGGACATTCACTTCATCCACGTCCGTTCGCGTCATCCGAATGCGCTCCCGATCATCATCACGCACGGCTGGCCCGGATCCGTCATTGAGCAGCTTAAGATCATCGATCCGCTCACGGACCCGACCGCTCACGGAGGCCGCGCCGAGGACGCTTTCGATGTCGTGATCCCATCCTTGCCGGGCTACGGCTTCTCCGGAAAACCCAAAGGCACCGGCTGGGATCCGGATCGCATCGCGCGCGCCTGGGCGGAGCTGATGCAGCGCCTCGGCTACACCCGATACGTCGCGCAGGGCGGAGACTGGGGTGCGCCGGTCACGAGCGCGATGGCGCGTCAGGCTGCCGCAGGATTGCTCGGCATCCATATCAATTTGCCGGCGACGGTACCGCCCGAGGTGGCGGCAGCGCTCGGCGGCGGACCCGTGGCGGCAGGAATCTCCGAAAAGGAACGCGCGGTGCTCGAAGCGCTCATGACAAACGCGAAAAGCGGGAATTCAGCGTACTTCACGATGATGACCGCGCGGCCGCAAACGGTCGGCTATGGCGCGACGGACTCGCCGGCCGGACTCGCGGCATGGATACTTGTTCATCCAGGCTTCGCGCAGTGGGCGTACGGCAACGATGCCGGAAAATCGCCTGCGACAGACGACGTGCTGGACAACATCACGCTGTACTGGCTGACCAATAGCGCGACCTCGGCAGCACGGTTGTACTGGGAGAACGGCGCACGAGGCAGCGTCATTGTTGCGGCCGCGCAGAAGACCGGCGAGATATCGCTCCCGGTCGCAATCACGGTGTTTCCGGATGACGTCTATCGCGCCCCCGAGACATGGGCCCGGCGCGCCTATCGCAACTTGATCTACTTCCATGAAGTCGATAAGGGCGGACACTTCGCCGCGTGGGAACAGCCCGAGCTTTTCAGCGCCGAGCTGCGAGCCGCCTTTAAATCACTTCGGTAGTTACGCGCCTCAGTTGTGAGAGTCATTGAAGGTTCGACACTGGATAGGATTAAGGTACGCTGGAATATGAGGTCGACGGTAAGCCGCCGGTGACGCTCGAGGCTGGCGACGTCCTGTTCATCCCGTATGGAACGGTCCGTTCGGCAACGAACCCGGAAAGCGTCAATGCGGCGGAGCTCGCCACGTATGTCGTGGAAAAAGGCAAACCGCTTCTTGAGCTCGCCAAGTGAATTCCCTGCGAGACCGCGAGAACGAATCCGGGAAACTGCACAATGAAAGTGAGCAAACTTCTACTCGCCGCGGTCCTTGTCATTGCAATCGGCGCGCCGATTGCAGGCTTTGTGGGAGACATCAAATTGCCGCGCTCGTCGATACCTACGGGTGAACCGATCGCATTTTTTCACGGGCCTGGCAGCGGCCCATCGGCCGATCAATCCGGGCTCGCGTCTCTTGGACGCGCAGACGCGTGGCTCAATTCGCCGCCGCTGTCAGCATCGGCCTTGCGCGGAAAGGTTATCCTTGTCCATTTCTGGACATACACCTGCATCAACTGGTTGCGCACGCAGTCCTACCTCCGCGCCTGGGCTGAGAAGTACAGAGACAAGGGGTTGGTCGTCATCGGTGTCCACACCCCGGAATTCAGATTTGAAAAGAACATCGACAACGTCCGCCGGGAGGTCAAAGCACTGCGGGTCGACTATCCGGTCGCCGTCGACAGCGAGTACGTTATCTGGCGCGCCTTCAATAATAATTACTGGCCGGCGCAGTATTTCATCGATGCGCAGGGACGCGTCCGGCACACGCATTTCGGGGAGGGCTCCTACGACCAATCGGAAATGGTCATTCAGCGCTTGCTGATGGAAGCCGGCGCCGATGGAATCGGCGATAGCCTGGTGACCGTCGAGCAACTTGGCTTCGAAGTGGCTGCCGATTGGGCCACTCTCAAGTCTCCGGAAAATTATGTCGGCTACGAACGTACCGAGGGCTTCGTGTCTCCGGGCGGCGCAGTTCGCGACAAGTCTCACACGTATGAAGTGCCCGGACAGTTACGGCCGAACAGTTGGGCGCTGTCCGGCGACTGGACGATAAAACGCGACGCTGCCGAATTGAACAAGCCCAACGGCCGCATCATGTACCGCTTTCACGCGCGCGATCTTCATCTTGTTATGGGTCCGGCGGCGCCGGGAACGTCGGTGAAGTTTCGCGTTTCGATCGACGGACAGCCGCCAGGAGCGGCGCATGGACTCGACGTCGACGAACAAGGCGTCGGCACGGTGACCGAGCAGCGGCTGTATCAGTTGGTCAGACAGCCGACGCCGATCGCCGATCGACAGTTCGAAATCGAGTTTTTCGATTCTGGCGCGGAGGCTTTTGCTTTCACGTTCGGCTGATCTGCTTGTCGATATCGTTCAGTATCAGATCGAGAATTGGCACTACCGGTGCTTGCACTAAATCCAACGCTTGTTGTCACAGCTGGTAGGGCCTGCTTCAAGAAAGCTAGAGGGCTTCCTGCCGGAAGCGTCTCGGCTAAAAGAGCGGCTCTACACCCAGGGGAAACGACCATGGCATTTGATCGCAGGACCATGCTCAAGACCGCGGTTGGCGCCGCAACTGCGCTCGCGGCGACACCAGGCTTTGCCGCGAATTGCCAGGTGGGACCGGCACCGCACGATAAGGGCGCAAAGGTCTGGTTGGACTTGGATCAGATCGAACTCGATTCCGCGTATGATCAGTCGGAGTATGCTCCGATGATCGGGCAGATTCTGAAGCGCTATGGTTCGCGCAGCGTGGAAATCCGCGCACGTCTTGGTGAGCCCAAGCGGTTCAGCTACGGGCCAACGCCGGTAGAAGCCCTCGATGTATTTCCGGCCGTCTAACGCCCCTGTATTTGTCTTCGTGCACGGCGGCGCCTGGCGGAGCGGCGAAGCGAAGGACTACGCATTTCCGGCCGAACTCTTTGTGAATGCCGGGGTCAATTTTGTTGTTCTGGATTTCATCGCGGTCGGCGTGGCGCAAGGCGATATCAGCGTCATGGCGCAGCAGGTGCGCAACGCTATTGCATGGACCTACAAAAACGCTGCCACTTTCGGCGGCGACCCCAGCCGATTTTTTGTCGGCGGCCACTCCTCCGGCGGCCATCTTTGTGTGTGGCCAGGCGCTGGTCACAGACTGGCAGAAGGAGTTCGGCTGGCCCGCCGATTTCATCAAAGGCGGACTGTGCATGAGCGGTCTTTACGACATGAAGCCGGCACGCTTGTCGAAGCGCAGCTCCTACATCAAGTTCACAGATGATATGGAAGCGGCGATGAGCACTCAGCGGCAGATCGAGAAACTGCGGGCGCCGATCATCGTCACCTACGGTACCTTCGAGACACTGGAATTCCAGCGCCAGAGCCGCGAATTTGCTGCGCTGGTGAAGGCTGCGGGCAAGCCTGTAGAGCTGATCGAGGCGCCGAACTACAATCACTTCGAGATGTGCGAGGCGCTCGCCGATCCTTACGGGCCGAAGGTCGGGCAGCGCTACGTTTGATAAAATCGGTGTGATCGCCGCGGAGCTGATTCGAGACGCCAGCGTGACGCGCTGCCGCCGGATAGTTGCTTTGCTTGATCAGCAAACAGCCTTTGCGTCGATCACGATATCATATTGGCCAGCGTTTGTCGGACCAGCTGCCATGGCACCAGTACGGCAAGCAGGGCAAACCCGCCGAGTCTCTTCAATGCGGGCCCACACACTTTGGCCGTATCCTTTGCTCGCTGCTCTTTTGCGCGCCAAATAACTTGCTCAATGCTGACCACATCATGTTCGTACGACATTGTCGGGGTCCATCCAGATCAGAGGGCACCAAGTCTGATCTTCAGAGATATATGGCGGGCCGCACCATGGCTGTGATGGAGGTCACACTAAATGCGAATTCGGGTTCGGTGGGCCGTCTCTCGCCCGCTTTTGGACTGAAGCGACATCGACACAACATGCGAAACTCCTCGTTGGCCCAAGCAATGTTGTAGCGCGCGAGCCACAAGTGCCGCGAGAACTTTGCGGACGTGCCAGGGTACCGTACAAAATTAACGCGAATCGCCTATTGCTGCCCCTGAACAGGGCAGGGTCGATGCGGGGAAAGCTGGTTTTTCTGTCATTGTTATTTCTGATTTCAGCTGGCGCCGGCGCAACGGCGTTGCCGCCAATCATTGCCGACGCGGACAATACGGTACCGCAATGCGTTACGCCGGCTGCCCTCATGCAATTTGTTGCCGAGCGCAATGCTCGACACCAGCCGCCGCTGAAAATCGCGTCGCGCTTTGAGGGCATCGCTTCGCGTTACCAAAGTGTCGGTCAATGCGTCGCGCGTCCTCCGCAAAATTGCGTCGGCGTTCGCTGGGATTATGCTTTCTTCCAGATGTTGATCGAAACCAATTATCTCACCTTCCTCCGGCCGGGCGGTACGCCGGCGAGCGTGACGGCAGACGACAATAATTTTGCGGGTGTCGGCGCTGCAATTTCCGGCAAACCGGGCGAACGTTTCAAGGATGTCGATACAGGTGTGCTCGCGCATCTTCAGCATGTTTTGATGTATTCGACCACGCGCGTTCCTGAGCCGGTGGCCAGGCGTACGCGCCAGGTGCAGGATGATGTGCAGGACGTCATGCGCCGGCTGCACCGTCCCGTGACGTTTTCTGATCTTGCGCGCGAATGGACCGGTACGGATAAAAATCGCTATGGGGCCGAGATGCAGCGTATGGCCGAGAGCTATGCGAGCCGGTACTGCGGCGAGGCCGCGCTCAAGTCGCATGTCGCCCGGGCGGCGGCTATTGGTTCGCGTTAATACCGTGTCTGACACGCTCGCGTGATCGTTGGAACTGTGGCCGAGTCGACCGCGTTGCTTCCTCGAACCGGACGCGAGGCACAAAAAATGCCGCTGTTATTCTATTTTCCGCTGATCATCTGGATGGGGATGATGGAGATCGCGCACGACGAGATGCGCGTTCCCGTCAATGACCGGACGCGAACGCCGGCACGGCGTTAGAGACGTCGCTGAGCTTTACCTCGCGCAGCAGTCGCTGCACGTTTTCCTCACTGCACAGCTCGGTGCCCGGTGAGAGCACGGCGGCCGATCCGGCTGCCACCGCGACACGAAAAGCCTCGTGTAGCGAATGACCGCAGGCGAGGGCCGCCACCAGTCCACCAAGAAAGCTGTCGCCTGCGCCGACCGTGCTGACGGGTTCGATGGCCAATGGTTGTGAGCGAAAGGCCTTGTCGGCCGTCACCAGAAGAGCGCCCTGATCACCCAGCGTAAGAGCGACGACCTCAGCGCGCCCTTCGATTGCGAGCCTCCGGCATGCAACGATGCGGGCATCGTCAGTATCGAGCGGCGCGCCGACGAGGTCTGAAAGCTCCATCAGGTTCGGTTTGATCAGCGTAACGCCTTCCGCAAGAGCCATCTTCAATGCCGGCCCCGAGGTGTCGACGACGCATTTCGCGCCGAGCTGCTTGGCCTGTCGGGCAACGCGCGCGAAGAAGTCTTCTGGTACGCCCGGTGGCGTGCTGCCGCTCGCAACCACGAATTTTGGCTTCGCTGCCAACGTCGCCAGTTTATCGAGTACCGCCTCCCACTCGGCGCGGTGAAGCGCCGAGCCTGGCAGCACGAAGCGATATTGCTCTCCGGTCGTTTCTTCGTAGGCAGTGAAATTTTCCCGCGTCTCGACGTGCGACGGCGTCACCAGACTTTCGATGCCCTCGCGTTCCACCAGCCGATGCAGCAATTTTCCAAGGGCACCGCCGGTTGGATAAATCGCGGCCACGCTGCCGCCGAGACGATGCGCTGCGCGCGCTACGTTTATACCGCCGCCGCCCGGATCGCGCTTTGGCGCCGAACAGCGCATCTTTCGGGTGGGTTCGACGTGGGTAACGTTGACAAAAATATCGACCGCAGGATTGATCGTAAGAGTGACGATATCGGGCACGAGGGGCGTCCCATTCAATAATTGGCTGCTTCGCACAAGCGAGATCGCATTATCGAACAAACATAGGTATTTCCCGATTGCGATCACAGGCCTCGCATTTGGTATTATTGCGAGGAACCGCCGGGACCCACCGGAGTTTCATCTTTTCGCCCGATGACTAGCCCACGTAGCCATGCTTAGATTGATGGCGGCCTGAAGGCCGGGGACGAGGCGGTTTCGCTATGATTGATCCGCTGTACTCGCTTTCGGGTTTCGCGGTTGGCGCGCTGGTCGGCATGACCGGCGTTGGCGGGGGTTCGCTGATGACCCCGCTGTTGATTCTCCTGTTTGGCGTTCACCCCGCGACCGCAGTAGGCACGGATTTGCTCTATGCCGCCGCCACCAAGACCGGGGGCAGTCTGGTTCACGGGTACGCACGCAGCATCGATTGGCGGGTCGTCAGGCGGCTCGCGACAGGGAGCGTTCCGGCCACGCTTGTTACGCTCGCCATTCTATCGCATTTCAATCTCAGCGGCGATGCCGCGCGGAATCTGATTACACTCGTTCTCAGCGCCGCGCTGTTTGCAACCGCTTTTGTCTTGGTATTTGGTGAGGCAATCGTCGCAGCCTATCGCGCGCGCGTAGCCGATCTCGATTCACGGCGCACCGCCGCCAATACCGTTCTGATCGGTGCGCTTCTCGGCGTCCTTGTCTCGATCTCTTCGGTCGGTGCCGGGGCGATCGGCGTGATTGCACTGATCGTGCTCTATCCGCAGCTTCCGATGGCCAGAATCGTGGGCTCCGACATCGCCCATGCGGTGCCGCTCACGCTCATCGCCGGAATCGGGCACTGGATGATGGGCTCGGTCGATTGGCACATTATGGGGTCGCTGTTGGCGGGCTCGCTGCCCGGCATATTTGTCGGCAGCTATTTTGCCATCCGCATTCCCGAACGCGCTCTCAGGCTGGTGCTGGCGACGACGCTCTTTGTCGTCGCGAGCCGCATCGCCTACGACCATGCGAATGGGGCATCTTCGATTTTTACGGCCTTCTCGGGACGAGCCGTTCCTTGAGGTGTTCCGCGAGGTCTAGTGATCTCTCGGACCGAAAAACGGCGATCCCAGCAGGACCAAAATCCATAGTACTGCCAGCGCGCCGAAGGCAACGACTAATACGCCCATTTGCGACCCCCTCAATGGCGAATTCGTCTTGGACAGCTTAACACGGCACCGGGGTCATTGAGTATTCAATAAAAAAGCCGGCCGCGCAGTGTTGCGCGGCCGGCTTTTTTTCTGACGGACGGCTAGTTGCCGCCGATGGTCTTGATCACATTCGACATCGGACGTGCTTCCTCGAGGCCGCCGCCCATCTCCTTGAGCACCATATCGACATATTCTTTCTTGGGCTGGACCGGGGTCTTTCCGACAACCTGCACGACCTTATATCCGCCATCCTTGAGCTTTTTGAGCAGTTCAGGCGCTGCCTTGGCAGTCGCCTGTTGGAAGTCGTGCATCAGAATGATGCCTTTGCCGTGTTTTTCGAGTTTCTTCATGACCGATGCGATGACCTGCTCGGGCTTGCGCATTTTGAAGTCAAACGAGTCCATGTCGGTGGAGAAAATACCGACGTTGCGCTCGCCGAGATATTTGAGCAGTTCGGGCGGGTGCCGCAGGGCCGGGAAGCGAAAGAACGGCCCGACCGGTTGATTGCCGAGAGCGATGCTGACGGCCGCGATGCCTTTTTCGATTTCGTCCTTGGCGTCCTGCTCGCTCAGTTTCGACAGATCCTTGTGCGACCAGGTATGCGAGCCAACGGTATGGCCGGCTGCCGCGACCTGCTTCATGATTTCCGGATGCCAGCCCGCATGCTTGCCGATCGCGAAGAAGAGAGCCTTCGTGCATTGTTCGGCCAAAGCCTTGAGCACGGCGGGCGTATGTCCAGGCCACGGACCATCGTCGAAGGTCAGGACGATTTCGTGGTCGCGCAAGAAGTCATAAGCCTTGAAATGCTCGAAGCCGAAGCCGGGACCGCCGGTGGTGTCGATCTCGACGACGCGAGCGACTCCGAGCGCATTCGGATTGTCGCATTTTGCGGCGGCGGGTGCCGGCGCTGCTGCCGGAGCAGGTACTGCGGGTGGTGCGGGCGCCTGCGCGTTTTGGGCCCAGGCGGTCGTGGCCGCCGACATTGAGATCGCCATAGCGATCGCCAAAGCGCTGCGCATCACTTTCTCCCTGTGTAGTTATATTCGAAGAATCTCATCTATTCATCGCGGCTTTAACCTTTCGAGTCAACGCCACGCCCCGAAAGCGCCCGCATTTATTGGTGATAGGATGGTTAATCTAAGGCGGGGCTCGCGTTGCCTTGGCGGCCGATCGGGCTTATCTGAGCAGATACTGCAGTTCGGAGGACCATCATGCCGGCGATTGTATCCGGTGCTGCACTGTCTCGCCCGGCGCTGCTGATTGCGCTTGCGGGCGGCTTGCTTTTGGCCACGACCCTTACACTTTGGGCCTATTACGGCACTGCGGTGTTTTTCGAAATGGTGCGCGCCGGCTGGGTCGCATGCTTCTGATACCCGCTTGAACCTTATGACAGCGCGAACATCCCAGATTTTGCTGATCCTGTCGGCCTTTGTGACCGGCCTGGTAATATTCACAGGTGTTTTTCTTTACGCCACCGGGAACTTTGGAAGTGGCGGGCAAGGGGCTTCAGCGATCGGTGGATCTTTCAAGCTGGTCGACCAGAACGGTGCGCAGATTACCGAGGCAGATGTTAAGGGCCGGCCATTCCTTGTTTTCTTCGGCTACACGCATTGTCCCGACGTGTGTCCCACGACGTTGTTCGACGTCTCCGAGGTCCTGCGCGCGCTCGGCAAGGATGCGGACCGCACCGGGGCGTTGTTCATAACCGTTGATCCGGAACGAGATACACCCGCGGTGATGAAAGACTATCTGTCAAGCTTCGACCCACATTTGCGCGGTGCGACGGGCGATCGTGCGGCAGTCGACGCGGCAGAAAAAGCCTATCGCGTCTATGCCAAGAAAGTTCCCGCCGAAAATGGCGATTACAGTATGGATCACACCGCGCTGGTCTATCTCATGGACAAGCAAGGCCGTTTTGTCGCGCCTTTTAGCCTCAAACGGCGGCCTGAGGATGCCGCCGCCGATTTGCGGCGCTATCTCTAGGTCGTCCGAATCGGGGCAAGTTGACCGGCTCGCTTTAACTGGTCGAGGTAACGCTCGAGTTCGAGGAGGGCGCGAATTCTGCCCTCCTGGCGCGATATTTTGTCGACCCCGTGTTCGGTCTTTTTCCAAAAATAGGGCTTCGTCATGAGCTCCAGCGCGGCCGACCAGGCTGCCAGTGAAAGCAGCAACCAGTGCACGGGCGTCAGGATCAATACACGCGTCTTGTTCAGCATGCCGCGCTGCCAAAGGCCGAGGACGCCAAACGAGGCCGATGCGCAATAACCGAGCACGGCGACGGCCATATAATGTCCCAGGCGAACGACGGCGGCTTGGTGGTCGCCCGTTGAGAGCGGCGGGATGAGTTCCCAGCTTAGTCCAAATAAAAATGCCGGATGCGCCATCGCCACCAACGCGTTGCCGCCGACAACAAACTGAAATGTAAGAAAACCCCCGCAGCCAAGTTCGCGAAAAAGATGGCCCGGCTTGCGCATATGCACAAGCCAGGTCTGCATCCACCCCTTGAACCAGCGTGTGCGCTGGCCAAGCCATGCACCGACCTTGGTGGGCGCCTCTTCATAGGTCGTGGAATCAATCACACCCGATCGGTAACCGAAACGGGCGAGCCGCATTCCGAGATCGGCGTCCTCTGTGACATTGTGAGGATCCCAGCCGCCGACTTCGCGCAGCGTCGCTGTGCGGAAATGGTTCGACGAACCGCCGAGCGGTAACGGCAAGCCGAGTGCCGCGAGCCTTGGAAGAAATATGTCGAAATGCCCGGCATACTCGGCGCTGAAATAGCGTGAGAGCCAGCTCATCTTCGTGTCGGTGCACAGGCGCGCCTGCACACAGGCGAGGTCACTGCTTGCCGAACGAAACGCCTGCAAGGCACGGCGCAGTTGATTTCGCTCCGGCCGGTCCTCCGCGTCGTAGATCACGGTGAACACGCCACGCGCAAATGGAAGGGCGACGTTAAGCGCCTTCGGTTTTGTACGCAGCGCGGCCGGGGCAACCGGAACAACCACAATGGGTATGCGATGCTTGCGAGCGGTGATAGCCGCTCGCGTGCCATGATCGTCGGCCTCGACGGCGACGATCACATCAAGTTTTTCGGACGGATAGTCGAGCCGCTCGATGGCCGACAGCAGTTGGTCGACCACCGCCGCCTCGCGATGGAGAGCGGCGATCACACTGTACATCGGCAGTTCGTCATCCGATTCGTCGCGAGAGGACAGATTTCGATTTGTGTTCGAAGACGTTGCCACCGAGTGCACGACGACCCAGATCCGGAATGCTGTTGGCAGAACCACAATTACAGAAAGCGCGATCATGCCGGACGTTGTGCACATGGCAACAAAAGCGAGCACACCGAACAGAAGTGGAATGGCATTGGTAAGCTTGTTCAGGGTCGCTGCCGAAAGTTTTGGCCGCGATGACTTGAGTTGTTCGGCTGCGCGAACTCCAGCCTCGATCAGCACGTTCTCGATGCTGCTATCGAGCGCGACTGCCCGCCGCTCAACACCGCCTTTCATACGTCACCCAATACACGCACTTTTTTGGGGACGTTATCGTGACTGCAACTAATGCGCGAGTCGGCCAAAAGGAGGACGTGGCTCGCGATGGCCACGCGTACCGACCGATGCTAGAAGGCGCGGCCCATGTCGGAGTTCATGTCACATTATCTCGTGCCGGCTGCTGTCGTCGCGGTTGCCATCGTGCTGCTGCTCGGCCTGATCAACATGATGCGTGGCGGTTCGCCAAACCGCTCGCAGAAACTCATGCGCCTGCGCGTATTGCTGCAGTTCGTCGCCATTGTCGTGATCATGGCGACGATCTGGGTGATGGGCCGCTAGTTCAGGAAAAGCGCAGCGGGCTCACTTCATCGGGGCCGCACGCATATACTCCACTTTCTCCTTCGGCTGTTTGGCCTTCTTCTTCTTGGCTGCGGAGTAATCGGCGGTGGCCGCCTTGGCAGAGTGACCCGCGCTCCCGCAAGCCTGTGCGGGTGCGGCGGCGGGCAAGGCCAAAAATGCGGCGGCAATGGCAATCGTCAGAACACGCATGAGCGTCACCCCATTTTTTGTGATGGAAACAAGATAATATAAAGCCTACTCCGAATCTCTGGCTCAGCGAAAGACCAGCGAGGTCGATATGGTCGTGCTCAACCGCATTTATACCCGGACCGGCGACGACGGCACCACGTCGCTCGGTACCGGCGCGCGGCGCAAGAAATACGATCTCAGGGTTGAAGCCTACGGCACGGTTGACGAAGTCAACGCGGTAATCGGACTGGTGCGCCTGCACACGGTCGGTGACGACCCACTCAATGCCGCGCTTGGCCGTATTCAGAATGACCTGTTCGATGTGGAGGCTGATCTTTGCCTGGCCGAAAAGGGGCCGGGCGGAGCCAGGCTGACGGTAACCGATGCCCAGGTCGTGTGGCTCGAAGGCGAAATTGACCGTCTCAATGCCGACCTTTCCCCTCTGAGGTCCTTTATTCTCCCCGGTGGGAGTGCTGCTTCGGCGTACCTGCATTTGGCGCGCACGATCTGCCGCCGTGCTGAACGGATCATGGTCGAACTGAAGGACAAACCAGGAGAGGGGGTGTCGGAGCCCTCACTCAAATACGTCAACAGGCTGTCGGATTATCTGTTCGTGGCGGGCCGTTATGCCAATGACAAAGGCGCCGCCGATATACTGTGGGCGCCCGGCCAAAACCGCTAGTTTGCGTGCGGCGCAGCATAATCGTTGACAGGCTAACGGCGCGGCCTTTAGCTTCCGCCCGCTCGGCCGAAGTGCCCATCCGGATGGGGGATCATGAAAATTTTGGTGCCCGTGAAACGGGTGGTCGACTTCAACGTCAAGATTCGCGTCAAGCCGGATGGGTCCGGCGTTGAGCTTGCCAATATCAAGATGTCCATGAATCCGTTCGACGAAATTGCCGTCGAGGAGGCGATCCGTCTGAAGGAGGCCGGCAAGGCGACAGAGATTGTGGCCGTGTCGATCGGGCCAGCCCAGGCGTCTGAAACCATTCGTACCGCGCTTGCCATGGGCGCCGACCGCGGCATCCTGGTGAAGGCGGACGGGGCCGTCGAGCCGCTCGCGGTGGCGAAGATACTGAAAGCCATCGTCGGGGCGGAAAAGCCTGGCCTGGTTATCATGGGCAAGCAGGCGATCGATGATGACTGCAATCAGACCGGTCAGATGCTGGCAGCACTACTGAATTGGGCGCAGGGAACCTTCGCATCCAAGCTTGCCATTGAGGGCGACGCCATCAGTGTGACGCGTGAAGTCGATGGTGGGTTGCAGACCGTGACGCTGAAGATGCCGGCGGTCGTCACCACCGACCTGCGCCTGAACGAGCCGCGTTATGCGTCACTGCCGAACATCATGAAGGCGAAGAAAAAGCCGATCGAGGACAAGACGCCGGACGCTTATGGCGTCGACGTCAAGCCGCGGCTGCAGGTTTTGAAAACATCTGAACCGTCAGGACGCAAGTCCGGCGTGAAGGTTGGCTCGGTGGCCGAGCTGGTTGGCAAGCTCAAAGATGAAGCGGGGGTGCTCTAGATGGCCACCCTTCTCATTGCCGAGCACGACAACAAGTCGCTTAAGGATGCCACGGCCAAAGCCGTGACCGCCACCAAAGCGCTCGGTGCCGATGTCCACGTCCTTGTCGCCGGCAAGGATTGCAAAGGCGCGGCCGACGCGGCAGCCAAACTTGACGGCGTCAAGAAAGTGCTGGTGGCGGATGCTGCGCCCTACGAGCATCAACTCGCCGAGCCGCTTGCTGCGCTCATCGTTTCGCTGGCGGGCAACTACGATGCCATCGTGGCTCCGGCGACGACGACCGGAAAAAACGTGATGCCGCGCGTCGCCGCTTTGCTGGATGTCATGCAGATTTCCGACGTCACGAAAGTCGTCTCGCCCGATACGTTCGAGCGTCCGATTTACGCCGGCAATGCGATTCAGACCGTGAAGTCATCCGATGCCAAAAAAGTTATCACCGTACGCACCTCGACCTTTCAGGCCGCTGGCGCCGGTGGTTCCGCGAGCGTGGAAAACGCCGCGGCGGCTGCCGATCCGGGCCTTTCGACTTTCGCGGGCGAGCAATTGTCAAAATCGGACCGGCCTGAGCTGACCTCGGCCAAAATCATCATTTCTGGCGGCCGCGCCATGCAAAGCCGCGAGAACTTCACAAAGTACATCGAGCCGGTAGCCGACAAGCTCGGCGCTGCGGTTGGCGCCTCGCGCGCGGCCGTTGATGCCGGCTACGCGCCGAACGACTGGCAGGTGGGCCAAACCGGCAAGGTTGTGGCGCCCGAGCTTTATATCGCCGTTGGAATTTCCGGAGCGATTCAGCATCTGGCCGGAATGAAAGACTCAAAGGTGATTGTTGCTATCAATAAGGATGAGGAGGCGCCGATCTTCCAGGTGGCCGACTACGGTCTTGTGGCCGATCTCTATCAGGCCTTGCCGGAGCTGGCCGGGGAACTCGACAAGATCAAGCGTTGACCACGTCGCCATTTTACCACTCCACGCGATAGCGTCGCGTGGCGCTAAGTCGTAAAAGTGCAGATAACGAACGCAAACTACCCGAATTCGAAGCCAAGAGCCGGGACTTCGCATCGATCGGAAAGGGACATGGCAATCAATATTCAGACTGTCGGAGTAATCGGCGCGGGTCAGATGGGCAATGGCATCGCCCATGTCTGCGCGCTGGCAGGATATTCGGTCCTGCTCAACGACGTGTCAGCCGACCGCATTAAGGCCGGGATGGCAACCATCAATGGCAACATGGCGCGCCAGGTTGGAAAGAAATCGATCAGCGAGGATGACCGCAAGGGCGCGTTGTCGCGCATCAAGCCGGCCGAGAAGTACGACGCGCTTTCGGGTTGCGATCTGGTGATTGAGACCGCGACCGAAAAGGAAGAGGTCAAGCGCAAGATTTTCTCCGACCTGTGCGCTTCGCTTAAACCCGACGCGATCCTGGCAACGAATACGTCCTCGATCTCGATCACACGGCTGGCATCATCGACGGATCGCCCTGAGCGTTTCATCGGCATTCACTTCATGAATCCGGTGCCGTTAATGGAGCTTGTCGAGCTTATCCGCGGCATCGCTACCGACGACCCCACCTTCGAGGCCAGCAAGGCCTTCATCACCAAGCTTCACAAGACCATTGCGGTGTCCGAGGATTTCCCGGCCTTCATCGTCAATCGCATCCTGTTGCCGATGATCAACGAGGCGGTCTACACACTCTATGAAGGCGTCGGGAACGTTGAGGGGATCGACACGGCAATGCGGCTCGGCGCGCATCATCCGATGGGTCCGCTCGAGCTTGCCGATTTCATCGGCCTCGACACCTGCTTGTCCGTCATGCAGGTGCTGCATGAAGGTCTGGCGGATTCAAAATACCGGCCGTGCCCCCTTCTTGTGAAATATGTCGAAGCCGGTTGGCTCGGCCGCAAGACCCAGCGCGGCTTCTATGACTATCGGGGTGAGAAACCGGTGCCGACGCGCTAGGGCGTGCAGAGCGCTAGGCCGCCGAAGCCCTATCGGTAAAATCCGCCATCTGTGCCGCCAACGCCTTCTTGAAGGCAGGCCGTGCCTCACAACGTAGCCGGTATGTCTCGAGCGTGGGCATCTGTGCGACCAGATCGGTATGGCGCGGGATTCTTAACACGGTCGTCATCAGAAGATCGGCGACGGTGAAGCGATCCTCCAGATAGGCGCGCCCATCCAGCCAATCGGAGAGCGCCGATAGACGCGTCTGTGCCAGTTTGAGGGCCGCCGGCCGGCGCTGCTTGGCCCAATCCTCCTCGGCATGAAACAAGTCGATCGCCGTCAGGTTCTGAATGTGCGGTTCGACCGAATTCAACGCCGCGAACATCCAGGCCGTCGTGCGGGCACGGGCTTTCGAATCAGACGGCATCAGAACGTCCGACCGCTCGGCGATATGCAAGAGGATGGCACCAGATTCGAACAGCACGAGATTGTTCTCCTCGAAGGCCGGCACTTGTCCGAACGGTTGCATCGCCCGGTAGCTTTCGGATTTCTGATCGTCCGGGCCAATCAGCCGTGCCTGGTAGGGTAAGCCGGCCTCTTCCAGTGCCCAACGCACTCGTAAGTCGCGGACCAGGCCGCGCGCGAAGGGCGGCACCCACCGAAAAGCACTGACTTTGATCATTGAGATACTCCATGTTTGTTCTCGTCGCCGATCCATTAGCCACAGCAGCCGGCCTTTGGCGGCGTGACTTGGTATTCGTCGTGCCGGCGGACCCAGGCCATGGACCACGGCAGGGCGTCTTCGTCGCGGCCTTTCGGCGCCATATCGAGGAAATTGTAGGTGCCGACCAGAATATCGAGCCCGCGCGCATATGATGAGTAGGTGTGCAGCACCTCACCCGTCTCGTTCTTGATAAAAGCGCTCAGGCCCGGCGCTTCTTCGCTCGGAAATTCCGTCATCGTGTAGTTGTATTCGATTTTACCGCGTTCCTTTTCCTCGGGGGTGAATGAGACATGGAAATCATGATTGAAGTCGTTGGCGAACGACGACACCCATTTGAATGTCCATCCCATTCGCTTTTTGTAGGCCTCGATTTCGGCGAAGGGTGCCCGCGACACGACAACGAACGTCACGTCGCGCTGGGCCAGGTGAACCACCGCACCGTCGAAATGATCGGCGAGGAATGAGCAACTCGGACAGCCCTGGATCCAGCCTGGGCCGAGCATGAAATGGTAGACGATGAGCTGGCTTCTGCCGGCGAAAAGCTCCGACAGCGTTTCCCGGCCGTTCGGTCCTTCAAACACATAATTCTTTTCGACGTTCACCCAGGGCAGCGCGCGCCGCGCGGCGCTCAGTTGATCGCGCGCCTTGGTGAACTCCTTTTCCCTGGCGAGCAGCGCTTTGCGTGCGGCCAGCCATTCGCTCTGAGAAACGACATTGTGTTGCATGATGTTCCTCTTTCTATGCTTTTGGAGGTGTCATCCAGCCGATGCCGGCGCCGCCCGGCTCGCGGAGAATGGCAATGCGGCCGACATTGGGGACGTCGAAGATCGGCCGCATCAAGGTGGCTCCGGCCGACTGAGCTTTCTTCACGCGTGCATCGACATCATCCACGGCGAGATAGGACATCCAGCTTTCCGGCACGCCATCGAATTGCGGGCTGCTCAACGGAAATAATCCGCCGACATATTTGTCTCCCATTTTTGCGACCCAATAGGTGCCATCCGGCATCGCCATGGCCTCAAAATTCCAGCCAAGAGTATCGGCGTAGAATTTTTTCGCCCTCTCGGCATCGCGAGTCATCAACTCGTTCCAGTAGAATTCTCCATGCGACCATTCGTGCGGCATCAGCTACTCCTGTCACTATGTGGTGAGGTACTTGTCGAGCTTGTCCATTGCGCTGTTCCAGCCGCCCTGGTGACGGTCACGCGCGTCCTCATCGAAGAATTGCTCGTGCTGCAACGTAAAGATCGTGCCATCGCCGTCACGCTTGAATGTCAGGGTCACAAGCGATTCACGTTCCGGCGTCGACTTCCACGCCCACGTGAACACCAGTTTTTGGTTCGGAATCACTTCGCGATAGATGCCGCTGACGTCGTGTTCTTCGCCATCCGGCGATTTCATCACCCAGCGGTAACGGCCACCCGTGCGCGGATCGCTTTCAACGCGCAGCGGCTTTATTTCGCCGGGCCCCATCCAACGCTTTACTTTTTCCGGGTCCGTCCACGCCGCGAAGACCTTTTCGGGCGGCGCGTTGAACCGGCGCTTGATGGTGAGACTGGGCTTGGTTGTGATGGTGGCCATGTTTCTTCCTCCAGGAACGCAGCGAGTTGATCGAGCTTCTCAGTCCAGAATTTCTGATAGCGGTTGAGCCAATCGTTGGCGTCGCGCATGGGTTCCGCCCGCAGGCGGCAGCTTACGATGCGGCCATTCTTCTCGCGTCCGACGAGCCCGGCGTCCGACAGGACGTCGAGATGTTTCATGATCGCCGGGAGCGACATTGAAAACGGCCTGGCGAGCTCGCTCACCGAAAGGTTTTGCTTTTCGCTCAGCCGCGCCAGCAATGCACGCCGCGTCGGGTCGGACAGCGCCGCAAAGGTGCGATCAAGGTTTGGTTTCTGATAGTAAACCATTTGGTTAAGTATAGGACCGCGCCTGCCTTTGTCAAGCCGGTCACCATTTATCTTTCATTGACAAAAGGCCGGTAGAAACAAGCCGGGATGGATCCGGTATCGATTGCAACCGCTCTGGTCGGTGCTCAGATGAGCGGCGCGCAGATGGCCATTGCGGCCAGGATGCTGCGCATGAATGCCGACAACGCTGCGTCCATCGTTCAGGTCCTCAACGCCGCCCAGCAGAACATGGCCAGCCTCGCCAATGTTGCGAGTGGCATCGGACAGAGCCTCAATATCAGTGTGTAAGTTGCGCGCGGCGCTTATTGGCCGAGCGCCGCGTTGATCAGTTTGATTGCATCTTCGCTGGCCCATTCGGCGGGTCCTGCGATTGTGCCGATCTCGCAGCCTTGTCCGTCAATCAACAGAGTCGTCGGCATGCCAAAGGCGCGGCCGATGGATTTCAAATCCTGGAATGTCCGTGCGGTCGGATCGGCGTAGAAGGCGAGTTTCTGGACACCGACCTCTTTCAGCCAGGTCCTGGGCTTCTCGGCGTCCCGGGTGTCGATATTGACCGCCACCACCTCGAATTTCGGGCCACCCAGCCGCTGCTCCAGTGCGTCCAAAGCCGGCATCTCCTTGCGGCAGGGTACGCACCAGGTGGCCCACAGATTGAGCAGCACCGTGCGCCCGCGCCAGTGCTCCAGCGTGAGTGGCTTGCCTTCGGCGTCCTGGAAAGCCAGGGCAGGCACTTTCAACGGACTTTTGGCAACGTTAACGGCGGCCACTTCGCCACGCGCGAATGGCGCTATTTTCTTGGCTAATTCGACAGCCGGCTGGCACGTTGTATCGCCGCCCGCATTGCGCGTGAGGGTGGCAATCCCGTATACCCCGGCCAGTCCGATGATGACGCCAGCGATCCCGCCCGCCGAAACCATGGCGAGACGTTTTTTGGCGAAACTCGTTTGGGACCCGGTCATGAGCGGCTTGGTGGATATGCCATGAGCAACAAAATGTGGGGTGGGCGATTTACGTCTGGCCCTGGACCTATCATGGAGGAGATTAACGCCTCCATTGATTTCGACCGGCATCTCTACCGCCAGGACATAGCCGCATCCAAGGCCCATGCCGACATGCTGGCGAAGCAAGGCATCATTGCGGCCGACGATGCGAAAAAGATCGCTCACGGTCTAGACACGATCATGTCAGAAATCGAGGCCGGCACGTTCTCCTTCAAACGTGCCCTCGAAGACATCCATATGAACGTGGAGGGCCGCCTGTCCGAGCTGATCGGCGATGCGGCTGGCCGGCTGCATACCGCGCGCTCGCGCAACGATCAGGTGGCGACCGATTTCCGGTTATGGGTGCGCGACACCATTGACGCGCTTGATGCGGTGCTCGCCGGTTATCAACGTGCGCTTGCCGAGAAGGCACTGGCGCATGCCGGCACTGTGATGCCCGGTCTTACACATATGCAAACGGCGCAGCCGGTGACCTTCGGGCACCACCTGCTTGCTTACGTCGAGATGACGGCGCGCGACCGTGGACGGTTTGCGGACGCGCGCAGGCGGCTCAATGAATCTCCGCTCGGCTCGGCGGCGCTGGCCGGCAGTTCCTTCCCTCTCGATCGCGACATGACCGCCAGGGCGCTCGGCTTCGATCGGCCGATGGCGAATTCGCTTGATGCGGTGTCCGACAGAGACTTTGTCATGGAGGTTCTTGCTGCTGCTGCGATCACATCGGTGCATCTGTCTCGCCTGGCCGAGGAAATTATCGTCTGGACTTCGCCGCTCACCGGCCTCGCAAAACTGTCGGACAAATTCACCACCGGTTCCTCGATCATGCCGCAGAAGCGTAATCCCGATGCGGCCGAACTGGTGCGCGCCAAGGCGGGCCGCATGATCGGCGCACTCAGCGCGCTGCTGATCGTGATGAAGGGCCTGCCGCTCGCTTATGCGAAAGACATGCAAGAGGACAAGGAGGGCGCAATGGACGCCCTCGCGGCTCTTTCGTTGTCGATTGCTGCAATGGCCGGCATGGTCGCTGATCTCGAACCCGACGCCGCGCGGATGAAGAAGGCCGCCGGCGAGGGCTATGCGACGGCGACCGATCTTGCCGATTGGCTGGTGCGGACCTTGAAGATTCCGTTCCGCGAGGCGCATCACATTGCCGGCCGGATCGTCGCCCGGGCCGCCGAGACAGGCGTTGCGTTGCATCGGGTTCCGCTGGCTGTCATGCGCGAGATTGAGCCGCGAATCGCCGACGATGTATTCAGCGTTCTTTCGGTCGACCGTTCGGTGAAGAGCCGTACAAGCTTCGGCGGCACGGCGCCCAAAAACGTGCGCCTGCAGGCAAAAAAATGGCTGCGCAAGCTGGAAAAAGAGAAATCCTGACTTCGCCTTCTTTGCCTGTTTTGTTATGGTCCCATTATGCAAGGAGTGCGTGCCTTGAGGCCTTCTGATCGCCCGTTCCTGCGTCTCGCCCTGATTGGCGCATTGGCTGCGTCGCTCGGCCTGGCGGCATGCGGGCGCAAGGGGCCGCTCGATGCGCCGCCCGCTGCGTCGCTCGCGGGTGAGCAGCCGGTAACAACCGGCGAGCCGTCGGGGAACGACCGTCCCATTCTTGGACCGGACGGAAAACCGATCGCGGTGGGTAGAACCAATAAACGTTTCCCTCTCGACGTATTACTCAACTGAGCGTGTGATGCACCACTTTGCCTATCGCGACGGCGTGCTGCACGCCGAGGCGGTGAATCTCGATACGCTCGCCGCTGCGGTCGGTACGCCGTTTTATTGCTACTCGACGGCCACGCTCACCCGCCACTATCAGGTGTTCGCAGGTGCGTTTGCCGACGTGCCTGCGCTCGTCTGCTACGCCATGAAAGCGAATTCCAATCAGGCCGTCGTCAGGACGCTTGCCAGGCTTGGTGCCGGCGCCGACGTGGTATCGGGCGGCGAACTCAAGCGCGCGCGCACAGCCGGCATCCCCGCCGACAAGATCATGTTTTCGGGAATCGGCAAGACGGAGGCCGAGCTCGCGCTCGCCGTTGATGAAGGAATTCTCTGCGTCAACGTCGAATCTGAACCGGAGCTCGAGCTGCTGTCGTCTATCGCGGCATCAAAAGGGCGCACCGCGAATGTGTCGGTTCGCGTCAATCCCGACATCGACGCAAAAACCCATCACAAGATCGCCACCGGCAAGGCCGAGAACAAGTTTGGCATTCCGATCAGCCGCGCGCGCGAGGTCTATACTCACGCCGGAAAGCTCAAGGGCCTCAAGGTCGCTGGCGTCGACATGCACATCGGCAGCCAGATCACGGAACTTGATCCGTTCGGCAATGCGTTCGCGTTGCTTGCCGAATTCGTGCGCGCATTGCGAACTGATGGCCATACGATCTCCCATGTCGATCTCGGTGGAGGGTTGGGCATTCCCTACCGCGATGACGATGAGCCGCCGCCCCATCCCCGAGCTTATGCCGAGGTGGTCAAGCGAGCCACCCGCGACCTTGATTGCCGGCTGATCTTTGAACCCGGTCGCCTGCTCGTTGGAAATGCCGGCATTCTGGTGACGCGTGTGTTGTTCGTGAAGCATGGTGAGGCCAAGAATTTTGTCGTCGTCGACGCCGCCATGAACGATCTTGTCCGTCCGACGCTCTATGACGCGCATCACGAGATCTGGCCTGTGACCCAGGCGTCGTCATCCAGGCGCATTCGCGCCGACGTGGTTGGTCCTGTTTGCGAAAGTGGCGATTTCCTCGCCGTGAACCGCGACATGGTGGAACCGGCAAGTGGCGCATTGCTCGCCGTCATGTCGGCCGGGGCTTACGGGGCGGTGCAGGCAGGCACCTACAATACCCGGGCCCTGGTTCCGGAGGTCCTCGTCAATGGCGCGGAATGGGCGCTGGTGCGGCCACGCCTTGAAGTTGACCAATTGATTGCGCTCGATCGCATGCCCAACTGGCTTTGAGTGCATAAATACACGCGTGGCCGGGTAGGTCGGTGCGTGTTAGCCTGATGAACAACAGATTCTCCTGAGCCCGAGCGACGGAGTGGCTTTTGGACGGCGTGAACGACCAGCCTCACGATCGGGAGCGGCCGGCAAGGATGCTGCTCGCGCGCGCGCTCGCCCGTGCACGCGGCAGCATATTGTGGGAACGGTTGTGGCCTGCTCTCGCCGCGCTGGCCACTGTGACCGGTCTCTTTCTCGCTTTCTCCTGGGCGGGTCTATGGCTGGTGCTGCCGCCACTCGCGCGTGCGATCGGTCTTTTCATATTCCTGGTCGCCCTTGCAGCATCGGCATTGCCGTTGCTGATTTTGCGGCTGCCGAGCATCTACGATGGTCTGCGCCGGCTTGATCGCAGCACCGGTGAAACGCACCGTCCGGCAACCACGGCCGCGGATCGTCTCGCCGCCAACAATCAAGACCCCGTGGCGCAGGCGCTCTGGCAGGCCCATGTCGAGCGCGCCCTTTTGTCGGCGCGCAAACTCAAGGCGGGTTGGCCGGCGCCGCGGCTATCGTTGCGCGACCCGATGGCATTCCGCGCGCTGGTTGTTATTCTTGTCGTGGCCAGTTTTTTTGCCGCCGGCGGCGAGCGACTGAAACGCGTCGCTGCAGCCTTCGACTGGCATGGTGTCGTTGCCCCGGCGAATTTCCGCATCGACGCCTGGGTCACGCCGCCGGTCTATACGGGTCGGCCTCCGGTGATGCTCACGGGCCTGCGTCCCGGCGAGACCGCGCAGGCAGGGCCGCCGGTAGCCGTGCCTGTTGGCAGTCAATTGGTGGTCCGTGCGACAGGAAAGGTGCGTTTTGAAATCGTCCGCCACGGTGGCATCGAGGATGCGCCAGCCGAAACCCGCGCAGCACTTCCGGCTGGAACCGAGGAAAAAAGACTACTCATCAAGGGCGATGGCTCTGTCGCGATGCGTGGCGTGCTCGGGAGCGATCTGGTCTGGAATTTCACGGCGATTCCCGACCGCGCGCCAAACATCGAATTACTCAAGGATCCGGAGCGGCAGGCCCGCGGTGCGTTGCGTCTCGATTACAGGATGGATGATGACTACGGCGTTGTAGAAGCGAAGGCGACCTTCGCGCTCAAGGAGGGGCCGTCGCCCGACGCACCCCGTCGTTCGCTGTTTACCGCGCCTGACTACGCGCTCGCCTTGCCGCAGGCCCGCACCCGCTCTGGTACGGCGCAAACCACGCATGACCTTACCGAGCATCCGTGGGCCGGTGCCGAAGCGATCATGACGCTGACGGCGCGAGATGAGGCCGGCAATGAGGGCCGCAGTCAGCCGCAGGAGCTGACGCTGCCGCAGCGGATTTTCGTAAAGCCCCTGGCTCGCGCGCTCATCGAGCAGCGGCGTATCCTGGCGCTCGACGCGGAAACAAAACCGCTGGTGCTTACCGCGCTTGACGCGCTCACTATCGCGCCGGAGCGTTTCACGCAGGAATCCGGCACCTATCTCGGCTTGCGTTCGATCTATTTCGATCTTGAGAATGCGAAAAACGACGACGCCCTGCGCGAAGTGGTGGCCCGGCTGTGGGACATGGCCGTACAGCTCGAAGACGGAAACGTCTCGCAGGCCGAACAGGCGTTGCGTCAGGCGCAAGAGGCTCTCCGTCAGGCGCTCGAACGCGGCGCGAGCGACGAAGAAATCAAGAAGTTGATGGACCAGCTGCGCGCGGCCATGGACAAGTTCCTGCAAGCTCTTGCCGAGGAGATGCGCAAGAATCCGCAGCAACTTTCACGGCCGCTCGATCGTAACAGTCGCACGCTGAGCCAGCAGGATCTCAAGAGCATGCTCGACAGGCTGGAAAATCTGGCGCGCTCCGGCAACAAGGATGCCGCGCGCCGGCTGCTCGAGGAATTGCAGTCCATGCTGGAGAACCTGCAGATGGCGCGGCCGGGCGCTTCGGGCGGCGAGGACGGCGACGACGATATGATGTCTGCGCTGGACGAATTGGGCGACATGATCCGCAAGCAACAGCAGTTGCGCGACAAGACTTTCCGGGAGGGTCAGGACATGCGGCGTGATCGCCAGCGGGGTCAGCCCAAGCAGGGCGACCGCCAGATGGGCGATTTGCGCCAGGACCAGCAGGGCCTGCGCGACCGTCTCAACAAGCTCCTCGACCAGCTGCGGCAGCGGGGGCTCGGGCAACAGGGCCAACAGGGTCAACAGGGGCAACAGGGGCAACAGGGACAGCAAGGCGAAGGCAACGAAATGGGCCAGCTCGGCGACGCCGGGGAGGCCATGGGTCAGGCCGAGGGCCAGCTCGGCGAGGGAGATGCCGACAGTGCCGTCGACAGCCAGGGCCGAGCGCTGGACGCCATGCGCAAGGGCGCCCAGGGACTGGCGCAGTCCATGCAGCAACAGGGCGCGGGACCAGGCCCGAACGGCAGGCCCGGTCGCGGTCAGACGCGCGCCCAGCAGGACACGGATCCGCTCGGTCGGCCAATGCGCGGCCGCGACTATGGCGACGATCTTACCGTCAAAGTGCCCGGCGAGATCGACGCTCAGCGCGCACGCCGCATTCTCGAGGAGCTGCGAAAGCGCTTCGGCGAAAGTTTCCGTCCGCAGCTCGAGCTCGACTACATCGAGCGGTTGCTCAAGGATTTCTGATCC
>DASYSQ010000160.1:0-30166 GCA_036003145.1 Pseudolabrys sp.
GGCGCGGATTGCCCGGACGAAAGAGGAAATGGCGGGTATACGCGCGACGGCCATCAAGGATGCGGTCGAGCAGTTGCACCAGGTCGGCGCCGATCTTGCGGACGTGCGCGAGCGCATGCGCGCAGCCGAGGGCGTCCTCGGCAGGATTGAGATAAAGGCTCCGGTGCGCGGCGCCGTTGTCAAGCTTCGCTATCACACAGCCGGCGGCGTCATTGAGCCGGGAAAGCCGGTTCTGGAGATCGTCCCGTCACGGGAGGACCTCCTTGTCGAGGCACGAGTGCGGTCGCGCGACATCGACCACGTCGAGATTGGGCAGAGGGCGGAAGTCCGGTTGACCGCGCTGGATCAGCGCATCACGCCGATGGCACACGGCCACGTCGTCTATGTGTCGGCAGACGCGGTGCCGGACGATGCCAAACCGGGCCAGGCTCCCGACTCCTATATTACAAGGATACGTCTCGATCAGCTTGGTTCACACAGCGACCCCAATTTCAAGGCCAAGCCTGGAATGCCGGCAGAAGTCTATATCCAAACCGGTGAGCGAACGTTCTTCCAGTATCTGATGAAGCCGGTTGCCGACAGCATGAACAGAGCTTTTCGCGAACACTAGGCGCGAACAGTCATCTCGTTCGCGTTCAGGTATCCGTCGACGTATGTATCGAAATATCGCGCCCAAAGAGCGGCTCTGGCCTGCTGTGTCGGATCGTCAGGCTTGCCTGGATAAAGATCGGCACCGGCTTCCGACTGCAGTGCCTGGAAAAAAGACAGCGCGTTGCGGCATCCCAATTCGAAGTGCTCGTCGTGGGCCGCACTGAGCGAACATATTTCGTCGCCGATCAGTTCGCCCCTCATGCCGGTAATTGCCGCCCACGATCCACTCTGCACGGCTGCCAGATTGTCATCGCCGAGCGACCGCGCTGTCCAGGTTGCAGTCAGCGTGATCAACATGCCCAAAAAGCCGACGAAGTACGGATCAAACCAAAGAGAATCGGGGAGTTCGAACAAAGCACGACTTCGCTCGACGAAAGGCAGAATGGTCGCCACCGCCGTTTTGCGCGCCTGCCGTGTCTTCAAGACCCTCAACATGGCGATATCCTAGCAGGAATTGCACTGCTCGCCTTCAATCCCGGCCGCGGCTATCATTGGGCAGGCCTCAGTGGAGCGTCCATGGCGCAACTGCCTCCCAAGCCAAACTTTGCAGCAATCGAAGCCGCGGCGCCCAAAGGCGCCGGTCGCCGCATGCTCACTTTGGGCCTGATCGGCAATCTGGTTTACTGCTGGTCAAACAATGAAAGCCTGTTCATCTATATATTGATGCTCCTGATGGAAGCCGACGAAGCATCAGCTGCAGTTGTGTTCGGAACACTTAACACAACCCGTGCGCGCATCGACTTGATCGAACGGCTCGCCAAGCTGAAAATACGGGACAAGTCGATCGAGAAGAAGCTCGACGACATCATCGAGCGGTTTGGCGACACCACCCGGATCCGCAACGAGTTCAATCATTGCATGTACGTGGTCGACGAGCGCGGCGAAATAACGCACACCAATCACATGAGGGTGCAGGAGGTACGCGGCCGGCTTCAGCTGGGCACCGTGCGCCCAATGGACGATGCGAGACTTGCCGAGATGCAGGAAACCGTCCTCGCCCTGACGCACCTCAATCGTGATATTTGGGATTTTCTGGGGGTGTTGCAGAAGCACCTGGGCAAGCCGCAGGACAACAGGCCGTAGCGGTAGTCCGCGAGGCCAGTGCGCAATTTGGCCGCCCCGGCGGGGCGATCATAAATGGGGTACCGGTGCGCGCACGTGTGACGTGGATACTTTTATCGCTCGCCTTTGCAACGCCGGCTCCGGCGCAGATCGCACCGAGCGCGGCTGAACTCCAGGCCTATGGCGGGCTCCATGCCGCCGCGGCCAAAGGTGATGGCGCCGAAGTCGAGAAGCTCGTGAAGGCTGGTGCGCCAATTGATTCGCGCGACGGCCATGCGCGAACGCCACTCCACGTTGCCGCTTTCATGCACAAGCCCGACGCCGCACGCTCGTTGATGCGGCTCGGCGCCGACGCGAACGCGCTGGAGGCGCAGCAGTACGACATCGTCACGATTGCTGCGGTTGCCGATGACGTGCCGATGTTGAAGGCCGCGCTTGCGGGCGGCGGCAAGGCCACCAACATCACCAGCCCCTACCAAGGGACGGCACTGATCGCCGCCGCCCACCTCGGCCACGACGAAGTCGTCAGAACGCTGATCGCCGCCAAAGCGCCGCTCGATCACGTCAACAATCTGGGCTGGACCGCGCTGATCGAGTCGATTGTGCTCGGCAACGGTGGCAAACGCCATGTCGCGGTGCTCAAGGCGCTGGTGGACGCAGGCGCGAACCTCAAGCTTGCCGATCGGTCGGGCGATACACCGCTCAAGCTCGCAAAAAAACGCGGCTACGCAGAGATGGTCAAAATTCTGGAGGCCGCAGGCGGTCGCTAGCTGCCGCGCCGATGGCAGCTCCGGTGGCCGCCGGGACTTCAAGCGATCGTTAATTTACTAGCGGGATGTCCCTGAGTTATCTGGAAAAGTATGACAATCGACACGAGAATCGACTCTTGAACCGGCGCGAATTCACCGGGCTCTGCGCAGCCGCGATGTTGACGGTGCCCCTTGAGGCAGCGGCGCAAGCGCCAGCCGCGGCACGGACCGTCAAATTCCGTGACGGCAGGACCGTGCCGGCCCTGGGCCAGGGCTCCGCCCGCCTCGCAAAAGGCAGGCACCCCGAGGCCGCCGTCATAGAGGCCTTGCGCGCCGGCATCTCCGCTGGGATGACGCTAATCGACACGGCGGAACTCTACGGCTCCGAGGAACTCATCGGCCGCGCGATTGCCGGTCAGCGCGACAAGGTCTTCCTGGTCTCGAAAGTGTGGCCGACGCACGTTGCCGGCGATGGCGTCGCGCGCGCATGCGAGGCAAGCCTCAGGCGCCTCGGCACGGACTATCTCGACCTTTACCTGTTGCACTGGCCGCAAAAGGACGTCGGCATTTCCCATGTTGTGGCGGCGTTTGAAGACCTGGTCACGAAGAAAAAGATCCGTTCGTGGGGCGTCTCCAATTTCGGCGTGCGCGAAATGGAAGAACTCTTCCGTGTGTCGCGTGGCGATCATTGCGCGACCAATCAGGTCTCCTACAATCTCGGCGACAGGGATATTGAACGCAGCGTCCTGCCATGGTGCAGGCGCCGCGGGATGCCGGTGATGGCCTATTCGCCGCTCGGCGGCGAAGGCGCCAAGCTGCTGCGCGATCCGACGCTTGCGAAAATTGGCAGTGAACACGGCTGCACAGCGGCCGCCGTTGCACTGGCCTGGGCGATCCGCGACGGGAACGTCATCGCAATTCCTGAATCCGGCTCGACGGCCCACGTCAAAGAAAACGCGATCGCCCTCATGCTCAAGCTGACACCGCAGGATTTGCAGACTTTGGACGCAGCATTTCCGTCGGGGCGCTAGTTTTACTCTTCCTCTTCCCCACCTTCTTCGCTCAACCGTTCGAGCGACACGACCTTCTCGTCCTCGGCAGTGTTGAGCACGATCACGCCTTGCGTCGAGCGGCCCGCTATACGGATACCGGACACGGGCGTACGGATAAGTTTACCGGCATCGGTCACGAGCATCACCTGGTCGGCTTCTTCTACGGGGAAGGATCCGACGATGCGCCCGGTTTTCTTGGTGAGCGACATTGCCACGATGCCTTTGCCGCCGCGGCCGGTGGTGCGGTACTCGTAGGATGACGAACGCTTGCCGAAACCGCGATCGGATACCGTGAGCACGAATTGCTCGGCGGCTGACAATTCGACGTATCGCTTCTCGCCCAGTTCGATCGCGCCGACCGCTTCCTCGGTGTCAGTACCGTTGCCTGCCTCTTCCTCACCCCGGCCGCGCCGCACGGCGCTGGCGCGCTTGAGATAGGCGGCGCGCTCTTCCGCCGTCACGTCGATGTGGAGCAGGATCGACAGCGAGATCACGCGATCCTTGTCCGCGAGCGTGATGCCGCGCACGCCGCGCGAGGTGCGACCCTGGAACACGCGGACTTCCGGCACCGCGAAGCGGATGCATTGGCCGCCATTGGCGGTCAGCAGCACATCGTCTTTTTCAGTACAGATCTGCACATCGACGATCGCCTCGCCGTCCTCGAGCTTCATGGCGATGATGCCCGACGGGCGCACGTCGGCGAAATCCGACAATTTGTTGCGGCGGATGGTGCCGCTGGTGGTGGCAAACATCACGTCGAGCGCGGCCCAGTCGGCCTCGTTCTCCGGCAGCGGCATGATGGTGGTGATGGTTTCACCCTGCTGCAGCGGAAGGATATTGATCAGCGCCTTGCCGCGCGCCTGCGGCGCCGCGATCGGCAGCCGCCAGACCTTTTCCTTGTAGACCTTGCCGCGCGACGAGAAATAAAGGACCGGCGCGTGCGTTGATGCCACAAACAGCCGCGACACAAAGTCTTCTTCGCGCACCTGCATGCCGCCGCGGCCCTTGCCGCCGCGCCGTTGCGCGCGATAGGTCGAGAGCGGGACGCGCTTGATGTAGCCCTGGTGCGACACGGTCACCACCATGTCCTCGCGCGTGATCAGGTCTTCTTCCTCGACCTGCCCTGTCGCTTCCGCGAACACAGTGCGGCGCGGCGTCGCGAACTGCTTCTTCACCTCCGCCAGCTCGTTCTTGATGATCGTCTGGATGCGTGAGCGTGAGCGCAGGATGTCGAGATAATCGGCAATTTCGGCGGCGAGCTTGTCGAGCTCCTCCTTGATCTCGTCGCGGCCGAGCGCAGTCAGGCGCTGCAGGCGCAGATCGAGAATGGCTTTGGCCTGCTCGGCAGAAAGTTTAGTTGTGTTCTTGGCAGAGACCTTGTGGCGCGGATCGTCGATCAGCGTCACCATCGAGGCCACATCCCTGGCCGGCCAGTCGCGCTTCATCAGGGCCTCGCGCGCCTCATTCGGATCCTTGGCCGCGCGGATTAGCTTGATGACTTCGTCGATATTGGCAACCGCAATGGCGAGGCCAACCAGGACATGGGCGCGGTCGCGTGCCTTGCCGAGCAGGTGCTTCGTGCGCCGCGAGACGACCTCTTCGCGGAAAGCGATGAAGGCGCTGAGCAGGTCCTTCAGCGTCATCACCAGCGGTCGGCCGCCGTCGAGTGCCACGATGTTGGCGCTGAACGAAGACTGCAGCGGCGTGAAGCGGTAAAGCTGGTTGAGCACAACGTCCGGCACCGCCTCACGCTTGAGCTCGACCACGACGCGGTAGCCCTGCCGGTCGCTCTCGTCGCGGAGGTCGGCAACGCCGTCGATCTTCTTCTCGCGCACAAGTTCGGCGATGCGCTCGACCATCGTCGCCTTGTTCACCTGGTACGGGATTTCCGTGATGATGAAGGCTTCGCGCTCCTTGCGGACGGTCTCGATTTCGACCTTTCCGCGCATGACAATCGAGCCGCGACCATCCTTGTACGCCGAGCGGATTCCATCACGGCCGAGGATGATGCCGCCGGTCGGAAAATCCGGCCCTGGCACGATCTTGATCAAGTCGTCGATGGTGAGGGCCGGATTGTCGATCAGCGCAACGGCCGCATCGATGACTTCGCCGAGATTGTGCGGCGGAATATTCGTGGCCATACCGACTGCGATGCCACCGGCGCCGTTGACCAGCAAATTCGGGAACCGTGCCGGCAACACCACCGGCTCGCGCTCGTTCCCGTCGTAGTTTTCCTGAAAGTCGACGGTGTCCTTGTCGATGTCGTCAAGCAGCGCCATCGCCGGGCGCGCCAGCCGGCATTCGGTGTAACGCATGGCCGCCGGCGGATCGCCGTCGACCGAGCCGAAATTGCCCTGCCCGTCGATCAGCATCAGGCGCATGGAAAAATCCTGCGCCATGCGGACCAGCGCGTCGTAAATCGCCTGGTCGCCGTGCGGGTGATACTTGCCCATCACGTCGCCGACCACACGCGCCGATTTCACGTATTTCTTGTCGGGCGTGTGGCCCTGCTCGTTCATCGAGTGAAGAATACGCCGATGCACGGGCTTGAGGCCGTCACGCGCATCCGGCAGCGCACGCGACACGATCACGCTCATGGCGTAATCGAGATAGCTGCGCTTCATTTCCTCGGTGATCGAAATCGGGCGCACATCGGAAGGCGGTGCGTCCCCCGATTTCGGGGGTTCGGTATCGGCCAAGACAACGTCCTGCGTGGATTTTTAGTTGGGAATTCTCTAACTGATTCAGGGCCGCTTTGCCAACCGAAATAAAAACCAATACAGGCTAATATCAATCGTGAATTCAATGGGTTACGGATAGCAGGCGGGTTCCGTCGCCGGGCCGTTTTCGCGCGCAAAAAACGCCGCAAAAGAGTACCGTCAGCGCCACGCATGCCGGTGGAATTTCTCATCTCGGCGCTCGTCACTCTGGTCGTCGTTGTCGATCCGATCGGCCTGGTGCCGTCGTATCTGGCGATCACTCACGGCCTGCCCCAACGCGCCCGGCGCAACGTCGCGCTCCGTGCGGCGCTGATCGCTGCCGGCATTCTGGCCGGCAGTGCGCTGATCGGCGCCTGGCTGTTGCATACGCTGTCGATCGGTTTGCCGGCGTTCCGGATTGCGGGCGGCCTGCTGCTGTTCTCGATTGCCTCGGAAATGGTGTTCGGCGTGCGGATCGAGCGGCAGGCGCAACAAGCCGAGCAGGCCATCGAAGAGCATGTGCGCAATATCGCTGCTTTCCCCCTCGCCATACCACTGATGGCGGGTCCCGGTGCGATCACCGCCACGATCCTGCTTGCCGCCCGCAGCGATCACGATCCCATGCGGCTCGGTATCCTGCTCGCGGTGATCATGACGGTGCTCGCGATCTGCTTTGTCGTCTTTGCGCTTGCTGCACGTATCGCCAAATGGCTTGGCGTTACTGCCAATGTCGTGGCCTCACGCCTGCTCGGCGTACTGCTTGCGGCGCTGGCCGTGCAGTACGTGATCGACGGCGTGCGCACCGCGCTGGCGGGATGATGATCCCCCTCTCAAATAAAAAGCGCATAACATTTGCGCCTCGGCGGCCTGCAAACCACTTGCATTTACAAGTCGGTAAGCGCGAATCGCTAAACAGACTGCGGGGCGACTCTCATTCACGGGATGCACTTCCCGTCGGGAGCGAGAGTCATGACTATCTCTGCTATTTCATCGTTCAGTGCGTCTCAGACATCCAGTTATCAAACCTACCGGCAGGCCTTCAGCCAGCTCACCAACGCCTTGCAATCGGGCAATCTGAGCGCCGCGCAAGACGCCTACAGCACGCTGGCGTCGTCACCCGCGGCGCAGGGCAACGGGCCCTTCGCACAGGCGCTCCAGCAGATCGGCCAGGATCTGCAATCGGGCGATCTGGGAGACGCGCAAAAGGCCATGGCCTCGTTGCAACAGGAGCAACAGGCGCGCGGCCATCACCACCACCATGGCGGCGGCGGCATTTCCGGCACGTCGGATTCCTCGCAAACACAGAACAGCGCAAACGCGAGCGACCCTGACAACAATGACGATACCGACAGCATCAGTATCGACATCCAGGTCACCGAGACTTTCAATTCAAACAGCAAGGTTGACATCAAGGCCTGATCGGGAACGATCGGCCGGCGCTAATCGTTTACGCCGGACCTTCGCGTTTCATGAAGGACGGCGTTCAATGGGAGATGTCGCACGCCGCCAATGCGGTGATTACGTTCGTTGCGTTTTGCTCGCTGACGATCTCGCTGCCCGGATGCAGGAGTGAGCACCTCACTCCGCTCATTCCCGCGTAAGCGGGAATCCAGTTCTTGCTTTACTGCTTTAAGGTGTCGAGAGTTCGGTCCAAAGATCTCGCCAGCTCGGATTTTCCTGTTCGATTAACGCAAGCTTCCAGGCTCTATTCCATTTCTTGAGCCGGCGCTCTCGCATGAATGCCGACTCCCGCGACTCGTACGACTCGTACCAAACGAGCATCTTTACGGCATATCGCTGCGTAAAGCCGGGGATGGAGTCATTGCGGTGTTGCCAGACGCGCTTCACCAGATCGTCAGTCATGCCAATGTAGAGCGTGCCGTTCGGCTTACTCGCAAGAATATAAACAAAGAAAGCCATGAACTATGACACTGGACCCCCGCTTGCGCGGGGGTGAGCGGAGTCTGTCACCACTCATTCCAGAGCGACAATGACGAGGCCAGAAATTTCGGCCCTTGGTCCCCGCTTGCGTGGGGACGAACGGGATGCGGACGTGACAGATTAAAATGGAATCTCGTCATCCATGTCGTCGTGCTTGCCGCCCGCGGCTGCCAGTGCCGGCTTGCGCTCGCGCGATGCCGTCGGGCCAGTCGAGCCGAAATCGCCGTTGTCAGCGCCCGCACCGCCGCCTGCGCGATCGAGCATCGTCAGCGCCGAATTGAAGCCCTGCAATACCACCTCGGTGGAATAGCGGTCCTGCCCGTCTTTGTCCTGCCATTTGCGTGTCTGCAGAGCGCCTTCGAGATAAACCTTCGAGCCCTTCTTCAGGTATTGCTCCGCGATCTTGGCAAGGCCTTCGCTGAAGATGACGACGCGATGCCATTCGGTTTTCTCGCGCCGCTCGCCGGTATTCTTGTCGCGCCAGGTATCCGAGGTCGCCACCCGCAGATTGACGATCGGGCGTCCGTCCTGGGTGCGGCGTACTTCCGGATCGGCGCCCAGATTTCCGACGAGAATGACCTTGTTGACGCTACCTGCCATGATGCTCTCCGTGGCGATGTACGCGTGCCGCTTCGCCAGAAGCCGCAGACGCCCGCCGTTTGAGGGCCGCGTGCCGGGCGGGCCCTTTAAAAAAACCGAAACTCACCCTAGTCCTCACCAAATGGCCTGACCACGGGCGCGGCAAGGACCTTTGCCCTAATCCACAGGGCATCCGGCACGCCGGCAAGCCTGCCGTGAACCTCTACTACGTTCTTGTTATGTTCTAGGGCCTTTTCGTCCGCAATGCAAGCTGGCCGCCGGGCCGGCAACCCGCACCGCAATACCTTGTTAAGTGTTTTCTTTGATCCTATGGACCTGATTCGCTTGGTGAATTTCAAAAATCCTGTGGCGTAAAGCGCAGCGTTCGGGTCACCCACTCCGCCGCCATTGCCGGCCCGATCGGCCGTAACGTCCAGGAGATCACACGATGAATCGTTTCATCCGCCGTGCGTCCGCGTTCGCTTTGCTCGTTGCATCACCCTCTTTCGCGGCCGACATGCCCGGTGGCCGGTATCAGGAGCCCGGTCTGGCACCGGCTTACAACTGGGGCGGGGCCTATGTCGGTATCAACGGCGGATATGGCTGGGGCTCGTCCGACTGGAGCGGCAGCTTCGCAACCGGTTCCGCGGATTCCGGAGGAGGTCTGGTGGGCGGAACAATCGGATTCAATATGCAAGGCGGACCATTCGTCTTCGGCCTTGAAGGCGACGCCGCCGGCAGCTGGATCAGAAGTTCGACCAGTACCGGGACCGGCTTTTGCAGTTTGCCCGGCTGCCAGATCCAGACCAGCTGGTTTGCCACCGCGCGTGGCCGGATCGGTTATGCCTTTGATCGCGCATTGCCCTACCTCACCGCAGGCGGCGCGTTCGGCGATGTCCAGATGCTCACGAACGGCGTGACCGCAACCTCAAATCGGGCCGGCTGGACCGCGGGCCTCGGCGTCGAATACGCAATTCTCGGACCCTGGACGGCGAAGGTCGAATATCTTTATGCCAATCTTGGCGATGCCACCTGTGGCGCCGCGGTCTGCGGAGCGAGCACGACAGCAAGCTACAAGGTCAACATCATCCGGTTCGGCGTGAACTATAAGTTCTGGTAAAGCGCCGATCCTGCGCCAAGGCTGAGCAAAGGCTGAGCAAAAGGGCCGGCCTGGCGCCGGCCTTTTTTGCTGGCAGTTTTCAACTGCTATCGCCGTCGCGTACTGGCAAAACGGCATCGTTCTTACTACGTTCCTTCTTGCAGGCCCGAGCGGCCCCGCGTTCCGCGGCGCCGTGGGGGCATCTTTGCCTGACAGATCCCATGACCAGGTCCCATGACCAGGTCCCGCTACAGGTCGCATTACAGGTCCCGTTACAGGTCTCATTGCACGTCCCATGGCTGAACGTAACAACAAGCCCGCCCGCAGCGACACCCGCCAGATCACGATCCGCGGCGCGCGCGAACACAATCTCAAGAATATCGACGTCGCCATTCCGCGCGACCAGTTGGTGGTGTTCACCGGCCTGTCCGGCTCGGGCAAATCCTCGCTCGCCTTCGACACCATTTATGCCGAAGGCCAGCGCCGCTACGTGGAGTCTCTCTCCGCCTATGCGCGGCAATTCCTCGAGATGATGCAGAAGCCGGACGTCGACCAGATCGACGGCCTCTCTCCTGCAATTTCGATTGAACAGAAAACGACGTCGAAAAACCCGCGCTCGACCGTCGGCACCGTGACCGAAATCTACGATTACATGCGGCTTCTCTGGGCGCGCATCGGCGTTCCCTACTCGCCAGCCACGGGACTTCCGATCGAGAGCCAGACCATTTCACAGATGGTCGATCGCGTGCTGGCGCTGCCGGAAGGCACGCGCATCTACGTGCTGGCGCCGGTCGTGCGCGGCCGCAAGGGCGAATACAGGAAGGAGCTCGCCGATTTCCTGCGCAAGGGCTACCAGCGCGTGAAAATCGACGGCGCCTTTTACGAAATCGGCGACGTCAAGCCGCTCGACAAGAAATTCACCCACGACATCGACGTGGTGGTGGACCGCCTGGTCGTCCGCAACGATATCGGCACGCGGCTGGCGGATTCACTCGAGCAATGCCTGAAGCTGGCGGAGGGCCTGGCGGTGGTCGAGCTTGCCGACACGAAGGCAAGCGGTGCGGCCGCCAACCGTGGGCGTAATGCCAATGCGGAGCGTCTGATTTTCTCCGAGAAATTCGCCTGCCCGGTCTCCGGCTTCACCATTTCCGAAATCGAGCCGCGGCTATTCTCATTCAATAATCCGTTCGGCGCCTGCCCGGAATGCGGCGGCCTCGGCGTCGAGCAGCACATCGATGCCGACCTGGTGATCCCCGACCGTGACGCGACGCTGCGCAAGGGCGCCATCGCGCCCTGGGCGAAATCGTCCTCGCCCTATTACATCCAGACGCTGGATGCGCTTGCCAAACATTACCGCTTCACGCTCGACACCAAATGGAAAGACCTGCCGAAGAAGACGCAGGATGCGATCCTCTACGGCTCCGGCGAAGATGACATCAAGTTCGTCTATGACGACGGCTTGCGCGGCTATACGACGAAAAAGCCGTTCGAGGGCGTGATCACCAACCTCGAGCGCCGCTTCAAGGAAACCGAGAGCGAGTGGGCGCGCGAGGATCTGCAGAAATATTTCACCGACGTGCCCTGCGCGGCCTGCCACGGGGCGCGCCTCAAGCCGGAAGCGCTCTGCGTCAAGATCGCGACCAAAAACATTTCCGAAATCGCCGAACTCAGCGTCAAGCGTGCCGGCGAATGGTTCACAAGTCTACCGAAGGATCTCACGCCCAAGCAAAACGAAATCGGCGTGCGCGTGCTCAAGGAAATCCGCGAGCGGCTCAGGTTCCTGGTGGATGTCGGGCTCGACTATCTCACGCTCGCGCGCGCGTCGGGTACGCTGTCCGGCGGCGAAAGCCAGCGCATCCGGCTGGCCTCGCAGATCGGCTCCGGTCTTACCGGCGTGCTTTATGTTCTCGACGAACCCAGCATCGGCCTGCACCAGCGCGACAATGCGCGGCTGCTCGAAACCCTCAAGCGCCTGCGCGACCTCGGCAACACGGTGATTGTGGTCGAGCATGACGAGGACGCCATCCGCACCGCCGACCACGTCCTCGACATCGGCCCTGGCGCGGGCATTCATGGCGGCCATATCGTCGCGGAAGGCCAGGTCGGCGACCTGATCGAGGCGCCGGGGTCATGGACGGGCAAATATCTCTCCGGCGAACTCAGCGTACCGATCCCCGAGCGCCGGCCGCGCAACACGCGGCGCTCGCTGAAGGTCATCAATGCGCGCGGCAATAATCTCAAGAACATCAACGCCGAGATCCCGCTCGGCCTGTTCACCTGCGTGACCGGCGTGTCCGGCGGCGGCAAGTCCACGCTGCTGGTCGATACCCTGTACAATTCCGTGGCGCGCAAGCTCAACGGCGCCTCGCTCGCGCCCGCCCCGCACGACCGCATTGAAGGGCTTGAGCATATCGACAAGATCATCGACATCGACCAGTCGCCGATCGGCCGCACGCCGCGCTCGAACCCGGCGACCTATACCGGCGCCTTCACGCCGATCCGCGAGTGGTTCGCCGGCCTCCCCGAGAGCAAGGCGCGCGGCTACGAGCCCGGCCGTTTCTCGTTCAATGTCAAAGGCGGCCGCTGCGAGGCCTGCCAGGGCGACGGCGTCATCAAGATCGAGATGCACTTTCTGCCCGACGTCTACGTCACCTGCGACGTCTGCAAGGGCAAGCGCTACAACCGCGAGACGCTGGAAGTCCTGTTCAAGGGCAAGTCGATCGCCGACGTTCTTGATATGACGGTTGAAGAGGCGCTCGAGTTCTTCAAGGCGGTGCCGCGCGTGCGCGACGTGCTGGCACTGCTGCACCGCGTCGGCCTCGACTATATCCATGTCGGCCAGCAGGCGACCACGCTCTCCGGGGGCGAGGCGCAGCGCGTCAAGCTTGCAAAAGAGCTGTCGAAGCGGGCGACAGGCCGCACACTTTACATTCTGGATGAGCCGACCACCGGGCTTCACTTTCACGACGTTGCCAAACTGCTTGAAGTCCTTCACGAACTGGTTGAAGGCGGCAACACGGTCGTCGTCATTGAACACAACCTGGAAGTCATCAAGACCGCCGACTGGGTCATCGATTTAGGCCCCGAAGGCGGCGACGGCGGCGGCGAGATCGTCGCCGCGGGCACGCCGGAAGACGTCGCGGCGGTGAAGAAGAGCTATACGGGGCAGTTCCTGGCGCCGGTGCTCCGGCGGGCTCCGCCGAAGCGGAAGAAGCGGATCGAGGCGGCGGAATAGCTCACTATTTCCAGTGACGTTCAGCATCTTATCTTGTAGTTTTTCACTCCGCTTTCCTCGGGCGGCGCGCAACGGCGTGCTAGGCTCAGGCGTGCTCACCCCAACCGCTACACCCGCAATCAAATCCATCGCCGACGAAGCCTTCGCGGCCTTCAACAGCGGCGGGCGGCGTGTGCAGTCATTCTCCGCGCGCTATCCCGGCTTCACTTTGGACGATGCCTATCGCGTGACGGCGCTGGCAAATGGCCTGCGCGTCGCGAAAGGCTGGAAGCCGGTTGGCCGCAAGATCGGTTTCACCAATCGCCAGATGTGGAAGGAATACGGCGTGGGCGCCCCGAACTGGGGCTACGTCTACGACGGTACATTCCACGATCTTGCAGTACCACTGCCGCTCGCGCCCTACACCGAGCCCAAGATCGAGCCGGAAATCATGTTCGGGCTGGCCGCTGCGCCCTCGTCCGGCATGGACGACGCCGCGCTGCTGTCGTGCATCGCATGGGTCGCGCACGGCTTTGAGATCGTGCAATCGATTTTCCCGGGGTGGAAATTTTCCTTGCCCGACTGCACGGCCGCCAATGCCATGCACGGCGCCTTGCTGATCGGACTGCGCCACGAGATTGGCACGCGTGCGGACGAATGGCTGCGCACGCTTCCGCAATTCGAGGTCGAGCTTTACTGCGACGGAAAGCTGATGGACCGCGGCCGCGGCTCGAATGTCCTCGACGGGCCACTCTCGGCCGTGCGTCACCTGGTCGAACTGCTTGCGCGCGATCCCGACAATCCACCGCTCGCGGCCGGCGAGATCGTATCGACCGGAACGCTGACGCGCGCCCTGCCAGTAAAGGCCGGCGAAACGTGGACGACAAAACTCAAGGGCATCAGCCTGGAAGGCGTCAGTCTGCGATTTGAGTAATTCCTGGGACGGCTAAACCCCTTCCGCTCATGCCCGCGCAAGCGGGCAACCAGTAAGATTGAAAAGTCTGGATCCCCGCTTTCGCTGAGGATGAGCGAAGCATGTGCAGAGGCATGCCTGCACGCATTGACCGTTCAAATTGGCAACAGCCGCTTAGGCGGAGGGGCCTAGAACCCGGTGGCGAAGCGCGCCATGACAACAATGATTGCGACCTGCATAGTGCCCTGCACCGCCACCACGCGCACATAGGTTTTCATCCAGCGCGCGATCTTTTGCGCATCGGGCTGCGCCTTCTGCACCTCGAAGTAGAGCCGAAGATTGGTCGGCAACAGATAGCCCAGCCCCTGGACCGTGAGCACGGTGACGATGGCAAGTGCGGCGATCACCCACCAGAACTCGGGATAGCCGAGATCGAGAAACCCCGTCCGCACCGCCAGGAACCAGCCGGCCGTGGAGGTGATAATGGACAGTGTCGGCATCAGAATGAGTGTGCGCGGAATAAGCCCGGCAATTATGGCGCGGCGGGTCTCGAACGAGACGCTGCGCAGGATGGGGCCAATGACAAAGCCCATGAACAGGTCGATTCCGGTCCACAGGGCGCCCGTCATCACGTGCACAAAGTTCAGGAACCAGAGGCTGGGGCTCAAGACCGCCGCCGTCATTACGGCGAAGGCGGCAGCAGCCGCCACAAGGTACCAGGCGCGCAGCGGAGCGGCTGCACGGACAGGCTGGACGGTGGAAATGATGTCAGCCAAATCAATGATCCCGCAGGTCGGATTTGAAACGACCGTAACGAGGGATCCTGACACTGCCAAGCGGGCGCCGGCTACGTGAAGCGCGAGAGCCTGAGGGCGTCAGGCTGCGTTTTGAATGAGTCCTGTTACACACCAGCCCCGCTACTTATTCAGATAATTCTTCGCCGCCGGCCCCCTGGAAGACGTAGTCCTCCTTCAGTTCGCCGCCGGGCGGAAGCTTGCGGCGTTTCTCCGCCACGGCTTTCACCTTGTCGGCGAGCTCCCGCTCCTCCTTGAGCAACGCGTCGCGCGCATCGCGATAGGCCTTGTTTTCGTTCGGATAGCGAAGCTCGCTCATGACTGTCGCCTCGCACCTCTACTTCGACACGCAGTACGGCGTCTCGGCACCCGGGTGGCACAGGCCCGGACGGCAGGCCTCGACGCATTTATTTTTCGAATAACCACGGGCGTCGCAACCGCTCATGCAGCCCTCGCGGCTGGTCGTAGTCTGAACGGCAGCCGCGGCCTTCTGGTCACCTTTCGCCGCGGCGGCCTGCGTTTGCGACAGGCTCATGGCTGCGCCCGTCGCTGCGAAAGCGGAAGCCGGCAGCAGCGCCGCGATAACAATGCACAAAACAAAACGCATAATGAACCTCCGTTTTCGGTTTTCAGGTTAACGCGCAAGGGCCTGTTCCGGATGCAGCGCCGGGCGCGGATAGTTCCAGCACACATCAGGTAACGGTCGGGAGTGCCGACATTATGTCGTCGCTGTGTCGTCGCTCAGGCAGGCTGCGAACGCATCCACCTCCGCACAAACTCCCCCACTTGCTCCAGCGCCCGCCGTCCGTCGGCGAGCTTGGCGTTCCACATCGGCCATGCATGGATCATGTGCGGCCAGACCTGCAGCGTGACGTCGACGTCGGCCAAACCCGCCGCGCGCGCAAAGCGCACGGAATCGTCGAGCAGCGTCTCCGCCGATCCGACCTGGATGAGCACCGGCGGAAACCCGGTGAGGTCGGCAAACAGCGGCGAGATCAGCGGGTCCTTGCGATCGATCGGCGCCGGCGCATAGCAGTCCGCCAGCTCCTCGAGATAGGCCTTGTGGATGAGCGGATCGACGGCGGCCTTGGTCTCGAGCGAAGCGCCCGACATCGTCAGGTCGGTCCAGGGTGAGGCGAGCCAGGCGCAGGCCGGCTGCTCCTCGCCCGCCGCGCGCAGCCGGTTGATCAGCGTGATGGTGAGATTGCCGCCGGCGCTGTCGCCGCCGACCACGATGTCGCGCGCCGCGATGCCAAGGTCCCGGCCTTGCCCGCGCAGGAAACGCCACGCCGTCATCGCGTCCTCATGCGCCGCCGGATAAGGATGCTCGGGCGCAAGCCGGTATCGCACCGCCAGTGTGCGCATGCGCGCGGCGCGGCCGGCCTCCGTCACCATGCGGCGATGGCTGACGATCGAGCCCGAGCAGTAGCCGCCGCCGTGGAAGAACATCAGGACGCGCGCGGCATCGCTCCCCGGCACGATCGACCATTCGCCCGGCACTCCGTCGACATCGACTTCCTCGAGCTGCACGTCGTCCGCGACCGGCCAGGTCGCACCGATCTCGTCGATGCGCTCGCGCCGCTCGCTCCAGCTCACCGGGCGCGGCTTCGACGTCAGCAACGCGCGGATGGCATCGATTTCTTGCCGGCTCATTGCGTCAGGATAACAGACCTTGATCGACGTCATAAATCGGCGTCTGGCGAAATCGTCAGATGGCGCCTTATTGCCCCCGCGCCTCGCCCAGGCATTTCGCGAGGCTGACATAGGACTCGCCCGCGGCCTTGAGACAGGTCTCCCTGCTGCCGGCAGAGACGTGGTCCCACGCCTTGTCGACGACCGTCTTTGTTGACTGCTCGCTCAGGACGCAGACCGCCTTGGCGATGCCGCCCATGCTGTCGCCGCCGCGCTTTTCCGCGAAATCATCGCAAAAGTGTTCGGTATTGAATTCCGGTACAGCGGCCCTGGCGCCGCCGGAAAGAACGATCGCTATGGCAACTATCAGGATGCGCGTCATGAGGCCTCAATAGCGCGCTGTCCTTTCAATCTATTTCGCCGCGTTCCTCAAAGTTGCATTAAATTGCTCGAATTGACCCGACCGCGCTCACAACAGCCGGGGGTATTTGCCATGCACGACTACGACACGCTCGTCGCGCTCAATCGCGACTACATCGATTCCGTCCAGGCCCTTGAAATCTTTTTGTGATTTTCCCTGCGCCCGGGAAGTGCCAGTGCCGATGCAGCGGCAGCGAGCGCCGCGCGCACTGCGACAAATCGTAAGACCTGTGACCCTGGTCACAGATGGAATGCCAGCGCGCGTCTAAACCCTCAGGCGACGAAGAAATTTTCAGAGCACCGATACGGGGCTCTGAAAAAAGGGGCCGCGCGTTTTTGCAAACGTGCGGCCCCAATGAAGGCCACCGGCGGGGTGACGCCGGTGGCCGAGTTTTACCAGAAGAGCATCGTCGCGTTATTTTTGTGACCGAATTGCAGCAGTCCCCAACTAGACGGCCTCGGCCGCTTCGCAATATTTCTCTGCAGAATCAGGGTGTTTTGTTACCTCCGGACGGGTTGGAAAACGTTATTGCGTTTGACCGTCCGAAAATGCTTTTCCTCACTGGATTTGAATGATCCAATAGCATCAAGCCGTCCGGTTTTGGTGGTGCGGTGGGGCAAGCGTATGGGTACACCCGTCCGGCGCGACGCATTGACTCCCAATGATCTGCAATATTACGCGCCGCGCAAGTTGCGGGATGGCGATCCGCCATCAATCCCGCCCTCTCCGGCCACAGATGAACCGCAAAGTCTGCACACCTCTGGCGATTCCAAGTCAATAGACACTGCTCCATTGCCGGATGTCTTCCATCCGTCACGCGAGAATTCAGATCAGGTTGCCCACAGAACCCGTCCGGCTGGCCATCCGCGCATAAAGGCGCTCGCCATGGTTGCAGGTGCGGCCGTCGTTGGCGTCCTGATAGGGATCGCTGTTCTCGAAGCGATCCAGAGACAAAGCGAGCCGTCGCCCGCAAAGCTCCCGGATGTCCCGCTTGCCACGCGCCTGCAAACGGCAACCTCCGACCTGCAGAAAACATCGCAGCCGGTGGTGCCGCCACAGTTGACGCTCTCGGATTCGATCGGCGACGCCAACGTGCCGTTGAAGCTTGGCCTCGACATTAAAAATTATACAGCGGATGCAACGATCGATCTCAGTGGACTCCTCGCCGGAACCACATTGAGCACTGGCCGTGCAAACGGTGACGGGCAGTGGCGCATCACCGTCGACGATTTGCCAAAGACCCGTGTCACGCCTCCGCGTGACTACGTCGGTCTCATGACGCTCACGGCAGAGGTGCGGGGTAACGGACAGCCGCTTGTGCGCGGTCCGGTGCGCCTCACCTGGCGTCAGGTTGCGGCCACTCCGGACACAGTTGGACTACGGACACTGAACGCCGGACTACCGGCCGCCGGCAATGTCGCGACACCAAAGATCGAGCCCCCGGCCGCGCCGAAAACCGCCGAGGCCCCGGTCGCACCAAAGACCATCGAGACTCCCGCTGTGCCGGCAAAGACCGAGGCAGCCGTCGCGCCACGCAAGCTCAACGCAAACGAGGTCGCCGCACTGTTACGGCGCGGCGAGGAGCTGTTGGCGAACGGCGATCTTGCGGCCGCCCGGCTGCTGCTGCAGCGCGTCGCTGAAACGAAAAACGCGCAGGCCGCGTTCCAGCTGGCGTCCACTTACGACCCGGCCGCGCTCAAGAAATTCTCAAACAACAGCGTTGCGGCCGACCCTGCGCTCGCCCAGTACTGGTATGAGCGCGCGCGGGACTGGGGATCACCTGACGCGTCAAGCCCGCTCGAAGCGCTTGCAAGCCGCGCCACCGCAAAGTAGCCGTTAGTCAGGCAGGGGGAAATATTATGACGAAATTCGCTAGCTTCGGTTGCCTCGCGGCAACAGCTGCCGCACTGCTCATGACGAGCTCCGTTGGCATGGCCGAACAGGGCGAAGTCGATCCGGGCCAGGTGAGTGAGGGCCTCAAGGCGATATTCAGTTACGGACGTGGCAACCACACGACGCAGGACCACCTCAACGCCAATACGACAACGGTGATCACCGGGACGATCGGCGGCACCTATGTTCAGATCGGCGCCGACCTTGCCTCGATGCTCGATGACGGCGAGAAGCTTCGCATTCTCCCAATAGTGGGACGGGGATCAGTTCAGAGCCTTGCCGATATTCTGTATTTGAAAGGTGTCGATCTCGGCATCGTCCGATCCGACACGCTCGATTATCTCGAGAAGAAGGGATTTGCGACCAACATCAAGGGCCAGCTCTCCTACATCACCAAACTTTATAACGAGGAAATGCACGTCGTCGCGGCAAAGACGATCCAGAAAATGTCCGACCTCGAAGGCAAAACCGTCAGCGTCGATTTGCCGAACGGCGGCACGTTCATCACGGCGATCACGGTGTTCGACCGGCTCGGCATCAAACCAAAATTTGTCTACATCGAACAGCGTGTCGCCTATGAGAAACTGCGCAAGGGCGAAATCGACGCCATGGTCGCCGTCCAGGGCGTGCCTTCGAAATTCACGACCACGATCAAGGATGAACGATTCCACCTCGTCCCGATCGAATATGCGCCTGTCCTGCAGGCGGACTACCTGCCGTCGCAACTCAAGGCGGAGGATTATCCCTCGTTGGTCCCCGCAGGGCAGCGCGTCGATACGATCGCGGTGCCGGCGATCCTCGCTGCCTATAACTGGGCTCCGGGGAACGAGCGATACAAGAAAGTCGAACGTTTTGTGCAGGCCTTTTTCGACAAGTTTGAGGATTTCCAGAAGCCGCCGTTCCATCCGAAATGGAAAGAGGTGTCGCTCGCAGCACCTTTGCAGGGATGGAAACGGTTTCCCGCCGCGCAGGCATGGCTCGACAAACATGCAAATATGACGTCGGAGACGCGACGCAAGTTCGATCAGTTCATGACGACGCGTGGACTGGACCCCAGCAAGGCGGCCGCAGCGACCCCGGAACAGAATTCAGTCCTGTTCGAGCAATTCCTGGAATGGCAGCGAGCCTCGGCGGCCAAGCCGGTTCAACCTGCAAAGCTCAACGAGCGAAAACGGACATCGGCCAGCACGCGATAGGAAGCTCCGGATATCGCTATTAAAGGCGCAATCCAGCCCTTTTCAGGGGCTGGATTCCTGCAGACGGGCTGCCGCACATCACCTTCGGCCGAGAAACCAGCTGACGCCAAGCAAGACCACGCCGATGGCACCGGTCAACATGCCGTGCTTTGCCCGGATCCGCATCAGGCCGGTCTCATGTCCGGGAAAGAAGGTCGGCAGTGAGTCCGCCGGCACCAGGAAATACATCGCGGCGGCGATGAGAAAAATGACGCCGAGACAGTTGTCGCGGCCCTGTTGCTGGCCGCTTTGCCTGCCGCTGCACTCGCGGCAGACGACCATATGGCCGTTCAGCCCAACGCACTCAAATGGGGGCCGCCTCCACCGGGACTGCCGGCCGGCGCGCAGGTCGCCGTTGTCAGCGGGAATCCCGGCAGTGACGGCCCCTATGTTGTCCGCGCGAAATTGCCGACGGGCTACAAGATCCCTCCGCATACGCACCCGACCGACGAGAACGTCACGGTCCTGTCCGGCACGTTCCATATCGGAATGGGTGACAAGTTCGACACGAAGAAAGGCGAGACCTTGCGGACCGGAGGGTTCGTCAACGCCCAAAAAGGGATGCAGCACTATGGCTGGACGACCGGCCCCACGGTCATCCAGGTCCATGGCATGGGCCCGTTTACGATCAACTATATCAACCCGGCCGATGATCCGCGGAACAACCCCAAGACGTCGGAGAAGAAGTAGCCGCGCACAAACGCCCACACGCACCACCGTCATGGCCGGGCGAAAGGCGCGAAGCGCCGTCTTCGCGCCTGAAGTCCCGGCCATCCACGTCTTGCTTGCGGCGGCCAGAAAGCAACATGAAGCAAGACGTGGATGCTTCCAGAACTCGGGCTTGCCCGAGTTCTGCACTGTGAGTGCTGGAAGTCGGGTAAACCCGACTTCCAGGGACAAGCCCGGCCATGACAAACTCCGAAATACTTGAATGGGGAAAAGTACATGCCCAGCACCACCATCCAGATCCACGGACGCGCGGACAGCGATTTCGATTGCTATCTGGCGATGCCGGAAGCGGGCGGCCCGGTGCCGGCGGTGGTGCTGGCGAGCGCCATCCACGGCGTCGACAGGGATCTCCGCGATCTCGCCGACGAATTTGCCGCGCACGGGTACATCGCCGCGGCGCCCGATTTGTTCTGGCGCACGATCCCCGGCCCCCTCACGCGCGCCGACAGCGACCTCACCACCCGGCGCGGACAGCCGCGGGCGGAAAAAATAAAGACCGGCGAAGCCGACATGGCCGATACCCTGGCCGGACTGCAGGCGCTGCCGCAATTCAACGGCCGCGCCGCCGTCATGGGTTTCTGCTACGGCGGCCCCTACGCCATTCTCGGGCCGAAGCGGCTCGGTTATGCCGCAGGCATTTCCTGCCACGGCACCCGGCTGCAGGATTACATCGGCGATCTCGACGGCGTGACCACGCCGGTCGTCTGCCTCATCTGGGGCGATGACGACAACCAGGCGCCGCCGGAGGTGCTCGATGCATTTCGCGCCGTGCCGCCGCGCATGAGCAATGTCGAACTGCACATTTTTCCCGGCATCAAGCACGCCTACATGATGCCGGACGCGGGTGCCGCCTTCAGCAAGACGACGCGCGAATTCTCGATGGCGCGCGCGCTCGCCATCCTTGACGGCCTGCGCGGCGGCGGCGAGACGCTGCGGAAGGCATCTTGATGGTGCGACCCCCTTCGTCATGCCCGGCACTCGGGTCCGGCCTTCGGCCGGCCCGAGCACAAGCCTTGTGCCGGGCATCCACGTCTTTAATACTCGCAAAGCCGCAAGACGTGGATGGCATCAGAACTCGGGCTTGTCCGAGTTCTGCATCGGTTACCGCTGCAAGTCGAGTAAACCCGACTTGCAGTGACAGGCCCGGCCATGACAGAGAAACACCACGCCGCCTTTGCGCCGAGCTCCTTGTCCTTCGCCGCCGCCTCCAGCGCAGGCTCCAGCGGGGATGCACGACCGTGCACTGTATTCTCCGGTCATCCCCGCGAAAACGGGGATGCACGACAACTTTGCAATTGACCGCTAACCTGCGCCCCGATGGATTCGGCGCCGCGATTCAAACTCTCGCTCGTGTTCTGGATCGGGCTCGCGCTGCTCGTTGTCGGCACCGGTCCCCTGCTCGCGATCATACTTGCAGCCGAACTCGGACTGCTGAGCGATCCGAACCCCAATCCGATCGGTCCCGGACTGCTTGCGTTCTTCACGTTCTGGCCAGCAGTGATCATGATCGTCTGGGGACTGGCGGCATCGCTCGTCCGCTATCGGAAAGCGCTGCGGCAAAGCCAAAGTCCCTGACGTTTCGCCGTCACCTTGAGGTGGCCGCCGAAGGCGGACCTCAAAGGGTGGCGGCCGAAGGAGCCTTGGTGGTGCGACCCCCTTCGTCATGGCCGGGCTCGTCCCGGCCATCCACGTCTTTAATACTAGCAAAGCGGCAAGACGTGGATGCCCACAAGGTTTGGGCTCGGGCCGGCCATGACAGAGAAACACTAAGCCGCCTTTGCGCCCAGCTCCTTGTCCTTCGCCTCGGCGCGCTGCGCAGCCGGCCGCGCTCCGATCCGGGCGACGTAATCGGTAAATTCCTTCCGCTCGGGGACCAGCTTGAACATCATTCCATAACGCAACCCCGATCCGATGACGATGTCGGCGGCCGTGAATTGCTCGCCCATCAGATGCGGTCCCTTCGTCAACGCCTTGCTGACAATATCGAGCACCGTGTCGAAGTCACGCCAGCCGAGCGAGGCTGCGCGCGGATCTTCCTTGCGCGGAAAAGCGCGGTCGGTCATCGCCGGCTCGATCACGCTCGGCCCGAAGAACAGCCATTTGAGATATTCGCCGCGCTTCGGCGTTCCCACCGGCACGTTCAGTTTTTTGGCTGGGAATTCGTCAGCGAGATATGTGCAGATCGCGGCCGCTTCGGTGATCACTGCATCGCCGTGCCTGAGTGTGGGGACCTTGCCCATCGGATTGAGGGCGAGATAGTCGGGCTTGAGATTATCGCCGGCACTCAGCCGGATGAGCTTGATGTCGCAGGGCTGACCGACTTCTTCGAGCATCCAGAGCACGATCGACGAACGCGATGGCGAAGCATGGTAGAGCGTGAGATTGGGCATGGAGAGCACCTTACAGAATTGACGACGGGAACCGAGCTACGGTTAGATCATGATTGTGCAGAGAACGTGACATGACCAGTAACGTTCGCGACAACGCCGACCGTCATCGCTTCGAACTCGATGCTGACGGACACATCGCGTTCTCGAATTACAAGCGTGCCGAGGGCGTTCTGACCATCCTCCACACGGAGGTTCCCAAGGCGCTCGAGGGCCGCGGCATCGGCTCGGCGCTGATCCGCGGCGTCCTCGACATCGCCCGCAGCCAAAGGCTGAAGGTCATCGCGGTGTGCCCCTTCGCGAAGAGCTATATCGAGCGGCACCCGGAATACGCCGATTTGCTGCAATAAGAATGGCACATCCCCAGCCGTCGTCCCCGCGAATGCGGGGACCCATCCTCCGCAATTTGACCGGTAAACATCGGGCCCGCCTAACCCAATCTTTACCCTTCAATAAGACATTCAGGCCTGTCACGACAGGAGACCGCGTTGGATTTCACGGCCGGCATCAGTTTCATTTTTGGTCAGATCGGCAAGCTGCTGTTCTCGCTCGGCTCGCATTTTTCGCTGACGTCGCTCGCCGTTGCGCTGCTGGTTGCGACGCTGTTCTTCACATGGCAGCGCGTCAGGCGCGGCCGCCGCGTGCGGGTGAAAACGATCCTGCGCGCGCTGTTTCCGCGACGAATTCTGCACAGCCGCTCGAACGAAGCCGACATCGGCTATCTGATCTTCAATGTCTTCGTCTATGGCGTGATGTTTTCCTGGGCGCTGCTGTCCTACCAGTTCATCTCGAACGGCATCATCGCGGGCCTGATCGCACTGTTCGGACCGGTGTCACCCTCGACGTTACCCGTCTATGTGACGCGCTCGGTCGTCACCGCGATGCTGTTTCTCGCCTACGAGCTCGGCTACTGGTTCAACCACTGGCTCAGCCACAAGGTGCCGCTCCTGTGGGAATTCCACAAGGTGCATCACAACGCGGAGGTGCTGACCCCGCTCACGAATTTCCGCGTGCATCCGGTCTACACCTGGGTGTTCGCCAATATTCTCGCCTTCTCGGCTGCGGTCGCCAACGGTTTCGGCAATTACATGTTCGGCGAGACCGCCCACCAATATGCGCTCAACGATACCAACGTCATCCTGGTGCTGTTCATCCACACCTATGTGCACCTTCAGCATTCGCATGTCTGGATTTCGTTCCGTGGCCTGCTCGGACGCATCTTCGTAAGCCCCGCGCATCATCAGGTGCATCATTCGTCCAATCCGAAGCACTTCAACAAGAATTTCGGCTCGTGCCTGGCGCTGTGGGACTGGATGTTCGGCACGCTCTATGTTCCGGGGAAACAACGCGAGCCGCTGACCTTCGGGTTTGGCGATCATCCGGACGCGCATACGATGAAAGGCGAGCTGGTCGACCCCCTGATCAACGCGGCCGGCCATCTCAAGCCGTTGTGGCACAAGCCCGCCGTGCCGGTTGCGGAGCGCAAGCAAGCCTAGTTGATTGCGCTGATGCGCAAGCGGGCCGTCACCTTTGCCTATTCCGCGGCAACCGCCGGCGTTCGCGCCGGGCGGCGTTTCCATCGCCCCATCACGGCATCGATCACGACAACCGCCAGGCCGGCAGCCAGCACCTGCCAGCCTGGCCTGATGCCGGCATCGAAATCGAACATCGTGCCGAGAACAAGCAGTGGCGACACACGAAAAGCGATCGCAAGACCGACCGCCTCGCCGATAAACGTGAGGACCGACACAGCGACGGCGAGCGCGATCAGGCTCAAGGTCGAAAGGTCACTGGTGTCCTGCCGCCAGGCGAGCACGCGATACGCCATCAGCCAGAGAAACAGACTGGCCGCGAAGATCGGCACCGTCACGTCGGCTTTCGTTTGCTGGAAATAATGGATGAGCGCAAGCAGCGCGATGACGTAAATGATCTGGTGGAGGCGCCGCCAGCGGTTTCCGCCGAGCCGGCGCACCATGCCATCTGTCGAGGTCGCGGCCAGCGCGGCAAGGCCCAGCCAGGCCACCGCACCCACGACCAGGTAAACGCGGTGCGTGATTTCGTGGATGACTTTCCCGAGGCTGTAGCTCTGATCGGCGAAGAACAGCGCGAGATGCGCGGCGATGTAGCAGAACGTCCCGACGCCGAGCATCCGTCGCACGTCGATCAGATTGCCGGAGCGCAAAATGTGCCGAAACGGCGTCACTGCAAGCGTCACGCCGAGAAAAACCAGCGCCCAGAACCCGGCGCGATGAATCAATTCATTGAGCGGCCGCGCACCGTGCGCAATGTCATTCGCCTGAAAGACTGCTTTGGCGAGCGGCGTCAGCAGCACGACAAGCGTACCGATGCGCAGCCAGGACAGGCGGCCGCGACGGTCGCGCCACAATTGCCAGGACTGCGTCATTGGCCGCGTGCCCGATTGAATCATCGCGCACGACCCTCGTCGCAAGATATTGCTTTCAAACTTTTGTCTGCGTTCGCCACAATTTCCTCGATCACCGGTGCATGGCTGCAATGCCGCAATGCACAATTTACACTTATAAAGGGCGCACTCGTGTTAGAATTTTCAAGTTGTCTTGATTCGTCACAGTCAAAAAAGGCTCGCAAAAAAGCTTGCGTGCAAACGAGTTGGCCGCAACGGAACAATAGCCGGCAGCCAACCAATACGGGGGAACGAGGAGCAGTACGGGACGCCACAGTAGACGCTGCGCCGGGGGATTACATGGAGGCACCGATGTCGCGAGCACTGGTTTGCTCTCTGCTTGTCCTTGTCGCCGGGCTTTACACAACGACCACCGCAGTGGCGCACGATAGCTGGATCAGTCGCGGCGGGCTCAAGAATGCCGCCGGCGAATGGTGCTGTGGTGATTACGACTGCAAGAGTTACACGCGCATATCGTCGACAGCGAGCGGCTGGATGGTCGACGGTGAGCTCGTGCCGTTTGATGAGGCGATGCCGGTTGCGCCGCCCGACGGTCAGGTCACGATATGCCGACGGCCTGACGGATCGCGCCGCTGTGTGTTCGGTCTCAAGCCCGGCTTATAGAGAAAGTCAGGGCCCAATAACGGCGCACGCTGCGCGGATTTGCGCGCCATAGACGATTATGGCCTGCAGGCTAAGTTTGCTCGTCGGCCTCCCCGTCGGCGCACGCGATGAGTGCAATGATTGCGGCGGCCCCGATCAGGATGAAGGCTGCACCGATATTGTCGTCCCCCATGACGTCGGCGATGCCCGCCAGAACGACAGCGCACAACGCGAGCGAAATCGCCCAAAGTCCGAGCCAGTCAATCGTGGGGAATGTTTCACGCTTGCGGGCGCGGAGGGCTTTGGCGCGGCCCATTGCAGTCTGTTTGGGTGGCAGCAGTATTGGCATGGCAATGCCTCCGGTGTTGCTGCGACCCTCCCTCGCAAGTTTCGTGCCTGCCTTGATTTAACGCAAAAATTCCCTTCCGGTTCCCTGCGAAGCCCTCACCCAGACCCTCGATCAAATACGAGGCAATGGACGACCTCCGGCATCTTTTGACGGCACTTTCACCCAGGCCTCTCCGTCAAGCACGACGTCGTCTGCGACCGAACACGTGCATGTCAGCCGCGCGCGAAATTTCTCCGGTATCAATTCCGAGACGAGGACACGCACGTCGACCGTGTCGCCGATCTTCACAGGCGCGCGGAAATTCAACGTTTGCGAAATATAAATAGCGCCCGGACCGGGCAATCGAGTGCCAAGGACCGCCGAAATCAGACTCGCCGTGTAGAGCCCGTGCGCAATGCGCGTGCCAAATGGGGTCTTGGCGGCAAAATGCTCGGACAGATGGATCGGATTGCGATCGCCAGTAACCTCGGCAAAACCGACGACATCGGAGGCGTCGATAACCTTCTTGAGCGTTTCGGTCATCCCCAGCGACAGGTCTTCGAAATAAAGCATTCGTAACGGCAACATTTTACGACCCTGCGAGTTATCGGACCGGCGGCCGGGTTGGGACTGCGATGGAGACGATGGCCTGCGCACGGACCGCCACTTTGGCTGACGACATAGTCATTCTCCAGATGCGGTAGGTTCCATGATCCTTATCCGCTTTGCCATCAGTATGTTTGCCCTCACCTTGCTTGGCCTCGCCATCTCGCTCAGTTCGGCACAGAGCGGGCAGAGCGACCGTGTCGAAATCCCGCTCCTTAGCCAACGATAGTCGACTTCCGGCACAACCACCAAAGCACGCCGATCAGCACCACATTGATCAGCGCAAGCAGCGTCAATACGCCGATGGTTGCATTCGAGCCACTTGCCTCGATCAGAAGCGCGCCGGCTGAAGGCGCGAGCGCCTGAACAATGAGGCTCGGAAACGCGAGCTTGCCCATCAATCGCGGAAATCGCACCGGCCCGAACAATGCGAGGGGCAAGGTGCCGCGTCCGATCCAGGAAATTCCGTAACCCGCACCGTAAAGCAAGATCACCAGCACAAGCGCGGGTATCGCACCGAACAACATCAACAGCCCCACAGCCATCAGCGTGCAGGAGGCAACCATCGTCCAGATCGGGTGATAATGGCTCCCGAACAAGCGTTCCACGACGCGCGCGCCAACCTGCGCGGGCCCGAAAATCGTGCCGAGACTCACCGCCGTTGCAAAATCGACGCCCCTCGCCTGCAGGAAAATCAGCAAATGCACCACGACAATCGAGCCGACCCCGGCGGCAATCGACAGCACAACGGCGAGCAAGGCAAAGATCAGCGTTTCGTTGTGAATATGCGACGTTTCGCCGGAGAAATCCGGCCCACTCTGCCTGGTCTCGGCTTTGCGTGGTGCGCGCACCACGCTCACCTGCAGCGGAAGCATCACGAGCAGATGAAGCGCGGCATAGATGAAGCACGCGTTGCGCCACCCGACATGTTCGATCATGAACGCGCTCAGCGGCCAGCAAATCGTGCTGGCGAAACCACCGAACAATGTGAGATTGGTGATTGGCCCGCGCGCCTCACTGCCATACATGCGGCCGAGCGCGGCGAAGACCGCATCGTAAAGGCCGGTGCCCATGCCAAATCCAATCAGCACCCAGGCCAGCAAATAGACCGGCAGCGCGTAGGAAAAACCCACAAGCGCGAGGCCGGCGGCATAAAATAAAGAGCTGGCGAGAAGCACGGGTCGTCCGCCGTGCGCGTCGATCATGCGACCGACCTGCGGCGATATCAGGCCGGCGATCAGCAAGCCGATCGATGTCCCGCCAACGACAAACCCGAGCGACCAGCCTGTTTCGGTGACGATCGGCTCCGAGAAGACCGCCGGAAAATAGAACGAGGTCCCCCACGCGAGGATTTGCGCAATACCCAATGCGGTGATGACGACGCGGCGATCGAGCGGGCGCGCCTCTGCTGCCAATTCCAAAATTGCGTGGTCCTTAGGTCGCCGGCTCCATGCCTTTGGATTTCAGCACTGTAGCGGCAGCCGGCCCGGAAAACATCTTGATGAGCGCCTGGGCCGCCTCCTTGTTTTGCGGTGACGCGCTCAAACCGGCGGCATAGGTCGTGGTGTTCTGGATTTCTTTCGGAAGCGGCCCGACAAGCACGGCACCTTTAACCGGGACGATTTCGCTGATTTGATGCAGGCCGAGTTCGGCTTCTCCGCTCACAATGAGCTCGGCGACATAGCCGCCCTTCTTGAGTTTCGCCTTCGGCCGCACCTGATCGGCGATGCCAAGCCGCTCCAGCAACTTATCAATGTAAATGCCGCTTGAGCCGCCGCTCGCCGGATCGATATAGGCAACGGACCTGGCCTCCAGCAGCGCTCGTTTGAAGGCGTCCACCGTGCTCACATCGGGCTTTGGCGCACCTTCCTTGACCACAACACCGATACTGACAGAGGCGAGGTTGACTCGGCTGCCCGCCGCGATTTTGCCGGCGCCGGCGAGTTCATCGATGACGGCCGGCGTGATCACCGCTACATCGAACGCCTCTCCGCTCTCGATCCGCTTCTTCAGTCCGCCGGCCGTGTCGTTGTCCACCACGACCTTGTTGCCCGTTTGCTTCTCGAAGTCGGGCACCAAGGCCAAAACCACCTGCTTGAAGGCTCCCGCGGTCAGGACTTTGACCTCGGCGGCGAACGCTGACGAGGCAAAACCGGAAAGGGCCAGCGCGAAGACAATGAGTCCTCGGCAGATATGCGAATTCATGGGGTTTTCTCCCGGCTGTCAGGGCCCAATCTACACCGTTTCGGCGCTATGAGCTTCCCTTTGTGCGCAGCAGCAAAAAATGCCTCAGGTAACCGGGGCAAAAAGGGCTGAAAATCTCCTTTGGCCCTAATTTTCAGTTACTTTAGCTATGCGTTTTTCGCTTAGCTGCGGCGCAACATTATTGCTTTTCAATTGGCGGAACATCCCTATTTTCCCTGCAAACGACGACCGGCACCTGCCGGATCTTATAGGAAAGAAGGACATCATGTTTGCCGCACTCGTCCGCTTCATCCAGGAGTGGAAGCGCTACAACCAAAGCCTGAACGAACTGTCGCGCCTGGGCGACCGCGAACTTGCCGACATCGGCATCAGCCGCTCCGATATCCCACGGGTTGCCTGGAATGCCGCGCATCGCGGCTAAATCGGGAAACTCATTGATTTCGCCTGATAACGCCCGCGATTTTCGCGGGCGTTTCGCTTTTTAGGGCTCCCGCACGCCTAGTCGAGGCTCTTCCAGCGCTCCAGTGGCATGACCTCCAGGGCCTCGCCGTAGCCAACCGTCCAGGAATCGATTGACCATTTGCTGCCACTGGTCTTTTCGACGAGAACAGCCGTTGCGTGCGGCGGCCGCCCATCGAGAAAGAAACCCCGCGCCACCGGCACATCGACGTCGTGATGCCGCAGCAAGTTAAGCTGATCGAGCACGAGCAAGAGACTGGTGGTGTTGCGGCTGCTGTCGATACAGTCGAATTGACGCACGTCATACATGTATTTGGCCCCGGCACGTGCGACGTGATTTGCCGTGCCAGCTACGGGACCCACGCGCTTGTCGAACCAGGCACCCGCCGCCGCGACGGCCTTGCGCTCTGCCTCGGGTGATGAGCGGCCGGCCGCCAAAAATTGTGTCAGCTTTGCGCGATCGCTCGGGGTCAGATCCCATTCAGCGCGGTAC